>NZ_JBVILC010000006.1:337965-409310 GCF_055580545.1 Streptomyces sp. NPDC031670 | reverse complement strand
CCCCCCCCCCCCCCCCCCCCCCCCCCCCCCCCCCCCCCCCCCCCCCCTCCCCCCCCCCCCCCCCCCCCCCCCCCCCCCCCCCCCCCCCCCCCGCCGCGCGCGGGGCGTGTGTACGGGGCCTGCCGGCGAGCCTGGTACCGGACGGCGACCCGGATCCGCCCGGCCCGGATCCGCCCGTACCGGCTCCCGGCCGGTGCCGTCTCAACTCCTGCCGTCTCGGCTCCTGCCGCCCCGGCCGCCGCCGTCCCGGATCCTGCCTGTCGCGGCTCCGGCCGCCCCGCCCCCGCCGTCTCAGATCTCGCCGAGGGTGACCGTCGCGGTCTTCACCGATCCGCCGCGGCTGTAGGTCACCTGGACGGTCTGGCCGGGCTTGGCCGCGGCCAGCGCCTCCGACAGGGAGGTGATCGTGCCGATGTCGGTCTCCCCGAGCCGGGTGATGATGTCCCCGGCCCGCAGCCCCGCCCTGTCGGCCGCCCCGCCCCGCTTCACCTCGACGATGGCGACGCCCGCGGGCCGGTAGCCGGAGTCGACGACCGTACGCCCGGTCACGCCCAGCGCCGCCCGCCCGGAGTCGGTCACCTTGCCGCTCTTGATGATCTGGTCCGCGACGGTCCGCACCATCGAGACCGGGATGGCGAAACCGATGCCGGGGGCCGCGCTGCCGCCCATGTCCGGGTCGGTCGCCGCCAGCGTCGGGATGCCGATGACCTCGCTGTCCAGGTTGACCAGCGCGCCGCCGCTGTTACCGGGGTTGATCGCCGCCGACGTCTGCACCATGTTGCCGATGGTGGCGCCGGTCCCGCCGCCCGCCCGGCTCTCGGTGACCGTGCGGCCGGTCGCCGAGACGATGCCCTGGGTGACGCTGCTGGACAGCCCCAGCGGTGAGCCCATGGCCAGCACGATCTGGCCCATCTCCACCTTCGCGGAGTCGCCGAACCTGGCCGGCCTGAGCCCCTTCGGCACCGAGTCCAGCTTGATCACGGCGAGGTCCTGCTCGGGATAGGCCGCCACCAGCCTGGCCCCGATCGCGCCGCCGCCGGTGGCGGTGGAGACCTTGAAGGTGTTCTCGCCGCCCACCACATGGGCGTTGGTGACGATGTGCCCCTGGGTGTCGTAGACGACGCCGGAGCCCAGGCTGTTGGCCGCGTCGATCTGGACGACCGACGACAGTACGTCCTTGATCACCCTCTCGTAGTCGGCCTGGAGGCCGCCGCCGTCCGCCCTGCGCGGCGCCTCGGCCTTCCTCGGTGCGGCCACATCGGCCCGCGCCGGGGAGGAGTGCGCACCACCGGAGCCGGCGCCGGAGCAGCCGGCCAGCAGGGCGGCCGTGGCGAAGGCCGCCGTCACGGGGAGCAGCAGCCGGCGAACCCGGCCGCGGGTCACGGATGCATCCATGTTCCGCAGTATCGCCGCGGCCCCGGACGGAGGCCCCCCGCGACGGTCCGAACAGGTCGGGACGGCCCGATCGGCGCACTGGCCGCCGCCGGGAACACGGATCAGGCCGGGGACACGGATCAGGCCGGGAACGCGGATCAGGCCGTCGCCAGGAACTGGGTCGCCGCCAGCTCCCCGTAGAGCGGGTCCCCGGCCACCAGCTCCGCGTGGGTGCCCACCGCCCGTACCTTCCCCGCCTCCATGACCACGATCCGGTCCGCCAGCGTCACGGTGGACAGCCGGTGCGCCACCACCAGGACCGTGGTCTGCCGCGCGGCCTCGGCCACCACGTCCCGCAGCGCCAGCTCGTTGACCGCGTCCAGCTGCGAGGTCGCCTCGTCCAGGAGCAGCAGCCTCGGCCGCCGCAGCAGCGCCCGCGCGATCGCCACCCGCTGCCGCTCGCCGCCCGACAGCTTGGAGCCCCGGTGTCCGACCACGGTGTCCAGACCGTCCGGGAGCCGCTCTACCAGCGTGTCCAGCTTCGCCCGTACGAGGACGTCGGCGATGTCCTCGTCCGTGGCGTCCGGGGCGCCGAAGACGAGGTTCTCGCGGACGGTCCCGGCCAGCACGGGGGAGTCCTGCTCGACGTAGCCGATGGCGGCGCGCAGTTCGGCCAGCGGCCAGTCGCGCACGTCCCGGCCGTCGATCAGGACCCGGCCGCCGGTCGCCTCGTAGAACCGCTCGATCAGCGCGAAGACGGTCGTCTTGCCCGCGCCCGAGGGCCCCACGAAGGCGGTCATCCCGGCGCCGGGCACCTCGAAGGAGACACCGTGGTGGACGTACGGGAGGTCGTCGCGGTAGCGGAAGGTCACCTCGTCGAAGACCACCGGGGCGGGCCCGGTGGCGGCGGGCGCGGCGGACGGCGCCGCGGACACCTCGGTCTCCAGGCGCTCGGCCTCCTCGATCCGGGCGATCGCGGCCGAGCCCACCTGGTACTGCGTGGCGGCCTGCACCAGCCGGGAGACGGGATCGATCAGATAGAACAGGAACAGCAGGAACGCCACCAGCGTCGATACCGAGATCGCCCCCGAGGCGACCCGGGCGCCGCCGATGCCGAGCACCGACAGGAACGACACCTGCACCGCGAGGCCGACCGAAGTCCCGGCCACCGACTGCCACTTGGCCGAGCGCACCCCGTGCCGCCAGGCCTCCTCGGCGGCGGCGTCCACCACCGCCGTCTCGCGCTCCTCGGCGCCGGAGGCCTTGACCGTGCGGAACGCGCCGAACGCCCGCTCCAGGACGGTGGATATCTCGGCCACCGACTCCTGGGCCCGCGCGGTGGACCGGGCGATCTGCGGCATCACCAGGGCCACCGCCGAGCCGATCAGGACGATCACGCCGAGCGTCACGCCGAGCAGTACGGCGTCCATGTACGCCATCATCGCGATCGTCGCGAGGAAGGTGAGGCCGCCGGTGGCCGCCGAGACCACGGACTGGGTGGTGACGGCCCGCAGCAGGGTGGTGTCGGAGGTCACCCGGGACATCAGGTCGCCCGGGGGCAGCCGCTCGACCTCGGGCAGCCTCAGCCGCAGCAGCCGGCCGATGAGGGAGCGCCGGGCGGCGAGGACGACGGACTCGGCGGTGCGCTCCAGGACGTACGCCCCGCACGACTCGACGACCGTGCCCAGCACCACGAGCGCGGTGAGCAGGACGAGCACGCCCGCGATCGGCTCGTCCCCGCCGAGCCGGTCCACCAGGGCCTTGGCGGCGAGCGGCTGGGCGAGCCCGGTGGCGGACCCGGCGAGGGTCAGCAGCGCGCCGAGGGCGACGGTGGCGCGGTGCGGCCGGAAGTGGCGGTAGAGGGCCCGCCAGGTGTCCCGGGCGGGCAGTTTGGAGCGGGAGTCGTCAGAGGTCACGTAAGGAGGACGTGAAAAGGGCCGGACTCACCTGACACCGGGGGCCGGCGATCCGGGCCCCCGCCGCTGCCCGACTACCCCCGCACCCCGCACAGATGGAGCAGCGCGGCGACCCGCCGGTAGGGGTCGGTACGCCCGGCCCGGTCCTCGGCGGCCAGCAGCCGGTCCAGCTCGTCGGCCGCGGGCAGCTGCACGTCGTTGGGCACGTTGTCGGTGAAGACCCGCACGCCGTACCAGGCGTGCAGCGGGGCGGCGATCCCGTCCAGCGTCCGCGTCAACGTGTCGAGCCGGTCGGCCCGGACGGACAGCCCGAGCCGGTTGGTGTACGCGTCGGTGTCGAAGGAGGCCAGCGCCCCCTCCCAGTCCCCGGCCAGCCCCGGCCGCATGGCCAGCGCGTCCGCGTTCCGTACGAGCAGCGACAGCAGCCCCCCGGGCGCGAGCATCCGGGCCAGCCCCGCGAGCATCGCGTCGGGCTCCCGGACGTACATCAGCACCCCGTGGCAGAGCACCACGTCGAAGGAGCCGGGCAGGAAGTGGACGCCGGTCTCGTTGCCGTCGCCCTCGACGAGGCGGACCCGCTCGCGGATGCCCTCCGGCTCCGTCAGCAGCGCCTCGCGCGCGACCCGGAGCATCTCCGGGTCGGACTCCAGGCCCGTCACGGTGTGCCCGGCCCGGGCCAGGCGCAGGGCCTGGGTGCCCTGGCCCGTACCCACGTCGAGGACGCGCAGCCGCTGGCCGACCGGGAACCGGCCGGCTATCTGCTCGTCGAGCTGACGGGCCACGAGCTCCTGGCGCACGGTGTTGCGCAGACCGCCCAGGCCCCGCAGCCAGTTGCCGGAGGCGCCGCTGAAGGCGGCGACGTCCGTGCTCAGGGCCGTTCCCCGCGCTTGACCTGCGGCTTCGGCAGTCGAAGCCGGCGCATCTGGAGCGTACGCATCAGGCCGTACGCCACCGCGCCCTTGGTCGGCTCGTCCTGGAAGCGCTCCTTGAGCTGCTTCTTCAGACGGAAGGCCAGACCGATGGAGTCGACGACGATCAGCACGATCACGGCGAGCCACAGCAGCAGCGCGATGTTCTGGAGGCTGCCGATCCGGACCATCGACAGGACCAGGATGATCACGGCGAGCGGCAGGAAGAACTCGGCGATGCAGAACCGCGAGTCGACGTAGTCGCGCACGAACTTGCGTACGGGACCCCGGTCGCGGGCCGGCAGATAGCGCTGGTCGCCGTTGGCGAGCGCCTCGCGCTGCTTGGCCAGCTCGATCCGGCGGACCTCGCGCTGGCGCTTGGCGGCCTCCTTGCGGTCGGTCGGCACGGTCGACGCCCGACGGCGCTGGGTCTGGGCCGCACTCCGCTTGGGCGTGGGCCGGCCCTTGGGGGCCTCGGGGTCGCGGGGCTGCTTGGAGAGGTCCGCCGTCACCTTGTCGGTGGGGGCCTTCGCTTCGTTGGAACGGCTACGGAACACAAAGACCAAGGGTACGGGGTCGCGGGCAGGGACCACAGGCCGGTGGGGAACGATCCGGCAACGCCTTGCGTCACCAGGGGTGTGGGCGGGCGCGGACGCGGGAAGTAAGTGCCCGGTCCCCGACCGTCACCTACTCCCTGCGCCGGAGCGCGCGGGGACGCAGTCGTCCTTGGGGATGACCGCATCCACGTCCGAACAGTGCGGTAATGGATGCAGGGCCCGTACTGTGGGTTCTGTCGCAAGCTGGAGCCGGAGTCCGTCAGAAGGGGGCGCGCGAAGCCCATGAGCGGTGTCATGAAGCGTATGGGGATGATCTTCCGCGCGAAGGCGAACAAGGCCCTTGACCGGGCCGAGGACCCGCGCGAGACCCTCGATTACTCGTACCAGAAGCAGCTGGAGCTGCTCCAGAAGGTGCGCCGCGGCGTGGCCGATGTGGCGACCTCCCGCAAGCGGCTCGAACTGCAGCTGAACCAGCTCCAGAGCCAGTCCAGCAAGCTGGAGGACCAGGGCCGCAAGGCGCTGGCGCTCGGCCGCGAGGACCTGGCGCGCGAGGCGCTGTCCCGCCGCGCCGCGCTCCAGCAGCAGGTCACCGACCTGGAGACGCAGCACCAGACCCTCCAGGGCGAGGAGGAGAAGCTCACCCTCGCGGCCCAACGGCTCCAGGCCAAGGTCGACGCCTTCCGTACGAAGAAGGAGACGATCAAGGCGACCTACACGGCGGCCCAGGCGCAGACCCGGATCGCCGAGTCCTTCTCGGGCATCTCCGAGGAGATGAGCGACGTCGGCATGGCCATCCAGCGGGCCGAGGACAAGACCGCTCAGCTCCAGGCGCGGGCGGGCGCGATCGACGAGCTGCTGGCCTCCGGGGCCCTCGACGACCAGTCCGGCCTCCAGAAGGACGATCTCCAGGCCGAGCTCGACCGCATCTCCGGTGGTACGGATGTAGAGCTGGAACTGCAGCGGATGAAGGCCGAGCTGACCGGTGGTACGTCGGGCCAGCAGGCCATCGAGGGCGGCACCGGTGCCCCGCAGGACCGTCCGCAGCAGCAGACCCCCCGCTTCGACAAGCAGTAGGGCCGAGGGCCAAGGAGGAGTCGCCATGATCGTACGGATCATGGGGGAGGGCCAGGTGAAGCTGGCCGACAGCCACCTCACCGAGCTCAACAAGCTGGACGACGAGCTGCTGGAGGAGATGGAAGCGGGTGACGAGGAGGGCTTCCGCCGCACCCTGACCGCCCTCCTCGACGCGGTCCGGCGACGGGGCGAGCCCCTCCCGGACGACGCCCTGGAGCCGTCGGAGCTCATCCTCCCGGCGGAGGACGCCACCCTGGACGAGGTCAGGGACATGCTCAGCGACGACGGTCTGATCCCGGGCTAGCCGGAGCGACGAAAAAGGGGCGGGCCCGCCGAGCGGGCCCGCCCCTTGTCCCGCCCGATCGGGCCTCAGCCGCGGTTAAGCCGGGCCAGGAGCAGGTTCGGGTCCGGCTCGGGGGCGAAATACGAGGCGCTGGGGACGTAGACCGTCCGGTCGCGTACGGCCACGGAGGTCGGGTTGGTCAGCCCGTCCTGCTGGGTGAGGACGATGGAGTGGGTGCCGTCGGGGCGCACCAGGGCCACCTCGCTGGTGCTGTCCACCGCGGCGAGGACGGTGTCCGCGTGGCGCGAGGTGAACGCGAAGTCGTCGATGCCGTCCAGGTCCGTCGCCCGGACCTGGATCCTGCCCGCGGAGCCGTGGCGGCGTACGGGGACGCGCAGCAGGGTCCCCCGGTCGGTGTTGGAGACCCAGACGGCGCCGTCGTGGACCTTGATGCCGTTGGCGCCGAAACCGGTGCCGGACGGGACCGGGTCGAGGGCCGTCCCGGTGGCCCACGCGGTGCGCCGGCCTCCTGCCACCGGTGCGCGCCAGACGACCCCCAGCACCGAGTCGGCCGCGTAGAGCACGCCCCGGTGTTCGTCGAGGGCGAGTCCGTTGGGCAGCCCGTTCGGCGGCAGCTTCACGATCTGCCGGGGCCTGCCGCCGGGCGCGATGCGCCAGATACCGGTCTTACTGGTGCCGGTGGCGTAGTTGACGTAGAGGGTGCCGTCATGGGCGCGGGCGATGCCGAGGACGACGGCGTTGTGGACGAGGGGGGTGTTCGGGTGGGCGACGGCGGGCAGGGTGACGCGTCTGCGGATGTCCCCGTGCCGGGTGACGTTGGCGACCTGACGGGCGAAGGCGAAGGTCAGATCGGCGGAGCCGTCGGGTTCCAGCGCGATGTTCTCGGGTGTCTCGCCGGCGGTGAAGTCGAAGTGGGCGACCACACGCGGATGCGACACGATCGGCTCGTCACCGGACGCGGGAGCCGACGCGAGTACGCCGAGGGCGACGGCGGTCACGGCGATTCCGGCCAGGTGCGGGAGTCGGGGCATGGACCTCTCCTTGGGCTGCGGCACGGGCCACCGGTGTGGCGCCAGAGGCAGACTGCGGTACACCGGCCGGTGAGCGCCGCAGTCGTGGCCGGGAGATCGCCCTCGTGGCCCAGCGATCGAGCGGGGAAGATCCCTCGGCCCGCACCGCGGCCGAGCGCGCGGACCGCCGCCCGCCGGCCCCCGGCGCGCCGGGCCGGTCCCCGGCCGGCCGGGCACGCGAGGGCGTCCCCGCGCGCCGGGCGCGCCCCGTACCGTAGGGAGGCGTGACGTTCGCCCGCATCCACGGATGGCTCCGCGCCCACCCCCTCGCCGGGGACGCCGCTCTCGCCGGGGTCGTCCTCGTCTGCATGGTCGTCGGTTCCTTCGCCGACCCCCACGGCTCCAACGGGCCCGTCTTCGGGACCCGGACCCCGAGCGTGACGGCCCTCGTCCTCGCGGCGCTCGGCGCCGTCTCGCTGGCGCTGCGCCGCCGCAACCCGCTCGCGGTCCTCGGGCTGACCGGCGGCGTCACCGTCGCCGACCTCCTCGCGGGCAACCCGCCCGCCCCCATCGCCATCGCCCCCGTCGTCGCGCTGTACACGGTCGCCGCGCACACCGACCGCGCCACCACCTACCGCGTCGGCATCACCACCATGGGCGTCCTCACGGCCACCGCGATGGTCTTCGGGGACGCGCCCTGGTACGCGCAGGAGAACGTCGCCGTGCTCGCCTGGACCGGGCTCGCCGCGACCGCGGGGGACGCCGTCCGCAGCCGCCGGGCCATCGTCGAGTCCATCCGCGAGCGCGCCGAGCGGGCCGAGCGCACCCGCGAGGAGGAGGCGCGGCGCCGGGTCGCGGAGGAGCGGCTGCGCATCGCCCGCGATCTGCACGACGTCGTGGCCCACCACATCGCGCTGGTCAACGTCCAGGCCGGGGTCGCGGCCCATGTCATGGACAAGCGCCCCGACCAGGCCAAGGAGGCCCTCGCGCACGTACGGGAGGCCAGCCGTTCGGCGCTGAACGAGCTGCGTGCCACCGTCGGCCTGCTGCGCCAGTCCGGCGACCCCGAGGCGCCCACCGAGCCGGCCCCGGGCCTCGCGCTCCTGGACGACCTGCTGGGCGGTTTCCGCCGGGCGGGGCTGCCGGTCGAGCTCGCCGCCCTCGATCCGGCCGTACGCGCGGGACTTCCGGCGGCCGTGGACCTCGCCGCGTACCGGGTGATCCAGGAAGCCCTGACCAACGTACGCAAACACGCGGGCCCCGACGCGCGGGCCGAGGTCAGCGTGGTGCGGGTGGGGCCGAACGCGGAGGTCACGGTCATCGACAACGGCACCGGTCCGGGCGACGGCGCCACCGGGGGCGACGGCGGCGGCCACGGCCTGCTCGGGATGCGCGAGCGCGTCAGCGCGCTGGGCGGCACCTGCACCGCCGGACCCCGCTACGGCGGCGGCTTCCGGGTGCAGGCGATACTTCCCGTCAAGGCGGCCGACACGGCCCGCACGGCGGAGGCCCGCAAGGCGGCCGAGGCCGTCCGGGCGGCCGAGGGACCGGGGGAAGGCTGCGCATGACGATCAGGGTGGTACTCGCGGACGACCAGGCGCTGCTGCGCTCCGCGTTCCGGGTGCTCGTCGACTCCGAGCCGGGGATGCTCGTGGTGGGCGAGGCGTCCGACGGGGCCGAGGCGGTGGCGGTGGCCCGGGCGACCCGGGCCGACGTGGTGCTGATGGACATCCGGATGCCCGGCACGGACGGGCTCGCCGCGACCCGCATGATCAGCCAGGACCCGGAGCTCGCCGATGTCCACGTCGTCATGCTCACGACCTTCGAGGTCGACGAGTACGTGGTGCAGTCCCTGCGGGCCGGCGCGTCGGGCTTCCTGGGCAAGGGCGCCGAGCCGGACGAACTCCTGAACGCCATCCGGATCGCGGCGGCGGGCGAGGCGCTGCTGTCGCCCGTGGCCACCAAGGGACTGATCGCCAGCTTCCTCGCCCAGGGCGGCAGCTGGGACGGCTCGGGCGAGCCGCCCGGCGCCCACGCGGAGCGCCTGGCGGCCCTCACCGGCCGTGAGCGCGAGGTCCTCGTCCAGGTGGCGGGGGGCCTGTCCAACGACGAGATCGCCGAACGCCTGGTGGTCAGCCCGCTCACGGTCAAGACCCACGTCAACCGGGCGATGGCGAAACTGGGGGCGCGCGATCGGGCCCAACTGGTGGTGATCGCGTACGAGTCGGGGCTCGTGCGGCCGAGGGTCGAATAACCGGGGCTCGTGCCCCCGCGCCCCCTGGGCGCCCCGCAGGGGCGTGTTCAGGGGCGCGGGGAACTGCGCGACCAGCCACCCGGCCGCGGACGAAGGCCGGGCCGGAACGGGGCGCTACGGCAGCGCCAGCATCCGCTCCAGCGCCAGCTTCGCGAAGCTCTCCGTCTCCGCGTCCACCTGGATCCGGTTGACGAGCTTGCCGTCCGCCAGCGACTCCAGGGTCCACACCAGGTGCGGCAGGTCGATCCGGTTCATCGTCGAGCAGAAGCAGACCGTCTTGTCGAGGAAGACGATCTCCTTGTCCTCCGCGGCGAATCGGTTCGCCAGACGGCGGACCAGGTTCAGCTCCGTGCCGATGGCCCACTTGGACCCGCGCGGCGCGGCCTCCAGGGCCTTGATGATGTACTCCGTCGAGCCCACGTAGTCCGCCGCGGCCACGACCTCGTGCCGGCACTCGGGGTGCACCAGCACGTTCACGCCCGGGATCCGCTCCCGTACGTCGTTGACCGAGTCCAGCGAGAACCGGCCGTGCACCGAGCAGTGGCCCCGCCACAGGATCATCTTGGCGTCCCGCAGCTGCTCGGCGGTGAGGCCGCCGTTCGGCTTGTGCGGGTTGTAGAGCACACAGTCCTCCAGCGACATGCCCATGTCGCGGACGGCGGTGTTGCGGCCCAGGTGCTGGTCCGGCAGGAAGAGCACCTTCTCGCCCTGCTCGAAGGCCCACTCCAGCGCCTTCTTGGCGTTGGAGGAGGTGCAGATGGTGCCGCCGTGCTTGCCGGTGAAGGCCTTGATGTCGGCGGAGGAGTTCATGTACGAGACGGGCACGACCTGCTCGGCGATCCCCGCCTCGGTCAGCACGTCCCAGCACTCCGCGACCTGCTCGGCCGTGGCCATGTCGGCCATCGAGCAGCCGGCGGCCAGGTCCGGCAGCACGACCTTCTGCTCGTCCGAGGTCAGGATGTCCGCGGACTCGGCCATGAAGTGCACACCGCAGAAGACGATGTACTCGGCCTCCGGCTTCGCGGCGGCGTCCCGGGCCAGCTTGAAGGAGTCACCGGTCACGTCGGCGAACTGGATGACCTCGTCGCGCTGGTAGTGGTGGCCGAGGACGAAGACCTTGTCCCCGAGCCTCTCCTTGGCCGCGCGGGCGCGTGCCACCAGGTCCGGGTCGGACGGGGACGGCAGGTCGCCGGGGCACTCCACACCGCGCTCGCTCTTCGGGTCGGCCTCACGGCCGAGCAGCAGCAGGGCGAGCGGCGACGGCTGGACAGCGAGATCCTGCCTGGGCTGGGCGGTGGTCACGTCACGCACCCTTTCTCTTTCGCAGACGAGTTTTCGTCTAAATGACGCTATCTATCATAACTGCTTCACGTCAGTTTGACGATGGCCATAGCGTCGATGTGACACACCCCCCTCCACCCGGGCTCCGCCCCAGCGGCGGCGGTTTTTCCCCGCAGTTCCCCAGGGGCCCCCAGGGGTCCCCCGGGTTCCCCCGGGTTTCCCCAGGCCTTTTCCGGCCCGCGCCGGGGTGTGCGAGCATGAAGGTGGACCCCGGCACGGCCGCGGCCCACGCACGGCCCGGAATGAATCCGGCGCCCCGCCGGTTGCAACCGTCGGCAAGCAGTCTCCGTACAACCCGGGAGAGAAGCAGATGTCCGTATCGGACGAGACCACCACTGTGAGCGACGGCATCCTCCTGTCCGACGCCGCCGCGGCCAAGGTCAAGGCCCTCCTTGACCAGGAAGGCCGGGAAGACCTCGCCCTGCGCGTCGCCGTCCAGCCCGGCGGCTGCTCCGGCCTGCGCTACCAGCTCTTCTTCGACGAGCGCTCGCTCGACGGCGACGTCGTCAAGGACTTCGACGGTGTGAAGGTCGTCACCGACCGTATGAGCGCCCCGTACCTGGGCGGCGCCTCGATCGACTTCGTAGACACCATCGAGAAGCAGGGCTTCACGATCGACAACCCGAACGCGACGGGCTCCTGCGCCTGCGGCGACTCCTTCAGCTAAAACGCACTGAAGCGCGCCTCAGCACGACGAAGAAGGCGGGCGCCCCCTCGGGGGTGCCCGCCTTCGTCATGTGCGGCGCCGCTCGCTCAGCCCTTCGGCAGCGGCTTGCCGGTGTTGGCGTCGACCACCTCACGCGCTCCCAGCGTCTGGTGCAGCGTCACCGTGACCGTCTCCTTCTTGGCCACCATGGCGCAGATCTTCTTGGGGTCGTGGTGCGCGACCCCCACCGTGACCCGGACCTGGTCGCCGCTCTCGTCCGCCGTCGCCGCATAGCTGTCGCAGATCCCGCCCCAGAAGGTGACGGTCAGGGTGCGGCCGTCCTGGTCCACCGCGTACGACACCAGCGCCTGGTGGCCGGCCGGGGACGACCCGGACGGCGCGGGCAGGGCGGTGCCGGGCCCGGCCGGCGGCGCGGGCGGCTTCGCCAGGTACTTCGGGGCCAGCGCCGGTGCGGTGACGGTGACCGGCCGCTCGGCGCCGGTCGGCTTCACCTGGAAGAGCCAGGACGGCACGAGGATCTGCTGCCCGTCCACGTACTGCGCGGAGAGCCCGAACACCGCCTTGTCTACGGTCACCGTCGAGGGCGTGCCCTGCTTGCAGGGCTGCCGGCCGGGGCCCTGGGGGTCGCTCGGCAGCTTGCGCTGCGGATCGCTCGGCAGCCGGCCCCGGGTGGGCTCGCCCTGCGGCTCCTCCAGCGGCACCGGGCCCGTGCAGTCCTTGCTCGTCGGGCGTCCGCCGCCCGACCCGTTGAGCTGCTTCAGGGTCTCCTCGGCGCTCAGCACCGGATAGGTGGCACCCTTCCGCGGCGCCTTCAGCAGGCCGCTGCCGCCGACCACCTGCCCGTCCGGGCCGACCTTGATGCCGGTCGTCCAGCCGAAGGTGGGCAGACCACCGATCACCGGGTCCGCGTTCACCACCCGGGCCGCGCCCATCAGCTGGGAGGCGTCGAGCTTGGCGTCGTCCTGGCCCAGGGCCTTCAGCACGGGCAGGGCCGCCGCTTCGGCGGCCTGCTCGCCGGGTGCGGAGCCATGGCTCGTCGGGTCGTGCTCGCCCGGGGCCACGCCCTCCCCGGTGGTGTGCATGGGGCACTTGCCGCCCTGGGGGCAGTTGTCCGTGCCGCCGGCGCCGTAGCGGGCGAACGTCCAGCTGCCCGGCGCCTTCTGATTGACCGTCAGTACCGGACCGCCGCCGTCCTTGGTGACCCCGGCCTTCCACACGTCGCCCTCCAGGCGCGGCGGCCCGTCGATCCCCAGGACCTTCGCCAGCTTCGCCACCTCGGCCTCGCCGACCGTACCGGCCGGGCGGTAGACCGCCGCGGTCGCCGGTCCGTCGGGCAGCTTCCCCTCGGCGCGGTAGACCACCCCGTTCGGGTCCGGTTCACCGGGGGCGATGCCCTCCCTGCCGCTGTCCAGGCCGATCGGCGGCGGACCGTCGTCCCTTCCCGCCCCGGCCTTCGCGTCCGCGGCGCCTCCCGCGGCGGGCGAGCCGCCCGAGGCGGTGGAGGCCCAGTAGGCCCCGCCGCCGCCCGCGACCAGCACCGCCGCCGCGACCGAGGCGAGGACGAACGGCGACCGTCGCGTCCGCCGCCGTGGCGACTCATCCTGCGTGTGCTCGCTGCTCACCGCATCGCTCCTGTCCAGTCGTATCCCGCATCCCCTTTACGGGGGACAGGCCTTGGACGGAGCGGGGGAGCGCGCGGTTCCCTCCGCGCGCCACCCGGTCACCCGGGTCCCGCCGGGGCCGCCCCCGCGAGTGGTCCGGGGCCGGGCTCAGTCGCCGTACTCGGACATGGTGGCGATGAGCTCCACCGAGGACGGCGGTACGGACACCCCGTGGATGTGCGAGGGCGGCACGGGCGCCGGCGCGGTGGCCGCCGGGACCACCCAGTGCGGGGCCATTCGGGCACAGGCGCCGCGCAGCTCGGCGAGGCTCGGTTCGGCCGTGACGGCCGGTGTGACGTTCCCGGTGCGCTTCATGGTTTCCATATTCCGCACCGTAGCCAGCGGGAACCATGCGGAAAAAGGCCTACTATCGGGTAGATTCAGCCCTTCGGCACAGCCGCGTCGACCCGGTAGCGTTAGTTGTCAACAGTCCTCCACGCAGGAGTGTCCTAGCCGTGCGTATCGCAGTCACCGGCTCCATCGCCACCGACCACCTCATGACCTTCCCCGGCCGATTCGCCGACCAACTGGTCGCCGATCAGCTGCACACGGTCTCCCTCTCCTTCCTCGTCGACAACCTCGACGTGCGCCGGGGCGGTGTGGGCGCGAACATCTGCTTCGGGATGGGCCAGCTCGGCACCGGGCCGATCCTCGTCGGCGCCGCCGGCTCCGACTTCGACGAGTACCGGGCCTGGCTGGACCGGCACGGGGTCGACACCAACTCGGTCCGTATCTCCGAGGTTCTGCACACCGCCCGCTTCGTGTGCACCACGGACGCCGACCACAACCAGATCGGCTCCTTCTACACGGGCGCGATGAGCGAGGCCCGCCAGATCGAGCTCCAGTCGGTGGCCGAGCGCGTGGGCGGCCTCGACCTGGTCCTGATCGGCGCCGACGACCCCGAGGCGATGCTGCGCCACACCGAGGAGTGCAAGACGCGGGGCATCCCCTTCGCGGCGGACTTCTCCCAGCAGATCGCCCGGATGTCCGGCGACGACATCCGTACGCTCCTCGAAGGCGCGAAGTACCTCTTCTCCAACGAGTACGAGAAGGGGCTCATCGAGTCCAAGACCGGCTGGAGCGACGAGGAGATCCTGAGGAAGGTCGACTACCGCGTCACCACCCTCGGCTCGCGCGGTGTGCGCATCGAGCGGACCGGCGAGGGCGCGATCGAGGTCGGCTGCCCGGAGGAGGACGCCAAGGTCGACCCGACCGGCGTCGGCGACGCGTTCCGCGCGGGCTTCCTGTCGGGCCTGTCCTGGGGGGTGGGCCACGAGCGGGCCGCGCAGGTGGGCTGCATGCTGGCCACGCTGGTGATCGAGACCCTCGGCACCCAGGAGTACCAGCTGCGGCGCGCGCACTTCATGGACCGCTTCACCAAGGCGTACGGGACCGACGCGGCGGACGAGGTACGGGCGCACCTCGGCTGAGAACCCGCTCGGCGGGACCGGGGCGGGCGACCACACGTCCGTCCCGGTCGCGCCGCCGCCGGACCGGGTGCGCCGGGGCCGCGCGCGGTTGCCCGCGCCCCCGGGCGCGCGGCGACCTACGCCACGCGCCGCACCACGTACGCCGAACCCCGCTCCCGCGCCTCCTCGCCCACGTACTCCTGCCCCCGCATCGCGCACCACGCGGGGATGTCCAGGCGGGCGGCCTCGTCGTCGGCGAGGACCGTGACCGTGCCGCCCACCGGGACGTCGGCGATCACCTTGGCGAGTTCGATCACCGGGATCGGGCAGCGCTTGCCCAGGGCGTCGAGGGTCAGATCGCCCGAGGGCGAGGCGGGTGCCGGGGACGGCGCCGGGGCGCCCAGCCGCGTGCGCACCGAGGCCACCACCCCGGGCAGCACCTCCAGGAACCGGTCCACGTCGGACGCCTCGGTGCCGAGCGGCAGCGAGACCCGGACGTTCCCCTCGCTCAGCACCCCCATCGCCCGCAGCACATGGCTCGGCGTCAGGGTGCTGCTCGTACAGGACGAACCGGACGAAACCGAGAAGCCCTCGCGGTCCAGCTCGTGCAGCAGGGTCTCCCCGTCGACATAGAGACAGGAGAAGGTGACCAGATGCGGCAGCCGCCGCACCGGGTCCCCGACCACCTCCACGTCCGGCACCAGCCGGGCCACCTCCGTGCGCACCCGGTCGACCAGCCCGCGCAGCCGCTCCGCCTCGGCCGCCGCCTCCGCCCGTACCGCCCGCAGCGACGCCGCCGCCGCCACGATCGCCGGGATGTTCTCGAAGCCGGCCGCCCGGCCCGACTCCCGCTCGTCGGCGGGGCCCTGCGGCGCGAACCGGACGCCCTTGCGGACCGCCAGCAGCCCCACCCCCGCGGGTCCGCCCCATTTGTGCGCGCTCGCGGCCAGCAGCGACCAGCCCTCCTCGACCGGGCCCCACGCCAGCGACTGGGCCGCGTCCACGAGCAGCGGCACCCCCGCCTCCCGGCACGCCGCGGCCACCTCGCCCACCGGCTGCGCGGTGCCCACCTCGTGGTTGGCGGACTGCAGGCAGGCGAGCGCGGTGTCGGGGCGCAGGGCGGCGGCGTACTCGGCGGGGGAGACGGCGCCGGTCCGGTCGACCGGCACCCGCGTCACCTCGCCGCCGTCCGCCTCCAGCGCCCCGCCCGCGTGCAGCACCGAGGAGTGCTCCACCGCCGAGACCACCAGATGGCGGCCGACGCGCCGGCGCCCGGCGAGCGAGCCGTAAATTCCGGAGTGCACCGCCCGGGTACCCGAAGAGGTGAACACGAGCTCGTCCGGGCGGCAGCCGACGGCCTCGGCCGCGGCCTCCCGGGCCGCGTCCAGCAGCAGCCGGGCCCGCCTGCCCTCGCGGTAGAGCCGGGCCGGATCGGCCCACCCCTCGTCGAGGGAGGCCACCAGGGCCTGGCGGGCGACGGGGTGCAGGGGGGCGGAGGAGGCGGCGTCGAAGTAGGGCACGCGATCACGCTAACGCTACGGGGGCCCGGCCGGCGGGGTGTGGTCCGGCGGCGGGGCGCCGGGGTCGCCCGCACCCGCTCGGCGGAGCCGCGGGCGGCACGGCCGCGCACCCCCTCAGGGCGTCCCCGTGCCCCGTCACTCCCCGTACACCCGTACGGAAAGAGCCGTCAGATGCCCCCCGGAGGCCCGGATTCCACCCCTTCGGGGGCCCCGGCGGCGCGTTGGGCACCCTCCCCGCGCGACCCCAAATAGCGTCCAGTAGGGTTTGGTCCGCATAAACATCCAAACCCCTGCCCGCGGCCAGGGCGGCGACCGACCAGCGAGACGGACGGCCGGAGCCGGCCGGCGCGGGCGAGACTCTCGGGAAGGCGCTACGTGAGTCCCAACGGCTCCGACCGCTCGTCGCGGCGCCCGATGCGGCGGAAGCTGCTGCAGGTGCTGACCGCGGGCCTGGTCCTGGCTACCGCCTCCGGTTGCTCGTACAACTGGAAAGACTTCCCTCGCCTCGGTATGCCCACCCCGGTGACGGAGGAGGCTCCCCGGATCCTCTCCCTCTGGCAGGGTTCGTGGGCGGCAGCGCTCGCCACGGGCGTGCTGGTCTGGGGCCTGATCCTGTGGAGCGTCATCTTCCACCGGCGCAGCCGCACCAAGGTCGAGGTACCTCCGCAGACCCGGTACAACATGCCCATCGAGGCGCTGTACACGGTCGTCCCGCTCATCATCGTCTCGGTGCTGTTCTACTTCACCGCGCGTGATGAGTCGAAGCTCCTCGAGCTCTCGCCGAAGCCGGCCCACACCGTCAACGTGGTCGGCTACCAGTGGAGCTGGGGCTTCAACTACGTCGAGAACGTGGACGGCAACCCGGCCACGGGCGACGCCGCGAAGTCCAAGGAGCTGTCCGCCATCCCGGACCGCTTCACCAAGGACTTCCCGGCCGGCGCCGACGGCGTGTACGACGTCGGCATCCCCGGCACGCGGAACCCGCAGACCGGAAACCCCGGGCCCACGCTGTGGCTGCCCAAGGGCGAGAAGGTCCGCTTCGTGCTGACGTCCCGTGACGTCATCCACTCCTTCTGGGTGGTCCCCTTCCTGATGAAGCAGGACGTCATCCCGGGGCACACCAACTCCTTCGAGGTGACCCCGACCCAGGAGGGCACCTTCCTCGGCAAGTGCGCCGAGCTGTGCGGTGTCGACCACTCCCGGATGCTCTTCAACGTGAAGGTCGTCTCCCCGGAGCGCTACCAGCAGCACCTCAAGGAGCTGGCGGCGAAGGGCCAGACCGGCTACGTGCCGGCGGGCATCGCTCAGACCGACCCCGCCAAGAACGCGGAGACGAACAAACTGTGAGCATCCTCAACGAATCTCAGGGTGCCGCGGCAGCAGACGACTCGTACGAGAACGAGCTGCCGGTCCGGCGCAAGCAGCCGGGGAACGTCGTCGTGAAGTGGCTGACCACCACTGACCACAAGACGATCGGCACGATGTATCTGGTCACGTCGTTCGCGTTCTTCTGCATCGGCGGGATCATGGCGCTCTTCATGCGCGCCGAACTCGCCCGCCCCGGCACGCAGATCATGTCGAACGAGCAGTTCAACCAGGCGTTCACGATGCACGGCACGATCATGCTGCTGATGTTCGCGACGCCGCTGTTCGCCGGATTCGCGAACTGGATCATGCCGCTGCAGATCGGCGCGCCCGATGTGGCGTTCCCGCGGCTGAACATGTTCGCCTACTGGCTCTACCTGTTCGGCTCGACCATCGCGGTCGGTGGCTTCCTCACCCCGCAGGGCGCGGCCGACTTCGGCTGGTTCGCCTACTCCCCGCTGTCGGACGCGGTCCGCTCGCCGGGCGTCGGCGCCGACATGTGGATCATGGGTCTGGCCTTCTCCGGCTTCGGCACGATCCTCGGCTCGGTCAACTTCATCACCACGATCATCTGCATGCGCGCACCCGGCATGACGATGTTCCGGATGCCGATCTTCGTGTGGAACGTCCTGCTGACCGGTGTGCTGGTCCTGCTCGCGTTCCCGGTCCTGGCCGCCGCGCTGTTCGCCCTGGAGGCGGACCGCAAGTTCGGTGCCCATGTCTTCGACGCGTCCAACGGCGGCGCGCTGCTGTGGCAACACCTCTTCTGGTTCTTCGGCCATCCAGAGGTGTACATCATCGCCTTGCCCTTCTTCGGCATCATCTCCGAAGTCATCCCGGTGTTCTCCAGGAAGCCGATGTTCGGCTACATGGGCCTGGTGGGCGCGACGATCGCCATCGCCGGTCTGTCCGTGACCGTGTGGGCGCACCACATGTACGTCACCGGCGGCGTGCTCCTGCCGTTCTTCTCGTTCATGACGTTCCTCATCGCGGTACCGACCGGTGTGAAGTTCTTCAACTGGATCGGCACGATGTGGAAGGGCTCGCTGTCCTTCGAGACACCGATGCTCTGGGCCGTCGGCTTCCTGATCACCTTCACCTTCGGTGGTCTGACCGGCGTCATCCTGGCCTCGCCGCCGATGGACTTCCACGTCTCCGACTCGTACTTCGTGGTCGCGCACTTCCACTACGTCATCTTCGGCACCGTGGTCTTCGCGATGTTCTCCGGATTCCACTTCTGGTGGCCGAAGTTCACGGGCAAGATGCTGGACGAGCGCCTGGGCAAGATCA
The DNA here is from genome assembly GCF_055580545.1 of Streptomyces sp. NPDC031670. Classification (NCBI taxonomy): domain Bacteria; kingdom Bacillati; phylum Actinomycetota; class Actinomycetes; order Kitasatosporales; family Streptomycetaceae; genus Streptomyces; species Streptomyces sp. NPDC031670. The sequence goes on along the minus strand of NZ_JBVILC010000006.1, from coordinate 390,660 downwards.
CCTTCTGGACGCTGTTCGTGGGCTTCCACGGCACGTTCCTGGTGCAGCACTGGCTCGGTGCCGAGGGCATGCCGCGTCGTTACGCGGACTACCTCGCCGCCGACGGGTTCACCGCGCTGAACACGATCTCGACCATCAGCTCCTTCCTGCTGGGCCTGTCGATCCTGCCGTTCCTGTACAACGTCTGGAAGACCGCCAAGTACGGCAAGAAGATCGAGGTCGACGACCCGTGGGGCTACGGGCGTTCGCTCGAATGGGCGACGTCGTGCCCGCCGCCGCGGCACAACTTCCTCACCCTGCCGCGTATTCGCTCCGAATCCCCGGCGTTCGACCTGCACCACCCGGAGATCGCGGCGCTCGACCAGCTCGAGAACCACGGCGCCGGTGACAACGCGGCGCTCGCCGGCGGCAAGGAGGCGGGCAAGTGAAGATCCAGGGCAAGATGTTCCTCTGGCTCTCCGTCTTCATCCTGATCATGGCCGTCGTGTACGGCGTGTGGTCGAAGGAGCCGGCCGGTGCCACCGCTCTCGTGATGGCCTTCGGCCTGAGCGTGATGATCGGCTTCTACCTGGCCTTCACGGCCCGGCGGGTCGACGCGGGCGCGCAGGACGACAAGGAGGCCGATGTCGCGGACGACGCCGGTGAGCTGGGATTCTTCTCCCCGCACAGCTGGCAGCCGCTCTCGCTGGCCATCGGTGGCGCGCTCGCGTTCCTGGCCATCGCGATGGGCTGGTGGCTGCTGTACTTCTCGGCGCCGCTGATCCTCATCGGCATCTACGGCTGGGTGTTCGAGTACTACCGCGGCGAGAACCAGAACCAGTAGGTCCTCGTACGCACCCGTGAAGGGCCCCGCGGCTCGTTGTGAGCCCGCGGGGCCCTTCCGCGTACCCGGAGGCTCCGGGGGCCCCGGAGCCTCCGGGGGGCGCCGCCGCCCGTTTGCAGTCCTCCGGCGCGCCGAACGCGCCCGCCCTTCATAACGTGAGGGCATGAGTCAGGCACCGCGTATCCGTACCGTCCTCGGCTGCACCCTGCTGGTCACCGCCCTCGGGGCGGGCGCGGCCGGGTGCGGCCACTCCGAGAGCAACCCGCTCTCGGCCAAGCCGTACGACGCGGCGGGCCAGATCGCGTACAACGGTCCGTCGGGCAGCGCGAAGGCGGACCCGGACAAGCCCCTGGAGATCACCGCCAGGGGTGGCCGCGGGCGCATCACGGACGTGACGGCCGCGGACGCGGCGGGCCGGTACCTCGCGGGCGAGCTCGACGGCGACGGCAACCGCTGGCACTCCACCTCCCCGCTGGTCGCCGGGACCCGCTACACGGTGGTGGTCTCCACGGAGGACTCGGACGGCGCTCCGGGCCGCCGTACGCTGACGTTCGACACCTCCGCGCCCAAAGACACCGTGAACGTCGAATTCGGCCCGGACGCGGGCAAGTACGGCGTCGGGCAGCCCATCACGGCGGAGCTCAGCAAGCCCGTCAAGGACAAGGCGGCCCGCTCGGTCGTCGAGCGTGCCCTCAAGGTCGAGTCCACGCCTTCGGTGGAGGGCGCCTGGTACTGGGTGGACGACAAGAAGCTCCACTACCGGCCCAAGGAGTACTGGCCCGCGCACGCGACCGTCAGGGCCACCTCGCGCCTGGAGGGCGTGCGGATCGCGGACAAGCTGTACGGCGGCCCCGCCAAGCCCCTGAAGATCACCACGGGCGACCGCATCGAGGCCATCACGGACGCGTCCTCGCACTACATGACGGTCAAACGCAATGGAGAAGTGATCAATACCATTCCGGTGACCACCGGAAAGCCGGGCTTTTCCACCCGTAACGGCGTCAAGGTGGTGCTGGGCAAGCAGTACTACGTACGTATGCGCGGGGAGACCGTCGGCATCTCGGCCGGCAGCGCCGACGCGTACGACCTGCCGGTCTACTACGCGACCCGGGTCACCTGGAGCGGCGAGTACGTGCACGCGGCCCCCTGGTCGGTGGGCTCGCAGGGCGCCGAGAACGTCAGCCACGGCTGTACGGGCATGTCCACCGGGAACGCGGCCTGGTTCTACGAGACGGTGAACGAGGGCGACATCGTCAAGGTCGTCAACAGCATCGGCGAGGACATGACGCCCTTCGACAACGGCTTCGGCGACTGGAACGTCGACTGGGACAAGTGGCGCAAGGGCAGCGTGCTCCAGGCCGACGCGAAGGCCGGGCAGAGCAAGCTGAACTCCGCCCGGCTGCGACCGCAGGTCTAGGGCCTGCCCGGTGGGGGTTGGGGCGGGGGGATCAGCCCTTGGTGGCCAGGGCGCCGTCCGGACGGCGCTGGCGCAGCAGGGCGGCCAGTGCGGCGGCGAACTCGACCGGCTCGACCGGGAGGGTCACCGCGGCGTCCGCACGGCTCCAGGTGGCCAGCCAGGCGTCCTGGGGGCGCCCGATGAGCAGCAGCACCGGCGGGCACTGGAAGATCTCGTCCTTGATCTGCCGGCAGATGCCCATGCCCCCGGCCGGGACGGCCTCCCCGTCCAGCACGCACACGTCGATGCCGCCGCGGTCCAGCTCCTTGAGGACGGCGTGCGGGGTCGCGCACTCCAGGAAGGTGACCGGGGGAACGTCGGAGGCGGGCCTGCGTCCGGCGGCGAGCCGCACCTGCTCACGGGTGTTCGCGTCGTCGCTGTAGACAAGTACGGTGGCGCTCGACTGCATTGTTCCTCCGATTCGACGGCGGTACGGGCTCGGGAGCCGATGCGCGGATGCTACTCCGTCCGACACCGTGTCAACACCGGTTCGGCGAGCGCCCGGATGGGCCGTTCGGGCAGGACACGGGGTGCGGACACACCGAACGGCACCCCCCGGAGTGAGCGCGAGATAAGCGACCGACATAATGTCGGTCGTGGCGACAGCAACGACAGTAGAAACCGGGCACGCGCACCCGTCGGTCAATCGGCCGAACCTCACCAGCGTCGGAACCATCATCTGGCTGAGTTCCGAGCTGATGTTCTTCGCGGCCCTCTTCGCGATGTACTTCACCCTGCGATCGGTGACGGGTGCCGAGCACTGGAAGGAAATGGCGTCCTCGCTGAACCTTCCGTTCTCGGCGACGAACACCACGATCCTGGTGCTCTCCTCCCTCACGTGCCAGCTCGGCGTCTTCGCCGCCGAGCGGGGCGATGTGAAGAAGCTGCGCACCTGGTTCATGATCACTTTCGTGATGGGTGCGATCTTCATCGGAGGCCAGGTCTTCGAGTACACCGAGCTGGTGAAGAAGGACGGCCTCTCGCTGTCCTCCGACCCGTACGGCTCGGTGTTCTACCTGACCACCGGCTTCCACGGCATGCATGTGACGGGCGGTCTCATCGCCTTCCTGCTGGTTCTCGGCAGGACCTACGCGGCCAGAAGGTTCACCCACGAACAGGCGACCGCCGCCATCGTCGTGTCCTACTACTGGCACTTCGTCGATGTCGTCTGGATCGGCCTCTTCGCCACGATCTACCTGATCAAGTAATCGGGCACGCAGACCCGACACCATCCCGCACTGACGCAGAAGATCCTGACACCGGGGTAATCCGTGAAAAAGCTCTCCGCACGACGACGCCATCCGCTGGCGGCGCTCGTCGTCCTACTCCTCGCGCTGGCGGCCACCGGGGGGCTGTACGCCGCGTTCGCGCCCGCGGACAAGGCGAAGGCCGACGAAACCGCCCAGTCCCTCGCTATCGACGAGGGCAAGAAGCTCTACTCCGTCGGCTGCGCCAGCTGCCACGGAACCGGCGGTCAGGGCACCTCTGACGGCCCGTCCCTGGTCGGCGTCGGCTCCGCCGCCGTGGACTTCCAGGTCGGCACCGGCCGGATGCCGGCGCAGCAGCCCGGCGCCCAGGTGCCGAAGAAGAAGGTCATCTACTCGCAGGCCGAGATCGACCAGCTCGCCGCGTACGTCGCTTCCCTCGGAGCCGGCCCCATCAAGCCGACCGAGAAGCAGTACAGCCCGGAAGGCGCGGACATCGCCAAGGGTGGCGAACTGTTCCGCACCAACTGCGCCCAGTGCCACAACTTCTCCGGCAAGGGCGGTGCGCTCACGCACGGCAAGTACGCCCCCAGCCTTGAGGGCGTGGACCCGAAGCACATCTACGAGGCCATGCAGACCGGCCCGCAGAACATGCCGTCCTTCCCCGACACGACGATGCCGCAGAAGCAGAAGCAGGACATCATCGCGTACCTGGACGCCGTGAACAGTGAGAAGACGGCGAGCCCCGGTGGCCTGTCGCTGGGGGGCCTCGGTCCCGTCAGTGAGGGTCTGTTCGCGTGGATCTTCGGCCTCGGTGCCCTCATCGCAGTCGCCATCTGGATCGCGGCCCACTCCGCTAAGGCCAAGAAGTCATGAGTAGCCAAGACAATTCCGAGAACCTGCCCAGCGAGCAGGACCCCGAGCACGGCTCGGTCGAGCGCGCCCGCGACCCGTTCGCGGACCCGGGGCTGCCGCCCCACCGTCCGCGCGTCCAGGACATCGACGAGGCGGCTGCCAGGCGCTCCGAGCGCGTGGTCGCCGGTCTCTTCATGCTCTCGATGGTCGCCACGGTCGCCTTCATCGCGTCCTTCGTGATCTTCCCGATCGACAAGATCGTCTACATCTTCCCGTTCGGGCACGTCAGCGCGCTGAACTTCTCCCTGGGTCTGACCCTGGGTGTCGCGCTGTTCTGCATCGGCGCCGGCGCGGTCCACTGGGCCCGCACGCTGATGGCCGACGAGGAGATGTCGGACGACCGTCACGAGATCGCCGCTCCGCCGGAGGTCCGCGAGAAGGTCATGCAGGACTGGGCGGACGGCGTCCGCGAGTCCGGCTTCGGCCGCCGCAAGCTGATCCGCAACACCATGTACGGCGCGCTGGCCATGGTGCCGCTCGCCGGTGTGGTGCTCCTGCGCGACCTGGGCACGCTGCCCGAGGACAAGCTGCGCAAGACGATGTGGGCCAAGGGCAAGGCCCTCATCAACATGAACACCAACGAGCCGCTGCGTCCCGAGGACGTGGCCGTCGGTTCGCTCACCTTCGCCAAGCCCGAGGGCCTGGAGGAGGACCAGCACGACTTCCAGACCCAGATCGCCAAGGCCGCCCTGATGATCGTCCGGCTCCAGCCGGAGAACATCAAGGACAAGCGCGAGCTGGAGTGGTCGCACCAGGGCATCGTGGCGTTCTCGAAGATCTGCACCCACGTCGGTTGCCCGATCAGCCTGTACGAGCAGCAGACCCACCACGTGCTCTGCCCGTGCCACCAGTCCACCTTCGACCTCTCCGACGGGGCCCGCGTCATCTTCGGCCCGGCCGGTCACGCTCTGCCGCAGCTGCGCATCGGCGTGAACAGCGAGGGCTACCTCGAAGCGCTCGGCGACTTCGAAGAGCCCGTCGGTCCTGCCTTCTGGGAGCGCGGATGAGCACCACCACGACTGACGAACGCCGCGAGCCCGGCAACGGCGAGAAGTTCGCCGACTGGGCCGACGGCCGGCTGGGGATCTACACCCTCGCCAAGACCAACATGCGCAAGATCTTTCCGGACCACTGGTCCTTCATGCTCGGCGAGATCTGCATGTACACGTTCATCATCATCATCCTCACGGGTGTGTACCTGACACTGTTCTTCCACCCGAGCATGAACGAGGTCGTCTACGACGGCTCCTACGTTCCGCTCCAGGGCGTACAGATGTCCGAGGCGTTCAACTCGACCATGCACATCAGCTTCGATGTGCGCGGTGGTCTGCTGATCCGGCAGATCCACCACTGGGCCGCGCTGATCTTCCTCGCGGGCATGTTCGTGCACATGATGCGCGTGTTCTTCACGGGCGCGTTCCGCAAGCCGCGCGAGGTCAACTGGCTCTTCGGCTTCCTGCTGTTCTTCTGCGGCATGTTCACCGGCTTCACCGGCTACTCGCTCCCGGACGACCTGCTCTCGGGCACCGGCGTCCGCTTCATGGAGGGCGCCATCCTGGGCGTGCCGGTCGTCGGCACGTACCTGTCGTTCTTCATCTACGGTGGCGAGTTCCCCGGCGGCGACTTCGTGGCCCGGTTCTACTCGGTCCACATCCTGCTGCTGCCCGGCATCATGCTCGGCCTGATGATCACTCACCTGATCCTGGTCTTCTACCACAAGCACACCCAGTTCGCGGGCCCCGGCCGCACCAACAAGAACGTCGTGGGCGCGCCGCTGCTGCCCGTCTACACGGCCAAGGCCGGCGGCTTCTTCTTCCTGGTGTTCGGTGTCATCGCGGTCATCGCGGCGATCGCCTCGATCAACCCGATCTGGGAGATCGGCCCGTACCGCCCGGACCAGGTGTCGACCGGCGCCCAGCCCGACTGGTACATGGGCTTCGCCGAAGGCCTCATCCGTGTGATGCCGGGCTGGGAGATCAACCTGTGGGGCCACACGCTGGTCCTGGGTGTGTTCATCCCGCTGGTGATCTTCCCGCTGGTGCTCTTCGCGATCGCGGCCTACCCGTTCATTGAGGCCTGGATCACCAAGGACACCCGCGAGCACCACATCGCCGACCGTCCGCGCAACGCTCCCGTCCGCACCGGTATCGGTGTGGCGTGGGTGACCGCGTACATGGTGATGCTGGTCGGTGGTGGCAACGACCTGTGGGCGACCAACTTCAACCTGTCGCTCAACGCCATCACCTGGTTCGTCCGGATCGCGTTCTTCGTCGGCCCGGTCGTCGCGTTCATCGTCACCAAGCGGATCTGCCTGGGCCTCCAGCGCCGGGACGCCGAGAAGGTGCTGCACGGTCGCGAGACCGGCATCATCAAGCGGCTGCCGCACGGTGAGTTCGTCGAGGTCCACGAGCCGCTCGACGCGGGCCAGCTGTACAAGCTCACCGCGCACGAGCAGACCCGCCCGGCCGAGCTGCCGGCGGCCGTCGACGAGAACGGTGTCAAGCGCAAGGTCTCCCGCATGGAGAAGCTGCGCGTGAAGCTCCACAAGGGCTACTTCGGCGAGCAGAGCCAGATCGCCAAGCCCACCGCCGAGGAGTACGAGGAGATCACCAGCGGCCACGGCCACCACTGATCCCCTCCCAGCGCACGCTGTACGCCACACAGCACGGGGCCCCGTCCACGCGATGGACGGGGCCCTCCGCCGTCCCCGGGGCTGGATAGGGTGGTCCACGATTCCCCTATCCGTCGGTGGACCCAGGAGCGGACCATGAACGTTGTGACCCCGGCAGGCGGCGACAGCGTGGCGGCCTACTCCTGGCCGGGCGTACTGGACGCACTGCTCAGCGGCACCGACCAGAGCGCCGAGGCGACGGCCTGGGCGATGGACTCGATCATGCGCGGCGAGGCTACCGACGCGCAGATCGCCGGGTTCGCGGTGGCCCTGCGGGCCAAGGGCGAGACGGTCGCCGAGATCACCGGCATGGTCCGCGCGATGTACGAGCACGCCAATCTGATCGAGGTGCCCGGCCGGACCGTCGACATCGTCGGCACCGGCGGCGACGGCGCCAAGACCGTCAACATCTCCACCATGTCCGCCATCGTGGTGGCGGGCACCGGCGCCAAGGTCGTCAAACACGGCAACCGGGCCGCGTCCTCCGCCAGCGGCGCCTCCGACGTCCTGGAGAAGCTCGGCGTCAACCTCGACCTCACCCCCCGGCAGGTGGTCCAGGTCGCCGAGGAGGCGGGCGTCACCTTCTGCTTCGCGGTCAAGTTCCACCCCGCCCTGCGGTACGTCGCCGCGGCCCGGCGCGAACTCGGCATCCGCACCACCTTCAACTTCCTCGGCCCGCTCACCAACCCCGCCCGGGTCATGGCCCAGGCCACCGGGGTCGCGGACGCCCGGATGGCGCCGATCGTGGCCGGGGTGCTCGCCGAGCGCGGCTCCTCGGCGCTGGTGTTCCGCGGCGACGACGGCATGGACGAGCTGACGACCACCGCGACCTCCCGGGTCTGGGTGGTACGGGACGGGGCAGTGCGCGAGGAGGCGTTCGACCCCAGGGACGTGGGCATCGGCCTGGTGCCGGTGGAGGCGCTGCGCGGAGCGGACGCCTCGTACAACGCGGACGCGGCCCGCCGGCTGCTGGCCGGGGAGACCGGGCCCGTACGGGACGCGGTGCTGCTCAACTCGGCGGCGGCGCTGGTCGCGCTGGACCCGGGCCCGGGCACCCTCGTGGAGCAGATCCGGGAGGGGATCGCCAGAGCGGCCGAGTCGGTGGACTCCGGGGCGGCGAGACGGGCCCTGGAGCGGTGGGTGGCGGCCAGCAACGCGTAGCCGCCGCCCGGGTGCGTGACGCGGGGCGCGGTCCGGATGCCGGACCGCGCCTTGCGCGTACGCCGACGTATGGCAGGATGCTTTCCAAGGTCATGAGTGACAGCGACTACGGCCCCGGCCCGCTGTCCGGCAACCCTCCGTCCGTGGCGGGGTGCCCCGGGTGAAGACCAGGCCGCAGGCAGCGAGGTCGGCGGCAAGCGCGGACCCCTGCGCACCCGTTCTCCGGGTGGCGCGCCCCTGGGGTCCTGGTCCTCAAGGGAGCAGTCTCGTGAGCAAGCGAATGCGATAGGGCCTTCGGCCCCTTCTTCTGTACACCTCCGTACGCCTTCTTCGCGTACGTCGAGGTCACCCCCCGTGCGTCCGGCGCCGCCGGTCGGTCCGCCGCGCCCCGGGGGCTCCACAGCCGATTCGCCTCGACCTGCCGGGAGATACCGCCATGTCCGCATACGCGTCCACGCCCACCGCCACGTCCGCCGTCACCTCCCCCTCGCTCTCGTCCCCGTCCGAGCGGCCCTGCTGCGCGGCGCCGCTGCCGGTGCTCGGCCGGGACGTCACCGTTCCGCTCGTCACCGGCGGCGAGGTGACGTACGCGGCCCTCGACTACGCGGCGAGCGCCCCCGCCCTCCAGCGGGTGTGGGACGACGTGGCCGCGTACGCCCCCTACTACGGCAGCGTGCACCGGGGCGCGGGCTACCTCTCGCAGCTCTCCACCGACCTGTTCGAGAACAGCCGGGCGACGGTGGCCGAGTTCCTCGACTGCCGCCCCGGCGACCAGGTGGTCTTCACCCGTTCGACGACGGACTCGCTGAACCTGCTGGCCCGGGTGCTCCCGGCCGACTGCCAGGTCTTCGTCTTCGAGACCGAGCACCACGCGTCGCTGCTGCCGTGGCGGGACGCGCGGGTCACGTACCTCGACGCGCCGCGCACGCCGCGGCAGGCGGTGGCGATCCTGGAGCGGGCGCTCGCCGACCGCGACCCCTACGGTCCGGCGCTGGTCTGCGTCACCGGTGCCTCCAACGTCACGGGTGAGCTGTGGCCGGTGAAGGAGCTGACGGCGGCGGCGCACGCGCACGGGGCGCGGATCGTGCTCGACGCGGCGCAGCTGGCGCCCCACCACCCCGTCTCCGTACGGGAGTCGGACGTCGACTGGATCGCCTTCTCCGGGCACAAGCTGTACGCGCCGTTCGGCTCGGGGGTGCTCGCCGGGCGCGCGGACTGGTTCCAGGAGGCCGAGCCGTACCTCGCGGGCGGCGGCGCCTCCCGTACGGTCGCGCGGCGCGCGGACGGCGGGGTGGACGTCGAGTGGCACACCACGGCCGCCCGCCACGAGGCCGGCTCCCCGAACGTGATCGGCGTGTACGCCATCGCGTCCGCCTGCAAGGCGCTGACGGAGGCGGGCTTCGACGCTCTGGTGGAGCGGGAGCGGCACCTGATCGCGAAGGTGCGGGAGGGGCTGGCGGCGGTGCCGGAGGTACGGGTGCTGTCCCTCTTCGGCCACGACGCGCCGAGGGTCGGGGTGATCTCGTTCGTCGTGGACGGCTGGAACAGCTCGCACTTCGCGGCGGCGCTGTCGGCGGAGTACGGGATCGGGGTGCGGGACGGCCTGTTCTGCGCGCACCCGCTGGTACGGACGCTGCTCGGCGGGGAGCCGCAGGAGCAGGGGGAGTGCGGGGCGCCCGAGGGCGAGCCGGGGGAGCGGTCCCTGAACGCGATCCGGGTCAGCTTCGGGGCGGGGACGCCGGATGAGCATGTGGAGCGGTTCGTGAGGGCGGTGCGGGAGTTGGTGGGGGAGGGGGCGAAGTGGTCGTACCAGGTGGAGGGGGGCCGCTGCGTCCCGGCAAAGTGACGTCCCCGGGGCTACGCCCCGGCCCCCTCTTTCGCCTGCGGACCGCGGAGGGTCGCTCGCGCAGTTCCCCGCGCCCCCAACTGCCCAGGGGCGCGGGGAACTGCGCGCTCAGCCACCCACCGGGCCGCACACGAACCCCGGGCCACGGCTGAGGCGAAATTCGGGTCGCCGCCCGCCCGAGGGCTACGCGTCGAGGCCGATCGCGAACGCCGCCTCCAGGTCGTGCTGGGAGTACGTCCGGAACGCCACATGCGTGTCCGTCACCTCCACGCCCGGGATCTTGCTGATCCGGCCGGGGATGATGTCCGCGAGGTCGTCGTGGCGGGCCACCCGGACCAGGGCGATCAAGTCGTAGGTGCCGGTCACCGAGTACACCTCGCTGACGTTCTCCAGCGACGCGATCGACTCCGCGATCTCGGGGATCCGGTCCACGCTGGTCTTGATGAGCACGATCGCGGTGATCACGGCTGGTTCTCTCCCTCGGTGGCGGCCGGCACGGAAGGCTTCGGCCGTTTCGGTCGTTTCACTCTAGCCGTCCGGCGGAACCGGACCCAGGCGTAGAGAAAGCCCAGGCCGAAGCCGACGAGATGGGCCAGGTAGGCCACTCCGGGCCCGGCCGGAGCGGCCCGTACGGCCAGCCACTGGAGCACGAACCAGAACACCAGCACCGGCGCCGCCGGGAAGCGCAGCGGCAGGAAGAAGAGGAACGGGAAGAGGCTGGTGACCCTGGCCCGGGGAAAGAGACAGAGGAAGGCGCCCAGGACGGCGGAGATCGCCCCGGACGCGCCCACCAGCGTCTGGTCGGAGGCCGCGTGCACCACCGCGTAGGCCAGCAGGGCGAGGTAGCCCGCGCCGAGGTAGAAGAGCGCGAAGCCGGTCCTGCCCATGCGCTCCTCGGCCATCGCACCGAAGACGTGGAGGAAGAGCATGTTCCCCAGCAGGTGCAGCCAGTTGCCGTGCACGAAGAGCGCGGTGAGGGGGGTGAGGAGCGCGCCGGGGTCACCGGCCGTGAGTTCGTTCGGGACGACACCCCACCGGGCGAAATACGTGCTCTGGGCGGCGAGCAGCGCGTCACCGGTCCCGTAGGAGGGGTTGAGGCCCGAGACGGGGCTGACGAGGAAGACCAGGCAGCAGGTCGCCAGCACGGCGTAGGTGACCACGGGGCCCCGCACCACCGCCGCCCGTACGGCGCTCGGCTTGATCATGAACAGAGCATGGCGTACCGGGACCGAACGGTACAGACCGCCTCGCCGTGCCGGGGGATACCCGGTAGGCCGTAGGGTTACGGGCAGTACATCCGCAGTTCGACGGCGCACCGCGAGATCCCCGACCACATCTTCGACACGAAACCGTGGAAATCCGTGGAAAATCCGTGGAAAGAGGACAGCACCCCATGACGAGCGTTCCCCAGCCCACCGCCACCACGCGGTGGCGCTGCACCCTCTGCGGCAATCTGACCCGCTTCGACGTCACCCGTTCGTCCAAGGTCGTCGAGTACGTCCATCTGGACCTCGCCGGAGAGCCGAAGGTCGAGGAACGCGAGGTGGTCAGTGAGACCATCGAGTCGGTGCGCTGCCGCTGGTGCAACGCGGTGGACCAGATCGAACTGGTGGACAGGCCGGGCGCCGGCTCCGAGTGAGCCGCCCCGGTGAGTGACGGACGACAGTTGAGGTGACGGATCGTGGAGCATGCAAGCGGTGCCGAACCGGCCGGTGCGGCCGGTGACGGCCCCGCCGAGGTGCTCGACCGACCGCTTCCCGAAGGGGTGCGGCGCAGGGTCGTCGCGCTGGTCTCGGACGCCTTCGGCGGGCTGACCGTCGCCGAACTGCCGTCGCAGTTGCGGCAGTACGCCCGTTTCACCCCGACTCGTCGTGCCAAGTTCGCCGGCAACGCCATGGCCGCGGCCCTGGAGTCCGACCCGGTCTTCCGGCAGCGGATCGGGGAGCGGTTCAAGGAGGGGCAGCCGGAGCTGGCGGGCGCGCTGGAGTCCGGCGCGCCGCCCGCGGCGGCCGACCCCGTGGACGTCGCCGCCGCCGCGTACGTCCTGCGCCCCACCGGCTGGGTGAAGCTGGTCGCGGCGGCCGGCGAGGAGGCCCAGCGGGCGGACGCCGAGCGCGCCGACGAGGAGGGCCGGCGCGAGCTGGAGCGGCTGCGCGGCGAGCTCGCCGAGGCGCACGAGCGGCTGCGCACCGAGCAGGAGGAGCTCCGCGCCGACCTGGCCGCGGCCCGCAAGGAGGCCGAGGCGCTCCAGCGCAAGCTGCGCAGCGCGCTCAGCGACGTCAAGCGCGGCGAGGCCGCCCTGCGCAAGGTCACCGGGGAGATCGACGGCATCAGAGCGGAGGCGGCGGCCCGGGTGGCCGCCGCCGAGAGCGAGTCGCGGCGGATCAGGACCCGGCTCACCGAGGCCGAGGCGTCCGCCGAGGCGAGCCGCCGCGCGGTGCGCGAGGGCCGCTCGATCGAGGACATGCGGCTGCGGCTGCTGCTCGACACGGTCCTGGACGCCGCCTCCGGGCTGCGGCGCGAACTCGCCCTGCCCCCGGCCTCGGTGCGGCCCGCCGATACCGTGGAAGCGGTCGAACCGGGGCAGATGACCCCGAAGGACATCGCTGCCCGCGCGCTCTCCGAGACCGATCCGGCGCTTCTGGACCAACTGCTCGCGCTGCCCCAGGTGCATCTGGTGGTGGACGGCTACAACGTCACCAAGACCGGCTATCCGACGATGCCGCTGGAGAAGCAGCGGCTGCGGCTGCTCGGCGGTCTCTCCGTGCTCGCTGCGCAGACCGGCGCCGAGGTGACCTGCGTCTTCGACGGCGCCGAGCTGGCCGCGCCGGTGCTGCTGGCGCCTCCCCGCGGGGTACGGGTGCTCTTCTCCAAGGCCGGGGTGACCGCCGACGAGCTGATCCGCCAGCTGGTCCGGGCGGAGCCGTCCGGGCGGCCGGTGGTGGTCGTCTCGACCGACCGTGAGGTGGCCGACGGAGTGGCCAAGGCCGGAGCGCGTCCGGTTGCGTCCGTCATGCTCCTGAAGCGGCTTTCGCGCGTCTAGCAACTCCTGCGTTCAATGCCCGAATTCGGGTGATCAGTTCCCAGCGCTCTGTCAAGTGCCCACTACTACGGGTGGGATGACTGTAAAGAATCCTCCTTTCGACCGAGTTTTTTCCCATCAGGATTTGAACTGATCACAGGGAGGTCACTAGGGTCGGCTCGAACCTTCACGCGGTTGATCACTCGTCCGGGTGGCCGTGGAGGTACCGCCGAGTCCTTCGCTGTTCGGCGCTGAGGAAGAAGGAGCTCGCCTTCGTGGCGTCCCACCGTCGACCCAAGCCTGCGAGCCGCACCCGCGTGACCGTGCTCACCGCAACCGCCGCCGCAGCCGTCGCTCTCACGTCCCAGGCCGCGCACGCGGACCCGAAGCCGTCGAAGAGCGAAGTGAAGTCCAAGGTCGACAAGCTCTACGACGAGGCCGAGCAGGCCACCGAGAAGTACAACGGCGCCAAGGAGAAGCAGGACCAGCTGGAGAAGCAGGTCGGCGCGCTCCAGGACAAGGTGGCCCGCGGCCAGGACGAGCTCAACAAGCTCCGTGACGGCCTCGGTTCGATGGCCTCGGCGCAGTACCGCTCGGGCGGCATCGACCCCTCGGTCCAGCTCTTCCTCTCCGCCAACCCGGACGACTTCCTGGACAAGGCGTCCTCGCTGGACCAGTTGAGCGCCAAGCAGACCGAGGCGCTCCAGAAGATCCAGGAGAAGCAGCGCAGCCTGGCGCAGCAGCGCAAGGAGGCCCAGGACAAGCTGAAGGACCTCGCGGACACCCGCAAGGAGCTCGGCAGCAAGAAGGCCGAGACCCAGTCCAAGCTGGCCGCCGCGCAGAAGCTCCTCAACTCGCTGACCGCCGCCGAGAAGGCGTCGCTCGCCTCCGACGACGCACGCGCCAACCGCGCCAACGAGCGCGTCGACCTCGGCCACGAGGCCCCCGCCTCCGGCCGCGGCGCCGCGGCCCTCGCCGCCGCCCAGACGCAGATAGGCAAGCCGTACGTGTACGGCGCCACCGGCACCGCCTCGTTCGACTGCTCCGGACTCACCTCCTGGGCCTACCGCCAGGCGGGCATCTCCATCCCGCGCACCTCGCAGGCCCAGGCCGGCGCGGGCACCCAGATCGGCCGCAGCCAGCTCAAGCCCGGCGACCTGGTGCTCTTCTACGGCGACCTGCACCACGTCGGCCTGTACGCGGGCAACGGCCAGGTGCTGCACGCCCCGAAGCCGGGAGCCGTCGTCCGCTACGAGGCGATGGACAACATGCCGTTCCAGTTCGGCGTCCGCATCGCCTGACGCCCGGGCCCCCGCGGCCCGCGTATAACAACTCGGTTGCCACCGCCCTCCGAACGGGCGAATTCCGGCAACTCGCGCTGACGCCACGCCCCGCCGGTGACCTGTGATCTCCGGCGGGGCGTCACTTTGCGTACACGTCCGGGTCTTTGGACCCCGTGTGGTCGTCCGACTACTGTCCGGCGTGCGGTTCCCCCGTGATCGTCCAACTCGTCGCCCACCGGGGCGGCAGGGGCCCGCACCAGCGGAAGGAGTGCGGCTTCCCGTGGCGTCCCATCGCCGTCCCACGCAGTCCGGGCTCTCCCAGAGCACCCGGGTCACCGTCCTGTCCGCCGCGGCGGCCACCGCGGCGGCGGCCTTCGCGGCCCCCGCCGGCGCCGAGCCGGCCGGCACCGGCAAGGAGCGCGTCGACCGGCTCTTCGCCCAGGCGGAGGAGGCCACCGAGCAGTACAACAAGGCGGACGAGCGCGCCGACCTCCTGCGCGAGCAGGTCAGGAACGCGCAGGACAGCGTCGCGCGCGGCCAGGAGCGCATCAACCGGATGCGGGGCGCGCTCGGCGCGATCGCCGGCGCCCAGTACCGCTCGGGCGGCATCGACCCCTCGATCGCGCTGCTGCTCTCCGAGGACCCCGACTCGTATCTCGACAAGGCCGCGGCCCTCGTCCGGATCGGTGAGCGCCAGAGCGCCGAGCTGCGCGAACTCCAGCAGGAGCAGCGGCGGATCGGCCAGCAGCGCACCGAGGCCACCCGCAAGCTCGCCGAGCTGGAGCGCAGCCGTGTGGAGGTCGCCCGGCACAAGCGGACCGTCGAGTCCAAGCTCGCCGAGGCCCGCCGGGTGCTGTTCGCGCTGCCGACCGCCGAGCGGGCCGCGTTCGACCGGGTCTCGCGCTCGGGGCGCGGCGCGCTGCCCGACCTGAGCGGGGCGGTGCCCGCCTCCGGGCGGGCGGCGGCGGCCGTCGCGGCGGCCCGCCAGGCGGTGGGCCGCCCCTATGTGTGGGGCGCCAACGGTCCCTCCGGCTTCGACTGCTCGGGCCTGATGCAGTGGTCCTACGCGCACGCGGGCGTCGGGCTGCCGCGCACCTCGCAGGCGCAGCGGTACGCCGGGCGCCGGGTCTCCCTCTCCGAGGCGCAGCCCGGGGACCTGGTCGCCTACCGCTCCGACGCCAGCCATATCGCGATGTACGTGGGCAACGGCCAGGTCATCCACGCCCCCTACCCGGGCGCGCCGGTGCGCTACGACCCGGTGGGCATGATGCCCATCTCCTCGATCACCCGGGTGTGACCGTACGATCGGGAGGATGGCGTACGGCTGGCTGAGCGGCACAGGGCGACGGCGCACGGCGGGATACGGTCTCGCCGCGCTGCTGTTCCTGGGCGCCTGCTCGGCCCCGGCCCCGCGCCCCGACCCCGTCACCGGGCAGGTGCAGCGCACCCTGGACGGCCGGGCGGCGGCCGTCCTCGGGCACGACGAGCGCGGCTATCTGGCCGCCCTGGATCCGGGGGCGCCGGGTCTGCGGGACGCCCAGCGCGCCGAGTTCGCCAATCTGCGCCAGGTGCCGCTGAGCGCCTGGGCGTACCGGGTCACCGACGTCAGCCGCACGGGCGGCCGGGCCACCGCCCGGGTGGAGCTGCGCTACCGGCTCGCCGGGTACGACAGCGCGCCGGTGACCTCGGCCAGGGTCATGGACCTGGACGAGCGGTCCGGGCACTGGTACGTGACGGGCGACCGGGCGGGCGAGGGCGCGGCCGAACCGCTCTGGCGCCAGGGGCCGGTGTCGGTGGTGCGCGGCGTACACAGCCTGGTCCTCGGCGTCGGCCAGGACCGGCCGACGCTCCGGCGGATCGCCGACACCGCCGACCGGGCCGTACCGGCCGTGACGGCCGCCTGGCCCGGCCGCTGGGCGGGCCGGGTGGTGGTCCTGGTGCCCGCTTCGCTCGACGCGATGGCCGCGCTGCTCGCCGCGCCCCCGGCCTCGTACCGGGGCATAGCCGCGGTCACCACGGGTGAGGCGGGCGCGGGCGGGGCGGCGCCCGCGGACCGGGTGATCGTCAACCCCGAGGCGTACGGCGTGCTGGGCGACCTCGGCCGACGGGTCGTCCTCACCCACGAGACCACCCATGTCGCCACCCGCGCCCGCACCTCCTCCGCCACCCCGATGTGGCTCTCGGAGGGGTACGCGGACTGGGTCGGCTACCGCGGTACCGGGCGCACCCCCGCCGAGGCCGCGCCGGAGCTCCAGGAGGCGGTGCGGCGCGACGGACCGCCCGGCGACCTGCCCGCCGACTCCGACTTCGGCTTCGAGGGCGGCGCGGACCGGCTGGCGCGCGCCTACGAGGGCGGCTGGCTGGCGTGCCGCATGATCGCCGAGCGCTGGGGCGAGGCGAAGCTCGCCGCTCTCTACGCGCAGGTGGGCGGCCAGAAGCACCGCGAGGGCGCGGTGGAGAAGGCGCTCAACGACCAACTGGGCACCACGCCGCGCGAGTTCACGTCCCTGTGGCGCGGCTACGTCCGCGACCGGCTGGGCTGACCCGCCCGGCGCCGCTCAGCCCTCCAGCGCCTCGATCGCCTCGGCCAGCCACTTCTTCTCGGCCGTGCCGGTGGCGCGGGCGATCCTGAGCATCCCCTGACGGAAGAGGTCGGGGCTCTCCTCGGCCCGTACCGGCTCGCCGTCGCGGTAGAAGAAGCTCGCGGGGGTGTTCAGGAACTCCTGGCGGCGGCGGAGCACGGCGGCCTGCTCGGCCCGGTCGGGCAGCCGCCCGAGGAAGGCGAGCAGGGTGAAGAACCGCTGTCCGTCGGTGATGTCGACGTCCTTGGGGTGGCGAAGCCGCTCCAGCAGTCCGGCGCGGCCCGCCTCGGTGAGGGAGAGGATCCGGCGGGGGGCCGCGCCGCTGCCGGGTCCGGTCCGCTGCTCCAGCTTCCCCGCCTTCACCAGGCGTGTGATCGCCGGGTAGAGGGCCCCGTCGCTCACCGGCCGGACGTGGCCGCTCAGACCCTGGATGCGCTCCTTGAGCTCATAGCCGTGCAGGGGTTCCTCGTCGAGGAACCCCAGGATCGTCAGCTCCAGCACCCGCTTCTCCTTCCGCCGTGCGCCATGGTATCTCTTTTCGCTGTACCTCGAATCGAGGTACAGCGAAAAGAGGGGGGATGTTTCCGTGTCGCACCGTCGTCGGCTGGTCTCGCTCGCGTACCCGGTCTACTTCGAGCTCCTGGCCGGGGTCGCGGCCGGGGTGATCAACACGGTCTGGGTGGCCCGGCTCGGCCCGGGCGCCGTAGCCGCGGTCGCCGTCGCCACCAATGTGGAGAACCTGCTGCTCGGCCTGATCCTCATGGCCGGTACCGGCACCGCCGTGCTGGTGGCCCGGGCCAGGGGCGCCGACGACCCGGGCGGGACACGGGCCGCCGTCCGCGGCGGCTGGGCGCTGTGGGCCCTGATCACCCCCGTGGTCGCCGTCGGCGGCTACCTCGGCCGCGATGCGCTGGCCGCCCTGGTGCTGGGCGGCGCGGACGACGGCGTACTGGCCCTGACGTCCGGCTACTTCGCCATCGCCCTGCCCGGGACGGCGGTCTTCTTCGCCACCAACGTCGTCGACGGCATCCTCAAGGGCGCGGGCGACACCCGCACCCCGATGCGGCTCGCCTTCCTCGCCAACGCGCTGATCCTCGTCCTCGACCCGCTGCTGATCCTCGGCTGCGGTCTGGGCGTGCGGGGCGCGGCCCTCGCCACCCTCACCGGCCGGACCGCCGCGCTCGCCGTGGGCCTGCTCGCGCTGCGGCGCCACCCCTGTCTGCGCGCCGCCCGCCGGGCCGCGCCGGGCGAGCCATGGGCAGCCGGTCTGCGCCGCGCCTTCACCACCGGGCTGCCCATGTCGCTCGACTTCGTCGTCCGGATGGCCGGGGCGCTCGCGCTGGTCGCCGTGGTCGCCCGGATCGGCGTCGGGGAGGCCGCCGCGTACGGCATCGCGACCAAGGCGATGTACACCGCCACCATGGCCTTCTACGCGGTACGCCAGGCCGCCTCCCTCCACACCGCCGCGCTGCTCGGCGCGGGGCGCGACGAACGGGCCGCGGTCGGGCGGCAGGCCGCGCTCCTCTCCGGCGCGCTGGGGCTCACGGCCGCGCTGATCCTGCTCGCGGCGGCGCCCTGGATCATGGCGGTCTTCGGTGCGAGCGGGGAGGTGGCGGCGGCCGGGGCGCTCTATCTGCGCTGCCTGGGCCCCTACTTGGTGCTGCTCTCCGTCGTCATCGCCCTCGGTGGCGTCTTCGAGGGCAGCGGGGGCAGTCCGGCGCTCGCCGGGATCACCGCGTGCGGCGTCGCCCTCCAACTGCCGCTCGCGGTCGGCCTCTCCGGCGCCGGTCTGCCGGGGATCTGCCTGGCCATGGCGGCGTCCATGGGGCTCCAGTGCGCGGCCGTCGCCCGGATGCACCGGCGGCTGCGTACGGCCGCTCAGCGCACCAGGACCGAGAAGAGCCTCGTGCGGACCTGCTGAACGGGCAGCGGGGGGCGGGGCACCGTGGCGCGCCACAGGCGGCGGCACGCGCTCACCGAAGCCACCACCAGGAGCCCGTTGCGGACGAACAGGAGCAGCACCCCGAGCCAGTCGCTCGCCACCACGTGCGAGAACCAGATGGGGAACTCCAGCAGGGTCACGCCCGCCGCCGCCAGTACCAGATACGCGGGGGGCGCCATCGGGGAGCGGCGCCGGACCAGGCACACCGCCGCGAGGCCCACCAGCCAGATCAGGTACTGCGGGCTGATCACCCGGCTGGTGGTGGTGAAGAGCAGCACGGCCGTGAAGGCGGCGTCCGCGAGGGTGCCGGGGCCGGGGCGGCGCGCCCGCAGCCGCCACAGCAGCAGCCAGCCGAACGCCAGCGCGGTGAGCCCCATCGCCAGGGTGGAGACCAGCGGTACGTACGGGCCGAGGAACTCCACCGACCCGTAGTTGAGCTGCGCCCGGCCCCGCCAGCCCAGATGGCGGGCCACATGGAAGACGAGGGCGCCGAGCGACTCCACCTCGGTGCCCCGGTCGCGCTGGAAGGTGAGGAACGCGAAGGCACCCGGCGCGACCGCGTGGCACACCAGCAGAAAGACGCCCGCGGTGACGGCCGCCGTCGCCCAGGCCCGGCGCGGCGCCCGGGCCAGCAGCAGCACGGGCCACACCTTCAGCAGCGCGCCGAACGCGGCGAGCGCCCCCAGCACCCGGGGGCGGCGCGCCCCCGCCAGCAGCGCGCCCACCGCGACCGCCGTCACCATCAGGTCGTAGCGCGCGTACGCGGTGGGCCCCAGCAGCGGTACGCCCCACACCCAGAGCCAGGCGCCCGCGCGGGACCCGCCGGGGCGCCCGGCCGCGTACAGCAGCAGTCCGAGGACCAGCGCGTCGGCGAGGAGCACGAGGACGAAGAAGGCGGCGGCGTAGTCGAGGAAGGGCAGGGCCGCGGGGGAGAGGATCGCCAGCGCCGCGGCCGGCGGGTACTGCCAGGTGACGTCGTCCAGCGGATACGTGCCGGTCCTCAGCACCTCGTACCAGCCCTGGTAGATGACCGACACATCGCTGGTGACGTCCGGGCCCGGGACGACCAGCACCCGCAGGACGCAGAGCAGCAGCAGGCACCGGGTGACGGCGAACATCGCGAGGAGTCCCGGCACGCTCCTCGCGCGCCCTGTGCCGCTTCCTTCCGACATGCACACCCCGTCCCTGTATCGCGTGGATCGGGCCTTTCGCCCGCCGCCTCATGATGCCGGGCGGGGCCGGGCGCGAGCGACGAGGCGGGGCCGTTCGGTACTGTCGGCGGCGATGCACAAGACGTTGATCGTGACCAATGACTTCCCGCCGCGCCCCGGCGGGATCCAGGCGTTCCTGCACAACATGGCGCTGCGCCTGGACCCGGAGCAGCTCGTCGTCTACGCCTCCACCTGGAAGCGGGGCCGCGAGGGCGTCGAGGCGACCGCCGCCTTCGACGCCGAGCAGCCCTTCACCGTGGTGCGCGACCGCACCACCATGCTGCTGCCCACCCCCCGGGTGACCCGGCGCGCGGTCGCCCTGCTGAAGGAGCACGACTGCTCCTCGGTGTGGTTCGGGGCCGCGGCGCCGCTCGGCCTGATGGCGCCCGCGCTGCGCCGGGCGGGCGCGGAACGCCTGGTCGCCACCACGCACGGCCACGAGGCGGGCTGGGCCCAGCTGCCGGGCTCGCGGCAACTGCTGCGGCGCATCGGTGAGGGCACGGACACGATCACGTACCTGGGCGAGTACACCCGCTCCCGGATAGCCGCCGCGCTCAGCGCGGGGGCGGCCGACCGGATGGTGCAACTGCCGCCGGGGGTCGACGAGAAGACCTTCCACCCCGGCTCGGGCGGCGACGAGGTCCGGGCCCGCCTCGGACTCACCGACCGGCCCGTCGTGGTCTGCGTCTCCCGCCTCGTCCCCCGCAAGGGCCAGGACACCCTGATCCTCGCCATGCCGTCGATCCTCGCGCGCGTGCCGGACGCGGTGCTGCTGATCGTGGGCGGCGGGCCGTACGGCAAGGAGCTCCGCGCCCTGGCCGAGAAGACCGGGGTCGCCTCCTCGGTCCGCTTCACCGGCGCGGTGCCGTGGGCCGAGCTGCCCGCGCACTACGGCGCCGGAGACGTCTTCGCCATGCCCTGCCGCACCCGCCGGGGCGGCCTCGACGTGGAGGGCCTGGGCATCGTCTACCTGGAGGCCTCGGCGACGGGCCTGCCGGTGGTGGCGGGCGACTCGGGGGGCGCGCCGGACGCGGTGCTGGAGGGGGAGACGGGGTTCGTGGTGCGTGGGGGCTCGGCGCAGGAGTCGGCTTCCCGCATCGTCACCCTCCTCCAGGACCCTGACCTGCGTCGGCGGATGGGGGAGCGGGGGCGGGCGTGGGTGGAGGAGAAGTGGCGGTGGGACTTGCTGGCGGAGAGGTTGAAGCGGTTGCTGTGAGGCCCGGGCTTTGTCTGCGGGTGGGTGGTGGCTCGCTCGCGCAGTTCCCCGCGCCCCTTTCTGGCCCGGGCTTTGTCTGCGGGTGGGTGGTGGGTTGCTCGCGCAGTTCCCCGCGCCCCTAAAAGCCTGTGGCTGAGCTGGACTCCCCGGCTGCGGCCAACCCCCAGGGGCGCGGGGAACTGCGCGACCGGCCACCCACCGGGCCGCAGGTGACGAACTGCCCTGCGCGACCGGCCACCCACTGGCCCGCAGGCGACGAACTGCCCAGCGGCGCGGGGAACTGCGCGACCGGCCACCCGCCGGGCCGCAGCTGACGAACCGCCCAGGGGCGCGGGGAACTGCGCGAGCAACCCACCACCCACCCGCAGGCGATGCACGACCCCTCCCCGCTTGCGGGAAGGTGAGCAACCCACCACCGGCCCGCAGACGAACCCCGGGCCCACGCACACTGCACACTCCCACCCCTGACGGTCACTCAGATTTAAGACAGCGTGACCACTGGGCGGAAGCCCGAATTCCGCCCATGCTGCGCGCATGACACCAAAACTGACGCGCCGTCACCTCCTGGGTCTCGGCGCCCTCCAGACCGCCGCCCTGCTGGGCCTGCCCAGAATCACCCTCGACCCCGCCCGCGCCGCGCAGGCGCAGGCCGTCACCCACACCCCCGCCCTGGTCATCGGCTCCGGCTACGGCGCCGCCGTCGCCGCGCTCAGGCTCGGCCAGGCCGGCGTCCAGACCCTCGTCCTGGAGATGGGACGGCTCTGGGACACCCCCGCCCAGGACGGCAAGGTCTTCTGCTCGACCTCCGCCCCGGACCAGCGCTCCATGTGGTTCCGCACCCGCACCGAGGCACCTCTCGCCACGTTCCTCTGGCTGGATGTCGTCAACAAGACCATCAGCCCCTACCCGGGCGTCCTCGACCGCGTGAACTACGGCGACATGTCCGTGTACGTGGGACGCGGCGTCGGCGGCGGCTCGCTGGTCAACGGCGGCATGGCCGTCACCCCCCGCCGCGACTACTTCACCCAGGTCCTGCCGGAGGTCGACGCCGCCGAGATGTACGCCACGTACTTCCCGCGCGCCAACGCCATGCTCGGGGTCAACTCCGTCGACCCGGCCTGGTTCGAGTCCACCGAGTGGTACAGGTTCGCCCGTACCTCCCGCAAGGCCGCCCAGAACGCCGGGCTGAGGACCGTCTTCGTGCCCAACGTCTACGACTTCGGCTACATGCAGCGCGAAGCCGCCGGCACCGCCACCCGCTCCGCGCTCGCGGGCGAGGTCATCTACGGCAACAACCACGGCAAGAGATCCGTCGACAAGACCTACCTCGCCGCCGCGCTGGGCACCGGCAAGGTCACCATCGACACCCTGCACCGCGCCCGCGCGATCCGCCGGGAGCCCGACGGCACGTACGTCGTCACCGCCGACCGCATCGACCTGACCGGAAAGGTCGTGGAGACCCGGGAGATCGGCTGCGGCAGACTCTTCCTCGGCGCCGGCAGCCTCGGCACCACCGAACTGCTGGTGCGCGCCCGCGAGAGGGGCACACTGCCCGCCCTCGACCCGGCCGTCGGCACCGGCTGGGGCCCCAACGGCAACATCATGACGGCCCGCGCCAACCACGTGTGGGACACGGTGGGCGCCGACGAGGCCACCATGCCCGCCCTGGGCATCGACGACTGGGACAACGCCGCCGGCCCGGTCTTCGCCGAGATCGCCCCGCTGCCCATGGGCTTCGAGCACTGGGTGAGCCTCTATCTGGCGATCACCAGGAACCCCCAGCGCGGCACCTTCTCGTACGACCCGGCGACCGACTCCGTGAAGCTCAACTGGACCAGGGCGCAGAACCAGCCCTCGGTCGACGCCACGAAGAGGCTCTTCGACCGGATCAACCTCAGGAACGCGACGATGTACCGGTACGACCTGTTCGGCAACGGCACCCCGTTCGCGGACGGCTTCTGCTACCACCCGCTCGGCGGCTGCCCGTTGGGGCGGGCGACCGACGGCTACGGGCGGGTGAAGGGGTATCCGGGCCTGTACGTCACCGATGGAGCCCTCATCCCCGGCTCCATCGGCGTCAACCCGTTCGTCACGATCACGGCGCTCGCCGAGCGCAACGTCCAGCGCGTCCTCGCGGAGGACGTCCCGGCCTGATGATCGGTCGGCCTGATCGGCCCCGCCCGATCAGTGCGCGTAGATCGCCTCGATCTCGTCGGCGAAGTCCTTCGCCACGACATTGCGCTTGAGCTTCAGCGACGGGGTGATGTGCCCCGCCTCCTCCGTGAACTGGGAGGTGAGAATGCGGAATTTCCGCACCGATTCCGCCTTGGAGACCGCCGCGTTGCCGTCGTCGACCGCCCGCTGCACCTCCGCCAGCAGCTCCGCGTCCTGCCGCAGCGAGGCCGCCGAGGAACCGGCCGGCTTGCCGTGGTCCGCCGCCCAGTGGGCCAGGAACTCCTCGTCGAGCGTGACCAGCGCGCCCACGAACGGCCGCCCGTCACCGACCACCATGCACTCCGCGACCAGCGCGTGCGCGCGGATGCGGTCCTCGATCACCGCCGGGGCGACGTTCTTGCCGCCCGCCGTGACGATGATCTCCTTCTTGCGGCCCGTGATCGCGAGGTAACCGTCCTCGTCGAGCGTGCCGATGTCCCCGGTGTGGAACCAGCCGTCGGCCAGCGCCTCCGCGCTCGCCGCCTCGTTGTTCCAGTACCCCGTGAACAGGTGCTCGCCGTGCAGCAGCACCTCGCCGTCGTCCGCGATGCGCACCACGGAGCCCGGCAGCGGCTGCCCGACCGTACCGATCTTCTGGCGGTCCCACGGGTTGAACGCGGTCGCGGCGCAGGACTCGGTGAGGCCGTAGCCCTCCAGGACCGTGAAGCCGATGCCCCGGAAGAAGTGGCCGAGCCGCTCGCCCAGCGGGGCGCCGCCGGAGATCGCGTACTCGCCCTTGCCGCCGAGCACCGCGCGCAGCTTGCTGAAGACCAGCCGGTCGAAGACCTTGTGCTTGATCTTCAGGCCGAGCGAGGGGCCCTGCGGGGTGCCGAGCGCGCGGCTGTAGGCGATGGCGGTGTGGGCGGCCTTGTCGAAGATCGCGCCCTTGCCGTCCGCCTGCGCCTTGGCCCGCGCCGCGTTGTAGACCTTCTCGAAGACCCGCGGCACACCGAGGATCAGCGTCGGCCGGAACGAGGCCAGCTCGTCGGTGAGGTTCTTGATGTCCGGTACGCAGCCGAGCTTGATCGGCGCCATCACCGACGCCACCTCGACGAGCCGCCCGAAGACATGGGCCGCGGGCAGGAAGAGCAGGACCGAGCACTCGCCGGTGCGGAAGAGCGGCTTGAGGCGCTCGACCACGTTGCCGCACTCCGCGAAGAAGGCGCGGTGGGTCAGCACACAGCCCTTGGGGCGGCCGGTGGTGCCCGAGGTGTAGACGATGGTCGCCGGGTCGTCGGCGTGCGCCGAGGACATCCGCTGGTCGAGCAGCTCGTCCGAGATGTCCGAGCCGCCCGCGGTGAGCTGCGCCACCGCGTCCGCCTCCAGCTGCCAGACGCCCTTGAGGGCGGGCAGCGCCGACTGCACGGCGGTGACGGACGCCAGGTGCGCCTCGGTCTCCACCACGCACAGCGTCGCGCCGGAGTCGCCCAGGATCCACTGGATCTGCTCGGGCGAGCTCGTCTCGTACACGGGGACGGTGACCGCGCCCGCGCTCCAGATGGCGAAGTCGAGCAGCACCCACTCGTAGCGGGTACGGGACAGCAGGGCCACCCGGTCGCCGGGCTCGACGCCGGCGGCGATGAGGCCCTTGGCCACGCCGCGGACCTCGGCGAGGAACTGGGTGGCGGTGACATCGGTCCAGCGTCCCGCGACCTTGCGGCCCATGACCGCGACATCGGGATGCTGAGCGGCATTGCGGCGGATCAGATCCGTCAGGTTGCCGTCCGTGGGGACCTCGTACAGGGCCGGAAGGCTGAACTCGCGCAAGACTGCTGCTCCTCATCGGGCGCCGGTGCCACGGCTCTGTGTGACGCACCGGCTGCGGTCCAAGATCGGGCAGGTGCCCGGAGCAACTTGTTGGGGGTCTGCTCCGAGCACGACTGGACTGCCCGGACGTTACCCACCGGTAGTGGGTTCCCGATAGGGGGTCCTGGTCAGATGTTCGCTGCGTCACACGGATTTCGCGCCGCTTGGCGCACAGTAGTCCACTCCTTTCGCGACTCGGAAGTAACCGCAGGTCCGGCCGCCTAGGGTGGCTGCATGCGAGTACATGTGATCAGCGATGTGCACGGAAACGCCGAGGGCCTGGCGAAGGCGGGCGACGGCGCGGACGCCCTTGTCTGCCTGGGTGACCTCGTCCTTTTCCTCGACTACGCCGATCACTCGCGCGGGATCTTCCCCGACCTCTTCGGCGTCGAGAACGCCCACCGGATCGTCGCCCTGCGCACCGCCCGGCGCTTCGAGGAGGCCCGTGAGCTGGGCCGCTCGCTGTGGGCCGGACTCGACCGGGAGGCCGCCATCGAGGCGGCGGTCCGCCGGCAGTACGCCGAGATGTTCGCCGCCTTCCCCACCCCGACGTACGCCACCTACGGCAATGTCGACATACCGACCCTCTGGCCGCAGTACGCCGGTCCGGGCATCACGGTCCTGGACGGCGAGCGGGTCGAGATCGGCGGCCGGGTCTTCGGCTTCGTGGGCGGCGGACTGCGCACCCCGATGCGCACGCCCCACGAGATCTCCGACGAGGAGTACGCGGCCAAGGTCGAGGCGCTCGGCGAGGTCGACGTGCTCTGCTCGCACATTCCGCCGGACGTCCCCGAGCTGGTCTACGACACGGTCGCCCGCCGCTTCGAACGCGGCTCGCGCGCCCTGCTCGAAGCCATCCGCAAGACCGGGCCCCGGTACTCCCTCTTCGGCCACGTCCACCAGCCGCTCGCCCGCCGGGTCCGGATCGGCCGCACCGAATGCGTGAACGTCGGCCACTTCGCCGCCACTTCCCGGCCCTTCGCGCTCCGGTGGTGAGCCGGGCACCGGCGAGAGGCCCCGGCGGCACGCGATAGCCTGCACGTCTACCGACCCCCACACACCGGCCCGCGCACTGGAGGAGCCACGACGATGGCGGAACACACCAGCTCGTCTATCACCATCGAGGCGGCACCCGCCGACGTGATGGGGGTGATCGCCGACTTCGCCCGGTACCCGCAGTGGACCGGAGAGGTGAAGGAGGCCGAGGTGCTGTCCAAGGACGCCGAGGGCCGCGCCGAGCAGGTCCGTCTGGTGCTGGACGCGGGCGCCATCAAGGACGACCACACCCTCAAGTACACCTGGGACGGCTCCCGCAAGGTGAGCTGGAGCCTGGTGAAGTCCCAGATGCTGCGCTCCCTCGACGGCTCGTACAGCCTCGCCGACGCTCCCGGCGGCCACACCGAGGTCACCTACCAGCTGACCGTGGACGTCAAGATCCCCATGCTCGGCATGATCAAGCGCAAGGCCGAGAAGGTCATCATCGACCGCGCGCTCGCCGGTCTGAAGAAGCGCGTCGAGAGCGGCGCGGCCGGCACCGCCGACGGCACCGCCGACGGGACCGAGAAGGCCTGAGGATGCGCACGGTCCTCGTCACCGGTCCCGGCGGCGCGGGCCGCACCACCGTCGCCGCCGCGACCGCGCTCGCGGCGGCCCGGCGCGGTGCGCGCACCCTGCTCCTGTCCGCGGACCGCGAGGACTTCGCGGCCCGGCTCCGCGGCGACGAGGACGTGCCCGGTCTCGACGTCGTACGCATCGACTCCGCCGCCCACTTCCGCGGCGAACTGCTCGCCCTCCAGGACCGCGCCACCACCGCCCTGGAGCTCCTGGGCGCGGGCCGCCTCGACGAGGAGGAGCTGACCGAGCTGCCCGGCGCCGAGCAGCTCGCCCTGCTCAGGGCGGTGCGCGAGGCGGCGGCCGGCGGCCACGACCTGGTCGTCGTCGACATGCCGCCGGTCCACCAGAGCATCGCCGCCCTCGCCCTGCCCGGGCAGCTGCGGCGCTATCTGCGCCGGCTGCTGCCGCCCGAGCGCCAGGCCGCCCGCTCGCTGCGCCCGGTCCTCGCCCAGCTCGCCGGGGTCCCGATGCCCGCGCGGTGGCTGTACGAGACGGCCGCGCGCTGGGACGCGGAGCTGGCCGCCGCCGAGGCCGTGGTCCGGGACCCGGCGACGACCGTACGGCTGGTCGCCGAGCCCGGCGCGGCCGGTGTCGCCGCCCTGCGCACCGCCCGGCTCGGTCTGGCGCTGCACGAGATCACCCCGGACGCGGTGATCGCCAACCGGGTGCTGCCCACCGGCTCGACGGACCGTTTCCTCGCCGCGCTCTCCGGCCGCCAGCAGTGCGCGCTCAAGGAGCTGGCGGAGGAGTTCGAGGGCGTACCGCTGTACGAGGTCGCGCACCTGGGCCGCGATCCCGAGGGCCCGGAAGACCTGGACGAACTGGCCGGCGGGAGCGGGCCGTGGGCCGGGCACGCCCCCGCACCCGCCCCGGCCTGGCACATCGAGGACCGGCTGGCCGACGACGGCGTCCTGGTGTGGCACCTGCCGCTGCCCGGCGCCGACCGGGACCGGCTCAACCTGGTGCGGCGCGGCGACGAACTCCTGCTCACCGCCGGACCGTTCCGCAGGATCGCCCCCCTGCCCTCCGCGCTGCGGCGCTGCACGGTCTCCGGCGCCGGGCTCACCGACGGCGTGCTGAGGATCCGGTTCACCCCGGACCCCGACCTGTGGCCCCGGACATCCTGAACGCCGTACCCCCGTTCGGGTAACGTCGAGAGGACAGACCCTTCCTCAGCAGCTGGAGTCCGCCATGAGCGAAGCCACCGAGCGCCCCGCACCCGACGCGGATGCCTGGGCCGACGCGTGCGCCGAGGACCTCGCCGAGGAGAAGGCGCGCCGCCGCGCCGCCTACGGGACGCAGCCCGGCTCGGCCGCCGAGGAGCTGCGCAGACTGGTCGACGCCGTCGCCGACAAGGTCTCCTCCCTGCGGTCCTCGCTGCCCGGCATGGCCGCGCAGAGCGCCGTGCAGCAGCTGATCGGCCAGGCCAGGGCGGTGGTCGAGCCGGTCATCGAGCGCAACCCGGACGTCTTCGACCACCTCGCCGCGGCCGGCGGCGAGCTGCTGGCCGCCTACCGCTCGGCGGTCGAGGGCGCCGAGCGCCGCTGGACGGCGGGCGGCCCGTCCGACAGCGCGTCCGGCGGGGCGAAGAAGGACGACGGCGGAGCGGGCGCGGGCCCGACCGAGCACATCGACCTGGACTGACTGACCGGTGCCCGCCCTCGGGTACGGTGGGCCTTAGCGGGGCTCGACCGAAAACTGAGGGACTTAATGGGACTCACCATCGGCGTCGACATCGGCGGCACCAAGATCGCGGCGGGAGTGGTCGACGAGGAGGGCCACATCCTGGAGACGCACACCGTGCCCACGCCGCTGACCGCTGACGCCATCGTGGACGCGATCTGCGCCGCGGTCGAAGGGGCCGGCAAGGGGCACCAGATCGACGCCGTCGGCATCGGCGCCGCCGGATACGTCGACGACAAGCGCGCCACCGTCCTCTTCGCACCCAACATCGACTGGCGCCACGAGCCGCTGAAGGACAAGGTCGAGCAGCGGGTCGGGCTCCCCGTGGTGGTGGAGAACGACGCCAACGCGGCTGCCTGGGGCGAGTACCGGTTCGGTGCCGGCCAGGGCCACGAGGACGTCATCTGTATCACCCTCGGCACGGGCCTGGGCGGCGGCATCATCATCGGCAACAAGCTGCGCCGTGGACGCTTCGGCGTGGCCGCCGAGTTCGGGCACGTCCGGGTGGTGCCCGACGGCCTCCTGTGCGGCTGCGGCAGCCAGGGCTGCTGGGAGCAGTACGCCTCGGGGCGCGCGCTCGTGCGGTACGCCCGCCAGCGCGCCAACGCCACCCCCGAGAACGCCGAGATCCTCCTCGGCCTCGGCGACGGCACCATCGAGGGCATCGAGGGCAAGCACATCAGCGCCGCCGCCCGGCAGGGCGACCCCGTCGCGGTGGACTCCTTCCGTGAACTGGCCCGCTGGGCGGGCGCGGGCCTGGCCGACCTGGCCTCGCTCTTCGACCCCTCGGCGTTCATCGTCGGCGGCGGTGTCTCGGACGAGGGCGAGCTGGTCCTCGACCCGATCCGCAAGTCGTTCCGGCGCTGGCTGATCGGCGGCGAGTGGCGTCCGCACGCCCAGGTGCTCGCGGCCCAGCTCGGCAACAAGGCCGGTCTGGTCGGCGCGGCGGACCTGGCCCGCCAGGGCTGAGCCCCCGCCCCCGTACGGTGGTTGAGCGCCCGCCGCGTCCGTCACGGACGCGGCGGGCGCTGCTCTATCTTGTGCCCCATGCCGCTCACCGATCTTCCCGCGTCCCGTACGGAGAACGGCTCGGCCGTGATCCGTGTCCTCAGCTACAACATCCGCTCGATGCGCGACGACACCGCGGCACTGGCCCGGGTGATCAGCGCCTGCGACCCGGACCTGGTCCTCGTCCAGGAGGCGCCGCGCTTCTTCCGCTGGCGCAAGGCCGCCGCACGACTCGCGGCGGCGAGCGGCCTCGTGGTCCTCAGCGGCGGCGCCACGGCCGCGGGCCCGCTGCTGCTGTGCTCGCTGCGGGCGGTGGTGGAGCGCACCCAGGACGTCCTGCTCCCGCTCACTCCGGGCCTGCACCGACGCGGCTTCGCCTCCGCGGTGGTACGGGTCGGGGGCGCCCGGCTCGGGGTCCTCAGCTGTCATCTGAGCCTTCAGGCGGAGGAGCGGCACACCCAGGCGGGGCTGCTGCTCGACCACCTCGCGGCGCTGGACGTGCCGCACGCGGTCGCGGGCGGCGATCTGAACGACCGCCCCGACGGCCGCGCGTTCCGCCGCCTGGCGGACGGGCTCCAGGACTGCTGGGCGGTACGGCCCTGGGGCGGTGAGTACACCTCGACCCCGGCCGACCCCCATCAGCGCATCGACGCGCTCTTCGCCACGGCGGGTGTGGAGGTGCTGGGGTGCGGGGTGCCCGTAGGGCTGGCGGGGGTGTCGCGGGCGGACCTCGTCGCGGCGACGGACCATCTGCCGGTACTGGCGGCGCTGCGGGTCCCGACAGATCCCCCCACCCCGCCCCTCCCCTGAACCCTCCGGGGGACCATGTCGCCCGCCTGCGGCCTGGTGGACGGTTGCTCGCGCAGTTCCCCGCGCCCCTTGATGCGCCCCCTTCGGGCGCCCAGGGGATTGCCGCGCAGCGCCATTCAAGGGGCGCGGGGAACTGCGCGACCGGCCCACGGCCGGGCCGCAGATGAACCCCGGGCAGAACAGGGGGCCGGGGCCGAGCCCCGGGAAGGAGAGCTAGACCACCGCGCCCCGGCCCGGGTCGTCGTCGCCCTCGTCGTCCTGGCTCATCCGGGCGAACAGGGTGGCGAAGCCCCCGATGAAGCCGCCCACCCCCAGCGTGGTGAGCCACCAGGTGAACTCCCAGCGGAGGATCGCCGCCAGCAGCATCAGCAGCGGACCGCCGATCACCGCCAGCCAGGCGAACTTCGCCGTCACGTCCGACTCCGGCAGCGGCGGCGGCTCCGGCGGGACGAAATGGCCCTCGTCACCGTCGTCCGTGCCGTCGTCGGAGGGCTCCTTCACCGTGAAGTCCCGCGGCCCGCCCACCCCGGGCGCGAAGACCACCGAGCTGCCCAGCGGTCTGGGCCGGGGCTCGGGCGGCTCGGGCTTCGCCGGGGCCTCGGGCGTGATGTTGGGCTCGCTCTCCAGGAGCGCCAGGTCCTCCACCGACTTGAACGGCTTGGCGCCCGGCGGGTCGGACGGCTCGTCGCCGTACCCCGCCACGATCGCCGCCCAGGCGGCCTCCTCGTCGATCGGCTGCGGCTCGCGGTCCGCGTCGTGCTCAGCCACCGGTCATGCTCCCCTTCATACCGACACCAGGAGCGAGGCGGCCGATGAACGCGTGACTCTCCTCGAAAATCCGCTCCGCATCGTGGTCCAACGTCGCCACGTGGTAGCTGTGTTCCAGGAGGATCTCGGTGACGTCCGCGGACGAGACCCGGCGCAGGATCCGCGCCGAGTCGGCAGGCGGCACCACATGGTCCTGCGGGCTGTGCAGCAGCAGCAGCGGCTGGGTGACCTGCGGCAGCTCGTGGTCGACCAGCCGGAAGAAGTTGCGCAGGGCGTGCGCCGAGTGCAGCGGCACCCTGTCGTACCCCACCTCCGCCGAGCCCTCCTTGGCGATGTCGCTGGCGATGCCCTTGGTGGAGCGCACGAAGTGGCGCACCACCGGCAGCGCGTGCGCGGCCAGGCCGTGCACCTTGTTGCCCGGGTTGACCACGACGACGCCGCTGACCGCGTCCCCGTGCTTCGCCGCCAGGCGCAGGGCGAGCGCGCCGCCCATGGAGAGGCCGAAGACGAAGACCTGCTCGCACCGGCCGCTCAGCTCGCGCAGCGCCCGGTCCACTTCCGCGTACCAGTCCTGCCAGCCGGTGAGCTGCATGTCCTGCCAGCGCGTGCCGTGTCCGGGCAGCAGCGGAAGCTCGACCGTCAGACCGCGCTCGGCCAGGAATTCGGCCCAGGGGCGCAGCGACTGCGGGGAACCGGTGAAGCCGTGACAGAGGAGGACGCCGACCTCTCCGCCCTCGTGGCGGAACGGCTCGGCTCCAGGGAGGACCGGCACCGGGGTCTCCTGTTCATGAGCAGGGGCTGGGGAGTCGTACTTCACGGTACGCGACCGGACTGACACCGACCAGAGCCGTCACCGGCCCGCGCGCGGAAGGGCGGGTCCCGTACGGGTTAAGGTCTGTTCGACAGACAGAGGGAAGGCATCCGAGTTGATCTACGGCGCTATGAAGTTCTCCATCGGCGGATCGCTGAAGCTTGCCTTCAGGCCCTGGGTGGAGGGCCTCGACAACATTCCCGCCGAGGGGCCGGCGATCCTCGCCAGCAACCACCTCTCCTTCTCGGACTCCTTCTTCCTGCCGGCGGTCCTCGACCGCAAGGTGACGTTCATCGCCAAGGCGGAGTACTTCACCTCGCCCGGCGTGAAGGGCAGGCTGACCGCCGCCTTCTTCAAGGGCGTCGGCCAGCTCCCGGTGGACCGCTCCGGCGCGCGCGGCGCGGGCGAGGCGGCCATCAAGAGCGGTATCGAGGTGCTGGAGCGCGGTGAGCTGTTCGGGATCTACCCGGAGGGCACCCGCTCGCCCGACGGCCGCCTCTACCGCGGCAAGCCCGGCGGCCTCGCGCGCGTGGCGCTCGCCACCGGCGCGCCCGTGATCCCGGTCGCCATGATCGACACGGAGAAGATCCAGCCGCCCGGGAAGGTCATGCCCAAGCTGATGCGCCCCGGCATCCGCATCGGCAAGCCGCTCGACTTCAGCCGCTACCACGGCATGGAGGGCGACCGCTTCATCCTGCGCTCGGTGACCGACGAGGTCATGTACGAGATCATGAAGCTCTCCGGCCAGGAGTACGTGGACGTCTACGCGACCGCGGCCAAGCGCCAGATCGCGGACGAGGCCAAGCGGAAGGCCGACGAGGAGAAGGCGGCCGAGCGAGCCGAGAAGGCCCGGGAGGCCGAGCAGGCCAAGCGGGCGGAACGGCCCGGCGACTAGGGCGGCGGTACCGGTCGCGTCCGTTCGTTTCAGGGGTGGGGGAGCATGGCGAAGCGCGAGCGCGTCATCAGGATGTCCGTGGAGCTGCCGCTGTGGCGCGCGCTCACCGCGTACCGCGTCCTGACGATGCTCTACGCGGTGCTGGTCTTCGTGTCGGAGTACCGGCACTTCGAGCGCGCCCGGGTGGCCGTCGCCTTCCTGTCGGTGCTGGCCGTGTGGACGCTGGCGACGCTGCCCCGGGTGGCGAACGCGGCGAACTGCACCAAGCGGTTCCTCGGCGTGGACCTGACGATCGCGCTCACCGGCATCCTGCTCACCCCGCTGGCGGACACCGACGCCCAGTCGGTGAACGGCCCGACGCTGCCGACCATATGGACGGCCGGCTCGGTGCTCGCGTTCGCGATCAAGGGCGGCTGGCGCTGGGCCGCCTTCGCCTCCTCGCTGGTCGCCGCCGCCAACCTGGTCGAGCGCGGCACTCCCACCCGGGACACGCTCCACAACGTGCTGCTCGTGTGGGTCGCGTCCATCGCCATCGGATACGTGGTGGAGGTCGCCCGCGCGAGCGAGGCGACCCTCGCCCGCGCCCTGGAGATCGAGGCCGCCACCCGGGAGCGGGAGCGGCTGGCCCGCGACATCCACGACAGCGTGCTCCAGGTCCTGGCCATGGTGCAGCGGCGCGGCACCGCGCTCGGCGGCGAGGCCGCGGAGCTCGGCCGGATGGCCGGGGAGCAGGAGGTCGCCCTGCGGACGCTGGTCTCCAGCGGCCTGGTGCCCACCACGCGCGCGTCGGATGACCCGGCGCTGGGCGCCCTGGTCCGTACGGTCGACGACGACGACGACGAGGACGAGGCGCGGTCCGGGGCCGAGGACGCCGAGGTGGATCTGCGCACCCTGCTCGCCCCGCACGCCGGCTCGCGCGTCTCGCTCGCGGAACCGGGCGCTCCGGTGCTGCTCGCGCCCCCGGCGGCGCGGGAGCTCGCAGCCGCTGTCAGTGCCGCGTTGGACAATGTCCGCAGACACGCGGGGGAGTCGGCCCAGGCCTGGATCCTGGTCGAGGACTGGGGGGACGAAGTGATCGTGACGGTCCGGGACGACGGTCCCGGCATCCCGGAGGGCCGGCTCGCGCAGGCCGAGGGGGAGGGGCGCATGGGCGTCGCCCTCTCGATCCGCGGCCGGCTGCGGGACCTGGGCGGCACCGCCGAGCTGATCTCGGTGCCGGGCCAGGGGACGGAAGTAGAGCTGAAGGTTCCACGGGGGAAGGCGAAGGTATGAGTGAGCGGCAGACGGTGAAGGTCATGGTGGTCGACGACCACCCGATGTGGCGGGACGCGGTCGCCCGCGACCTGGCGGCGGCCGGGTTCGACGTGGTGGCCACGGCCGGGGACGGCCCGCAGGCGGTCCGCCGCGCCCAGGCGGTCACCCCCGACGTGCTGGTCCTGGACCTCAATCTGCCCGGGATGCCGGGTGTCCAGGTCTGCAAGGAACTGGTCGGCGCCAACCCGGCGCTCAGGGTCCTGGTCCTGTCCGCCTCCGGGGAGCACGCCGACGTCCTGGAGGCCGTGAAGTCCGGGGCCACCGGCTATCTGCTGAAGTCCGCGAGCACCGAGGAGCTCACC
Organism: Streptomyces sp. NPDC031670; assembly: GCF_055580545.1. Taxonomy (NCBI): domain Bacteria; kingdom Bacillati; phylum Actinomycetota; class Actinomycetes; order Kitasatosporales; family Streptomycetaceae; genus Streptomyces; species Streptomyces sp. NPDC031670. The sequence continues at coordinate 356,102 of NZ_JBVILC010000006.1, read as the reverse complement.
GACGCGGTGCGCCGCACCGCCGTCGGCGACCCGGTGTTCACCCCGGGCCTGGCCGGCCTGGTCCTCGGCGAGTACCGCCGGCTCGCCTCGGACCCGGCGCCCGTCGCCGCCGACGAGCCCAAGGCGCCGCAGCTCACCGAGCGCGAGACCGAGGTGCTGCGCCTGGTGGCCAAGGGCCTGTCCTACAAGCAGATCGCCGAGCGTCTGGTCATCTCGCACCGCACCGTCCAGAACCACGTCCAGAACACCCTGGGCAAGCTCCAGCTCCACAACCGCGTGGAGCTCGTGCGGTACGCGATAGAGCAGGGCCTCGACGAGGTGTGAGCCACGCGCGCGCGGACGTGCTCCGCTCGTACGGGTGAATGACCACCCGTCAACAGCCGCCTGAATCCAAGGAATTGACCATTCACCCCATCCCGGGGTGACCTGCGTCACCCTTAGCGTGACCCGTGGAGGCCTTCGGGGCCTCCCATGCGTCCGTCACGGCGAAGGGACAATTCCATGCGGGTCGGAGTACTGACCGGAGGCGGTGACTGCCCCGGGCTCAACGCCGTCATCCGGGGCGTCGTCCGCAAGGGCGTGCAGGAGTACGGCTTTGACTTCGTAGGGTTCAAGGACGGCTGGCGCGGCCCACTGGAGGGGCGCACCGTCAAGCTGGACATCCCCGCCGTGCGCGGCATCCTGCCCCGGGGCGGCACCATCCTCGGCTCCTCGCGCACCAACCCGCTCAAGGCCGAGGACGGGGTGCGCCGCATCAGGGAGAACCTCGCCAAGTACGAGGTCGACGCGATGATCGCGATCGGCGGCGAGGACACCCTGGGGGTGGCGGCCCGGCTCAGCGACGAGTACGGCGTGAAGTGCGTCGGCGTACCGAAGACCATCGACAACGACCTCTCGGCGACGGACTACACCTTCGGCTTCGACACGGCGGTCGGCATCGCGACGGAGGCCATCGACCGCCTCCACACCACGGCCGAGTCCCATATGCGGGTCCTGGTCGTCGAGGTGATGGGCCGCCACGCGGGCTGGATCGCCCTGCACTCGGGCCTGGCGGGCGGTGCCAACGTCATCCTCATCCCCGAGCAGCGCTTCGACGTGGACCAGGTCTGCGGCTGGATCACCTCCCGCTTCAAGGCGTCGTACGCGCCGATCGTGGTCGTCGCGGAGGGCGCGGTGCCGAAGGACGGCGACATGGTCCTGAAGGACCAGACGCTCGACTCCTTCGGCCATGTCCGGCTCTCCGGCGTAGGGGAGTGGCTGGCCAAGGAGATCGAGAAGCGCACGGGCAAGGAGGCCAGGACGACGGTCCTGGGCCACGTCCAGCGCGGCGGCACCCCCAGCGCCTTCGACCGCTGGCTGGCCACGCGGTTCGGCCTGCACGCGATCGAGGCGGTCCGGGACGGCGACTTCGGCAAGATGGTGGCGCTGAAGGGCACGGACATCGTCCGCGTGCCGATCGCGGAGGCAACGGCCCGCCTGAAGACGGTGGACCCGGCGCTCTACGAGGAGGTGGGGGTCTTCTTCGGCTGAACAGAGGACGCCCCATCCCCACGGACCAACCCCCAGGGGCGCGGGGAACTGCGCGCCCAGCCCCCGCCCACCCGCAGCCGAACGCGGGGCGGGGGCCGCAGGCCCGCCCTTCCAGGGGCGCGGGGAACGGCGTGTGCACCCCGCACGGACCAGCCCCCCAGGGGCGCGGGGAACTGCGCGACCGGCCCCCACGCACCCGCAGACGAAACGCGGGGCCCGGGGCGCAGCCCCGCCGGGGGCCGGGGGTGCGGCCAGCCCCCGGGGAAGCCGCCCCCATCCCCGGAGGGTTCAGGGAAGGGGCGGGGTGGGGGATCCACACCCGGCCCCCAGCCCCCGCACAAGATCCCCCACCACCCCCACCCCCCGCACCGTCAACACCGACTCCGGATGGAACTGCACCCCCGCGAACCCCGGCCCCCGCACGGCATGCACCTCCCCCGTCACCACGTCCCGGCTCACCTCCACCCCCCGCCCGGCCAGCGCGACAGCCTCCCCCTCCCCGCACCGCGCCGTGAAGCTGTTGTAGAACCCGACCCGCTCCGGACTCCCGAAGAGGTCGATCCGTACCTGCGCCCCCTGGTACGGCACCCGCTTGCGCACCAGCGGCAGCCCCAGCTCCGCCGCGATCAGTTCGTGCCCCAGGCACACCCCCAGCAGCCCGTGCCGATGGGTGCGCAGGAGCTCGGCCGCCAGCGGGCGCAGCACCCGCATCTTCGCGTCCGACCCGTCCGAGGGGTCCCCGGGGCCGGGCCCCAGGACCACCGGCCCCCGGTGCCCGAGCACCCGCTCCCGCAGCCCGGCCGCGTCGTACCGCACCACCGACACCCCCAGCCCCGACGACCGCAGCAGATGCGCCAGCATCGCCGTGAAGGTGTCCTCGGCGTCCACCACCAGCGCCTCGCCCCCCGAGGGCGCGACGGGCTCCCGCATCCGCAGCCAGAACGGCGCCAGATCCGCCCGCCGCGCGTCCAGCGCGGCACGCACCCGCGGATCGTCGGCCAGGGCGGGCCCGGGCCGGGCGGCGGCCGGGCGGCCCGGGCGCACTCCCAGCGCCGCCAGCACCCCCGCCGCCTTGGCGTGCGTCTCCGCCACCTCGCCCGCCGGATCCGAGTGGCGCACCAGGGTCGCCCCGACCGGCACCCGTACCCGCCCGTCCGGCGCGATGTCGGCCGTACGGATCAGGATGGGCGAGTCGAGCGTCTGGCCGCCGTTCGCGTCGCGGCCGAGCAGGGCGAGCGCGCCCGCGTAGTAGCCGCGCCCGCCCGCCTCGTACCGCTCGATCACCCGGCAGGCGTTCTGCACCGGCGAACCCGTCACCGTCGCCGCGAACATCGTCTCGCGCAGCACCTCGCGCGCGTCCAGCGAGCTGCGGCCCCGCAACTCGTACTCGGTGTGTGCCAGATGGGCCATCTCCTTGAGCCGGGGCCCGACCACCACCCCGCCCCGGTCGCCCACCGTGCACATCATCTTCAGCTCCTCGTCGACGACCATGGAGAGCTCGTCGATCTCCTTCTCGTCGGAGAGGAAGGCGAGCAGGTCCTCGGCGGTGGGGCCGGCCGCCGGGTAGCGGTAGGTCCCGCTGATCGGGTTCATGACCACCGTCCCGCCCGCCATCCGCACATGCGCCTCGGGGCTCGCCCCCACCAGCGTGCGCCCGCCGGTGTGGACGACGAACGTCCAGTACGCCCCCCGCTCGCCCGCCAGCAGCCGGCCGAACAGTGCCAGCGCGTCCGCCCGGCCGAAGCCGGGGATCTCGCCCGTGTAGGTGCGCCGGATGACGAAGTTCGCGCCCTCGCCCCGGCCGATCTCGTCCTCGATCACCCGCCGCACGATCCGGGCGTACTCCTCGTCCCCGACGTCGAAGCCCCCGCCCTCGACCGCCACCTCGTGCCGGGGCAGCGCCCTGAGGACCTCCTCCAGCGGCAGTTCGTACGTCTCGTCGGCCTCCAGGACCGAGAGCGGTGTGCCGTCGTCGCGTACGCCGAAGCCGCGCTCGCGGATCTGCCGGAACGGGACCAGGGCGAGGGAGGGCCGCTCGCCGCAGGGGATGTCGGCGAGCCGCTCCACCTCCCGTACGCCGCCGATCAGCAGCTCGACCACGTCGTGGTCGCGGCCGGGCGTACGGCGCCGGATCAGCGCGAAGGGCGGGCAGTCGTCGTCGAGGAGTCTGCCGAGGCGCGCGTGCGTGGACGTGTGCGTGGACGTGTGCGTGGACGTGGGCGTCTGCGTGTGCGCCGGCGTCTGCGCGGTGCGGGACATGCGGGTTCCTTCCGGTGGTGCGGGAGGAGGAACGGCCGCGGGAAACAGAAAAGGCCGCCCCTCGGGCGGCCTTTCGCGTGGTCTGGAGTACGCGCGATCAGTGGGCCGCCGGATGAGCGGTCCACCACCAGTTCTGGTTCGGGTGCGCGAACATGCCCCGCACCCTAGCGGAAGAGGCGCGGGATGCGCGAAGGCCCGTCCGCCCCTCGGAATCCGAGGGGCGGACGGGCCACGCTGAATCGATTCTGCTCAGACCAGCAGGTTGAACATCTGCCAGCCGCCGCCCACCTGGACGCGTGCGGCGAACGGCGCGCCGGTCGCGCTGCCGGTGCCCTTGTAGTACCAGAGCACACCCGAGGAGTCGCGGGCCACCAGGTCCGGGAGGCCGTCGCCGTTCAGGTCGCTCGGGCCGAGCAGGGTGTTGTAACCCTGCCAGCCGCCGCCGATCTGGACGCGCGGGGCGTACGGGGCGGTCGGCGTGCCGGTGCCCTTGTAGTACCAGAGCACGCCCGAGCCGTCCCGGGCTACCAGGTCGGCCCTGCCGTCCCGGTTGAGGTCGCCGGTGGAGACCATCGCGTTGTAGCCCTGCCAGCCGCCGCCTATCTTCACGCGCGCGGCGAAGGGCGCCGCCGGGGTGCCGGTGCCCTTGTAGTACCAGAGCACGCCGGTGCCGTCGCGGGCGATCAGATCGGCCTTCCCGTCCCCGTTGAGGTCACGGGCGCCGGTCAGGAAGTTGTACGTCTGCCAGCCGCCGCCGACCTTGAGCCGCCCCTTGAAGGGCGCGTCCGGGTTGCCGCTGCCCTGGTAGTACCAGAGCGTGCCGGTGCCGTCGCGGGCCACCATGTCGCCGGTGCCGTCCGCGCGCAGCGCGGTCATCGCGGAGACGGTGTTGTACCCCTGCCAGCCGCCGCCGACCTGGTACCGCCCGTAGAACGGCGTCGAGGCGCTGCTGGTGCCCTGGTACTGCCACAGCACACCGGAGGAGTCCCGGCCGAGCAGGTTGTAGCGGGTGGTGCCCGGGTCGGGGGCGGTGCTGGTCGCCTGGTCGACGTCGGAGGCCTTCACCCACGCCATCCGGTGGTTGTACCGGATCGGGTAGAACGCGTTGGTCTTGCCCTGGACCAGGGTGCGGTCACCGGTGCCGGTGCCCGCGAACGTACCGGCGAACCAGTAGTCGCCCAGCTGCGCCGGGCCCGCCTGGACGTAGGCCTGACCGGCCGGGATCGAGTACTTGGTCAGCGAGGCCGAGTTGTTGGCCTGGACCGGGACGTTGGTCCCCGCGTAGGCCGAGTCCTCGGGGTAGGCGCGCCCGTACACCGGGATGGACGCGGCCCCCGCCTTGGGCTGGAGGACCGGCCGGCCGGTCTTGCCCACCGGGGCGGTGAACCTGCCGCCGGGGTTGTAGAACCAGGCCTTCTGACCGCCGTACCAGATCGCGGTCCAGTCGGTCTGCGCCTCGGCGACGACGTACTCGCCACCGGCGACGACCTTGTTGGACCAGTTCGGACCCTCGGTCGCGGTCTGGGCGCCGAGGTAGGGGTCGGTCAGCGGCGAGCCGGACGTGGACGGCGTCTGGTACAGGTAGCCGAAGTTCGCCGGACGGCTGTACGTGCTGCCGTTGTACGTCACCGTGGGCTGGTTGGCCGTGGTGAACGGCGGGACCACCCGGACCAGCTGGCCGGCCTTGAGCGGGCCGCCCGCGCCCTGGTCGCCGCTGGGCGCGCCGACCAGGTTCATGTAGTGGTTCCAGTCCCAGTACGGGCCCGGGTCCCAGTGCTGGGACTTCACATTGGTGTCCAGCACACCCGGCACCTCGTCGTGGCCGACGACGTGCTCACGGTCGAGCGGGATGGAGAACCGGTTCGCCAGGTACTTCACCAGCGCGGCCGAGGACTCGTACTGAGGCTCGGTGTACCACGTGGCGTTGTCCTTGATGGCATAGCCCTCGTGCTCGATGCCGATCGAGTGCATGTTCATCGTCTTGTTGGCCGCGTGCCAGGCCTCGTCCTTGGTCGCCACCAGCTGGGTGACCAGACCGTCGGAGGCCCGGACCATGTAGTGCGCGCTGGCGTACGACGCGGGGTCCTGGAAGGTCTTCAGGGACCCGTCGTAGCCGCCCTCGGTGTCGTGGATGACGAGGTAGCGGATGTCCTCGCCGTTCGAGGGGCGGTTCGACTCGTTGTAGTTGCCGAAGTCGTCCGGCGTGGAGCTGTTCTGCTTGTACGCCGCCGCCTGGAAGTCGCAGTTCAGCCCCGCCGGGCACTCCGGCGTCGGGGCCGTCGTCGCGGTGAACGCCGCCAGCGACATCGTCTCCGGCCTGACCGGCTTCACCGACGGGTCGGCGGCCAGGGCGAGCTGCTGGCCGTCCGCCGTGACCCGGGCCTCACCGGTCCGGATCGACTCGTACACCCGCTTCGCGAAGAGCGACGCGCCCTTGGTGTCCGGCGCCTGGCTGTAGCGGGCCACGGCCGCGTACCACCGGCCCGCGTCCTCGGGCAGCGAGCCCGTCGCGTCCTTCTGGTACTTCGCGAGCAGCGCGGCCCCCGCGCGCACGGACTGGTTCGCGTCCTCGCGGACCGCGTCCACCGGCTTGTCGATCAGCTCGGCGGCCTCGTCCAGCGTGTGCAGCCGGGGGTCGCTCGTGTCGACGGCCTTCGGCGCCTTCTTCAGGGCGCGCCTGGCGTCGAAGTGCTTCATGACGGCCGGGTCGCCGCTCATGTTGAGGTGCGACAGGCGCTCGGCGTCCGTCGGCTGCTCGACGTCGTCCGCCGTCACCCGGGTCAGCCCCATGACGTTGTACGCGCCGGTCGTCGACGGCTGCCCGTCGTGGCTCTCCCACAGCGTCTGCCGGTACGAGACCGCCATCAGCACGCTCTGCGGCACATGGAATTCGCGCGCGGCGTCGGCGAACCGGGCCTGGAGCTCGGTGGCCGGACCGGCCGGCCTGGTGTTCGCGGTGGCGGGGCCGGGGGAGGCCACCGCCAGACCGGTGATCGCGGCACCGGCGACGACAGCCGTGCTCACCCCGTAGGCGATCAGCTTCTTCTTGCGGTCTCTGCGGTGTGTCCGCTTCAACGCCCACCCCTGCTGGCTCTGTTGATTTCTGAAGCACTTCTGAAACGCGCAGAGGCTAGCAGGCACCCGGCTCGGGCCCGTCACCGGGCGACCGTCCGCGTGTCTCATCAGGTGGGCGGGCGTATGGACGGCTTGGCCGACCCCGTAAGGTAATGGGGGTGACCGTGAACGTAAACACCTGGCGTGACCTTCCCGCGGCGCAGCAGCCCGAGTACCCCGATGCCGAGGCTCTGCGCGATGTGATCGCGGACCTCGAGTCGTATCCGCCGCTCGTCTTCGCGGGCGAGTGCGACCAGCTGCGCGCCCGGATGGGGGCCGTCGCCAAGGGCGAGGCGTTCCTGCTCCAGGGCGGTGACTGCGCCGAGGCGTTCGACGGAGTGTCCGCCGATCACATCAGGGCCAAGCTCAAGACCCTCCTCCAGATGAGCGCCGTGCTGACGTACGCCGCCTCCGTGCCCGTCGTCAAGGTCGGCCGGATCGCCGGACAGTACTCCAAGCCGCGCTCCAAGGGCACCGAGACCCGCGACGGCGTGACCCTGCCGACCTACCGTGGCGACTCGGTCAACGGCTTCGACTTCACCGAGGCCGCGCGCGTCCCGGACCCCGAGCGCCTGAAGCGGATGTACAACGCCTCCGCCTCCACGCTCAACCTGGTCCGCGCCTTCACCACCGGCGGCTACGCCGATCTGCGCCAGGTGCACGCCTGGAACCAGGACTTCGTCAAGCAGTCCCCGTCCGGCCAGCGCTACGAGCAGCTGGCCCGTGAGATCGACAACGCGCTGAACTTCATGAAGGCGTGCGGCACCGACCCGGCCGAGTTCAAGGCCGTCGAGTTCTACGCCTCGCACGAGGCGCTGCTGCTCGACTACGAGTCGGCGCTGACCCGGGTCGACTCGCGCACCGGCAAGCTCTACGACACCTCCGGCCACATGGTCTGGGTCGGCGAGCGCACCCGGCAGCTCGACCACGCGCACATCGAGTTCGCCTCCCGCATCAGCAACCCGATCGGGATCAAGCTCGGCCCCACGACCTCGGTCGACGAGGCGCTCACCTACGTGGACCGGCTCGACCCGGACCGCGAGCCGGGCCGGCTGACCTTCATCGTCCGGATGGGTGCCGACAAGGTCCGCGACAAGCTGCCCGAGCTGGTGGAGAAGGTCACCGCCTCCGGCGCGGTCGTCGCCTGGGTCACCGACCCGATGCACGGCAACACCTTCGAGGCGGCCTCCGGCCACAAGACCCGCCGCTTCGACGACGTGCTCGACGAGGTCAAGGGCTTCTTCGAGGTCCACAAGGCGCTGGGCACCCACCCGGGCGGTATCCACGTCGAGCTCACCGGTGACGACGTCACCGAGTGCGTGGGCGGCGGCGACGAGATCTTCGTCGACGACCTGCACCAGCGCTACGAGACGGCCTGCGACCCCCGCCTCAACCGCAGCCAGTCCCTGGACCTGGCCTTCCTGGTCGCCGAGATGTACCGGGACCAGTGATGTACCGGGATCGGTAGGGAGCTTCCTACGAGACGTGGGGCGCGGATCTGTGATCCGCGCCCCACGGGCGTATCCGGGGCTTTTCGTCCTCCCGGACAGCAGGTACGGTTAGGTAAGCCTCACCGAATAGGGGATGGCTGCCGGACCGTTCCTGCCAGGGAGGTGACCCGCGTGTACGTCTGCTCTTGCTTCGGCATCACCGACAAGCAGGTCGAGCAGCACGCGGCCGAGGGCGCCTGCACCCCGCGCCAGATCGCCTCGGTCACCAAGGCCGGCACGGACTGCGGCTCCTGTGTCCGCACCATCCAGGGTCTGCTGGGCCGCGGCGCCTGCCCCCGCCGGGAGCTGCTGGAGAAGGGCGGGTCCGGCGCGGTCCTCGCCGCCGACCCCGAGCTTGCCGACCCCGAGCTCGCCGACGCCGCCTAGCCCTAGCTCTCCGGCTGCTCGATGAGCTGCGCGATGTACAGCGCCTCACCGAGCTTCTCGACCAGTTCGAGCTGGGTGTCGAGGTAGTCGATGTGGTGCTCCTCGTCCGCCAGGATCGACTCGAAGATGTTCGCCGAGGTGATGTCCCCCTTGGCCCGCATGACCTCGATCCCGCGCTTGAGGCGGTCGATCGCCTCGACCTCCACCTGCCGGTCCGCCTGGAACATCTCGGTGACCGTCTGCCCGACCCGGACGTGGAAGAGCCGCTGGTAGTTGGGCAGCCCGTCCAGGAACAGGATCCTGTCGGTCAGCACCTCCGCGTGCTTCATCTCGTCGAACGACTCATGGCGCGTGTACTTGGCGAGCTTCGTCCAGCCGAAGTTCTCCTGCATCTTCGCGTGCAGGAAGTACTGGTTGATCGCGGTGAGCTCGGCGGTCAGCTGCTCGTTCAGGAACTCGATGACCTCGGGGTCGCCCTGCATCGCAGAGGCTCCTTCCACACGGGTGAGGGGCAGATTCGCGCGCATCCTCGCACCGCGTGCGGGGAGCGTCCAGTAAGTACACGCTTAGTAGGAGTTGCCCGAATCGGGCGCCGCTGGTCATGACCACCCCTCGCCGTCTGTCACCATGGAGTCATGGGTCAGCCGGAACGCCCGGAGCAACGGGGAGCAGCGCAGTCGGAGCTTCCCCCGGGGCAGCGGCTCCAGCGCGGCTGGCCGGTCACCCACTACGGCCCGGTGCCCCGGTTCAAGCCGGAGCGGTGGGAGTTCCGGGTCTTCGGGGCCACCGCCGACGGCGACAAGCACTGCTGGAACCACGAGGAGTTCACGGCCCTGCCCTTCGCCACGGTCGTCGCGGATCTTCACTGTGTCACGAAGTTCTCGATGCTGGGGGCCGAATGGGGCGGAGTCCTCGCGCGCACGGTCGCCGAACTCGCGCCGCCCGCCCCGGATGTCACCCATGTGATGGTCTGGGCCGAGTACGGCTTCAGTTCCAATCTGCGCCTCGCCGACTTCCTCTCCGACCGTACGGTCTTCGCCACCCACAAGGGCGGCGACCTGCTGACCGCCGAGCACGGTTTCCCGGTACGGCTGGTCGTCCCGCACCTGTACGCCTGGAAGGGCCCGAAGTGGGTCCGCGGCATCGAGTACATGACGGCGGACCGGCGGGGTTTCTGGGAGGAGCGGGGCTACCACAACGTCGGTGACCCCTGGCGGGAGCAGCGCTACTCGTACCAGGAAGAGCCCGGGGACGGCCCCGAGCTCTGATTTCCCTGGTGTGTGCGGTGCCCTCGGTGATCAGTGGTGGTACTGGTGCACCACCGCGTGGCCCTTGCCGCGCCCGATCATCCACTTGTTGACCGGTGTGGTGATCACGAAGGCGAGCGCCAGCGAGACCACCAGTGAGCCCCAGAACAGCGCGTCCGAGAGCGTCGCGTCCATGGCGGCCGGCCAGAGGGCGATCACCCCGTTGTCGATCAGCTCCATGACGGCGATGGAGAGGGTGTCCGCGGCGAGCGCGACCTTGAAGGCGGTACGGAAGTCGACGCCGGCCCGGGTGATACCGCGCAGGGTGAGCGAGTAGCCGAAGAAGAAGGCCAGCACGATGGCCAGCACCATCGTCGGCATGTTGCCCCAGCCGAACGCGGTGCCCACGATCATGCCCAGCACTTCGCCGATGGCGCAGCCGGTGAGGCAGTGCAGGGTGGCCTGGGCGGCCATCGACCAGCTGACCTTGCCGCCGCCGTGGCCGTGGTGGGCGTGCGCGTCGCCGTGCTGCTGGTGCTCGTGGTGGTCCGCGTGGCCGGCGTGGCCGACGTGTCCCGCGTGCTCACCGTGTCCCGCGTGGCCGCCCTGGTCCTGGTGCGGGCCGTGCTCGTGGTGGCCGTGCTCGGTGTGCGTGTGCGCCTCGTGCTGCATGACTTCCCCCAACGCCGGATGACCGTTCCTGTCGATGACAGGAACGGTATACCCCCCAGGGGTATTCCTCAAGGCTCTTCGGGAGGGAAGATCAGAGTCTCAGGGACTTCAGCAGCGCCACGTCCGCCGCCTGTCCCTCCTTCCCGCCGGGTGTCTCGATGACCAGCGGTACGCCCTCGGTCGCCGGGTGCGCCAGCAGCTCGCGGAACGGCTCGGCGCCTATGTGGCCCGCCCCGATGTTCACGTGCCGGTCCAGGTGCGAGTCGACGCCCTCCTTGGAGTCGTTGGCGTGGATCAGCTTCAGCCGCCCCTCGCCGACGGTCTCCACCAGCAGGTCCAGGGTCTGCGCCGCCCCGCCGGGCGCGGCCAGGTCGTGCCCGGCGGCGTGGATGTGGCAGGTGTCCAGGCAGACGCCGAGCCGGGGGTGGGCGTCCAGTGCCTCGAAGTACGGACCGAAGTCCCAGGTCCGCGAGCACAGCGAGGCGCCCTGCCCGGCCGTCGACTCCAGCAGCAGGAACGGGTCGTCGTCGTGGGTGAGCTCGTCCAGGAGCGGCAGCAGCCGCTCCCGTACCTGCGCCAGCGCCTCGGCGCGCGGCCTGCCGCCGGTCGCCGAGCCGGTGTGCACGACCACGCCGAGCGCGCCGATCGCCCGGCCCCGGCGCAGCGAGTGCCGCAGCGACTCCACCGACCTCTCGGCGGTCGCCTCGGTGTGCGAGCCGAAGTTGATCAGATAGGGGGCGTGGACGTACGCGGAGATGCCCTCGGCGGCGCACTCCGCGCGGAACTTCTCGTCCTGGGCGGGGTTGCCGGGCGGGGTCGCCCAGCCGCGCGGGTTGGCGACGAAGACCTGGACGGTCTCGGCGCCGATGTCGCGCGCGTAGGCGAGGCCGGTCGTGGCGAGGCCGCCGGCCACGGGGACGTGGCCGCCGATGGGGTTGCGCATGGGGTGGTTCAGAGTCCCTTGGTCTTGATGGTGATGGTGGAGCCCTCGGGCGCCTGGGAGCCGGCGTCGACGGACTGACTGGCGATCTCGTCGCTGAGGAACGGGAAGCCGTGGTCGACCTTGACCTTGAAACCCGCCTTCTCCAGGTCCTTCTTGGCGTCGTCGCTCTTCTCGCCGGTCACCTTGGGCACGGTGACCATCCGGGGGCCCTTGGAGACGGTGAGCGTGACCGTGTCGCCCTTGGCGAGGCGGGAGCCCTCCGCCGCGGACTGGGCGGCGACACTGCCCGCCTCCTGCGGCGAGTTGACCTGCTCGGGCGCGACGGTCACCTCCAGCCCCGCGTCCTTCAGCGCCGAGGTGGCGTCCTCCACCGAGTCCCCGACGACGCCGGGGGTCTCGACGGGGGCGCCCTTGCTGACGACGAGGGCGACCGCGGAGTCCGCGCGGCGCGAGGCACCCGCGGACGGTTCGGTGCTGACGACCGAGCCCTGGTCGGTGTCCTCGTCGAACTCCTCGGTGACCGCCCCCGGCGTCAGCCCGGCGTCGGTCAGGGCCTTCTTGGCGTCGTCCAGCGACTTGCCGCCGACGTCCGGGACCTTGACCATCTCGGGGCCGCTGGAGATGACCACGGTCACCGAGGCGTTGCCCCGCACGCGCGCGCCGGTCTCCGGGTCCGTCTCGATGACCGTCCCGCGCTTGACGGTGTCGCTGTGGCGGCGGTCGACCTTCTTCACCGAAAGGCCCGCGTCCTCCAGCCGCTTCTTGGCGGCGCTCTCGCTCTGCCCGATGACGGCGGGGACGTGGGTGAACTGGCCGGAGTTGATGTACCAGACCCCGGCGCCGACCCCCAGGACCAGCAGCACGGCGGCGATCACCGCGATCAGGCCGCGCCGGCCGTTCAGGACGAGGCGTGTCCGGCCGCCGCGCGCACGCGTGGGGGCGGGCCCGGGCGGCGGCATGGTGAGCCGGCTGGTGCGGTTGACGTGGTCCTGCTCGGCCGGGAGCGGGGCGGTGCCCGCCGTGGGCGCGGTGCCCCTGGGCGGGGTCGCCGCCGCGCGCGGTATGACGCTCGTACGGTCCTCGGAGCCGGTGGCCCCGGCCGTCGGCAGGGCCTGCGGGGGCACCGTGTCCAGCTGCTCGTCGGTGAGCGCGGCGCGGGCCGCGCGGGTCTGCGCCAGCAGGCCCACCGCGTCGTACGGCCGCGTGTCGGGGTGGCGGGCGGTGGCCGACGCCACCAGCTCGTCCAGCTCCATGGCGAGGCCGGGCACGACGGCGGACGGGGCGGGCACGCCCTCGTGGAGGTGGGCGTAGAGGATCTGGGCGGCGTTCTCGCCGGAGTGCGGTTTGGCGCCGGTGAGCATCTCGTACAGCACGACACCGCACGCGTAGACGTCGGCGCGGGTATCCGCGGTGCCCTGCTCGATCTGCTCGGGCGCCAGGTAGGAGACGGTGCCGAGGACGGTGCCGGTGGTGCTGGTGACCGTGTCCACGGCCCTGACCAGGCCGAAGTCGGCGACCTTTACCCGGCCGTCGTCCCCTATCAGGATGTTCTCCGGCTTCATGTCCCGGTGGACGAAGCCGGCCCGGTGGGCCGCGCCGAGGGCGGCGAGGACCGGCTCCAGGATGTCGAGGGCGGCCCGGGGCTGGAGGGCGCCGCGCTCGCGCAGCACGTCGCGCAGGGTGCAGCCCGCCACGTACTCCATCGCCAGGTAGACGTATCCGCCGTCGGTGCCCTGGTCGAAGACGCCGACCACATTGGGGTGGGCGAGCCGGGCGACGGACTTGGCCTCGCGGATGAACCGCTCCACGAACGAGCCGTCGGCGGCGAGGGCGGGGTGCATCACCTTGAGGGCGAGCACCCGGTCGAGCCGGGTGTCGACGGCCCGGTAGACCGTGGCCATACCGCCGACGGCGATGCGCGCCTCGACGCGGTAGCGGCCGTCGAGCACCTGCCCGACGAGCGGGTCCTGAAGGGTCGTATCCACGCAGCAGAGTCTACGAGCGGCCTCGGACAGCCCCGCCGTCCCGGGTGGTACCGGGGCGGGACTGAAGCCGAGCTGTGACGCGACGCGGTGACGTGGGGCGGGGTGGGGTGCGGTCTTCGTGTGCGGGTTGCGGGGGGTTGCTCGTGCGGTTCCCCGCGCCCCTGAGAGGGCCCTGCGGGCCCCCGAGGGGCACACCCCGGCCCGGTAGGGGCGCGGGGAACCGCACGACCAGCCCCCCACCGGCCCGCTGGGGAACGCGCACCCACGCGGCCCCTCAGAACGCCGGGCGTTCCGGGTCCAGGGCCGCCCGGCCCTCCACCGGGGACGACGCCTCGGCGAAGTGGCGGCGGGGGATGCGGCCTGCCCGGTACGCCAGCCGCCCCGCCTCCACCGCGTACCGCATCGCCTCCGCCATCAGCACCGGCTCCTGCGCGCGCGTGACCGCCGAGGCGAGCATCACCGCCGAGCACCCCAGCTCCATGGCGAGCGCCGCGTCCGAGGCCGTGCCCGCGCCCGCGTCCAGGATGACCGGGACGGTGGCGCGGTCCACGATCAGCTCGAAGTTGTGCGGGTTGCGGATGCCGAGCCCGGAGCCGATGGGGGAGCCCAGCGGCATGATCGCCGCGCACCCCACGTCCTCCAGCCGCCGGGCCAGGACCGGGTCGTCGTTGGTGTACGGCAGCACCGTGAAACCGTCGTCGACCAGCACTTCCGCCGCGTCGAGCAGCTCGACCGGGTCGGGCAGCAGGGTGCGCTCGTCGGCGACCACCTCCAGCTTCACCCAGTCCGTGCCGAGCGCCTCGCGCGCGAGGCGGGCGGTGAGCACCGCCTCCCCGGCGGTGAAGCAGCCCGCCGTGTTCGGCAGGACGGAGATGCCGAGCCTCTCCAGGACGGACAGCACCGAACCCTGCACGGTCGGGTCGAGGCGGCGCATCGCGACGGTCGTCAGCTCCGTGCCGGAGGCGGCGAGCGAGCGCTCCAGGACGTCCAGGCTCGGCGCCCCGCCGGTGCCCATGATCAGCCGCGAGCCGAAGGTCGTCCCGCCGAGGGCGAACAGGTCGTCGGCCATGGTTCAGCCCCCCTGCACGGCGGTCAGGACCTCGACGCGGTCACCGTCGCCGAGCGTGGTCGCGGCCCACCGGCCGCGCGGTACGACCGTCTCGTTGACGGCGGCGGCGACCCCGGCGCGCGCGGGCGTCAGGGTGGCGACGAGGACGTCGAGGGTGGTGCCGGCGGCGAGGTCGCGCGCCTCGCCGTTCACGGAGACGGTCGTCAGGGAGGCGGTCATACGGTCAGCTCCTGCGGTACGGACTCCGCGGGGGCGGAGGTGAAACGGCGGGGGGTGAAGGCGCGTGCCTCGGCGGGGAGCTCGCCGGTGGCCAGCGCGTGCGCCAGCGCGTCGCCGGTGACGGGGGTGAGCAGCACCCCGTTGCGGTAGTGGCCGGTGGCCAGATGCAGACCGGGCAGGGCGGTGGGGCCGAGCAGCGGCGCGTTGTCGGGGGAGCCGGGGCGCAGCCCGGCGCGGGTCTCGGTGAGCGGCAGCTCGGTGATGCCGGGCACCAGCTCGTGCGCGTCGCGCAGCAGTTCGTAGACGCCGCCCGCGGTGACCGTGGTGTCCCATCCCAGCTCCTCGCTGGTGGCGCCGACGACGAGCTCGCCGTCGGCGCGCGGCACCAGGTAGACGTGGCTGCCGCGGACCACCGCGCGGACCGTGCGGGACAGGAACGGGGCGTACGCGGGCGGCACGGTCAGCCGCAGCACCTGGCCCTTGACCGGGCGTACGGGCGGGCGGAGCTCCTCCGGGACCCCGGCCAGCCGGGCGCTGAGACTGCCGGCCGCGAGGACGACCTGATCGGCGGCGAGCACGGTGCCGTCGGCCAGGACGGCCCCGGCGGCCCGCTCGCGTACCACCGAGAGCCGCTCGGCCCAGGCGTGGTGGAACTCCACCCCGGCCCGCTCGCAGGCCGTGAGAAGGGCCCTGGAGAGGCGGCGCGGGTCGATCTGGTGGTCGCCGTCGACCCGCAGGCCGCCGCGCACGCCGGGGGCCAGCATCGGCTCCAGGCGGCGGCACTCGCGCCCGGTGAGCCACTGCGAGTCGAGCCCCAGACGCTGCTGGAGCGCGTGCAGCTCGCGCAGATGGGCGCGGTCGTCGGCGTCCAGGGCCACCGCGAGGGTGCCGCAGGCGCGGTAGCCGGTGGTGAGGCCGCTCGCCTCCTCCAGCTCGGCCACGAAGTCCGGGTAGCGCCGCGCGGAGGCCAGGTTGAGGCCGAGGAGGGTCTCCTCGCCGTAGTGGAGCTCGGTGACGGCGGCGAGCATGCCGGCCGCGACCTGGGCGGCGCCGCCGCCGGGCGCGGGGTCGGCGAGCGCGGTGCGCAGACCCAGCCGCGCAGCCCGCCACGCCGTGACGAGGCCGATGATGCCGCCGCCGATCACCAGCACGTCCGACCCGTGGGGAACTGCCCCTTTTCGGGATGAATGCATGGGCGTCCAGCCCCTCCCTTCGCCGGCATGACCCGGATCAGGTTCGTACGGTCGGAGGCCGCCGCAGCCTCCCTCTCAGCCCGGTGCGTCCGGGCTCCCGCGAGATGGTTGGGGTGCCGCCGCGCGTCCTTCGGCCCAGGCCTTCGGAGTACGGGCGGTACGTCGGCCAGACTAGCCCCAGCGGCCCATCGGCAGTAGGGAGCATCCGGGCCAGGCTGCCTGACGATTCGTCAGATGCTTATGGTGATCGGGTGAGCGAACAGCAGACGCATGCGGAACAGCGGCACGTGGTGGTCGTCGGCGCGGGCATGGCCGGGGTCCAGACCGCGGTGGCCCTGCGCGAACAGGGTTTCCCGGGCCCGATCACCCTCATCGGCGCCGAACCCCACCAGCCCTACGACCGGCCCCCGCTCTCCAAGGCGGTGCTGCTCGGGAAGGCCGAGGGCTCGGCCTTCGAGGTGGACTTCGAGGGCCTCGGCGTCCGGTTGCGCCTGGACGAGCGGGTCACCGGCGTACGCGCGCGTGAGCACGAGATCGACACCGCGGCCGGACCCGTCCCGTACGACGCCCTGGTGATCGCCTCCGGCGCCGAACCCCTCACCCTGCCCGGCGTCGAGGACCTGCCGGACGTCCATCTGCTGCGCACCCTCGACGACGCCGCACGGCTGCGCGCGGTGCTCGCCGCGCGGCGGCGCGTCGTGGTCGTCGGGGCGGGCTGGATCGGCGCCGAGTTCGCCACGGCCGCGCGCGAGGCGGGCTGCGCGGTCACCGTCGTCGAGGCCGCGGACCGCCCGCTCGCGGGCGCGCTGCCCGCCGAGGTCACCGAGCCGATGGCCGCCTGGTACGCGGAGAGCGGCGCCGAGCTGCTCACCCGCGCGCGCGTGGCGACCGTCGAGCCCGGGGCCGTCGTCCTCACGGACGGCCGCCGCGTGCCGGCCGACGCGGTCGTCGTCGGCATCGGCGCCCGGCCCACCACGGACTGGCTGGCCGGCACCGGCATCGAGCGCGGGGCGGAGGGCGCGGTCACCGCCGACGACCGGCTGCGCACCTCCCTGCCGGACGTCTACGCGGTCGGCGACTGCGCCTCCTTCCCCTCGGCCCGCTACGGCGAACGGCTGCTCATCCACCACTGGGACAACGCGCTCCAGGGGCCGCGCACGGTGGCCGCCGACATCGTCGGCGAGGCGGTCCTGCCCTACGACCCGGTGCCGTACTTCTGGTCCGAGCAGTTCGGCAGGTTCGTGCAGTACGCCGGTCACCACGGCGGAGCCGACCGGCTGCTGTGGCGGGGCGACCCGGCGGGCGCCGCCTGGTCGGTGTGCTGGCTGCGCGAGGGGGTGCTCGTCGCCCTCCTGGCCGTCGGCCGACCGCGCGATCTGGCGCAGGGCCGCAAGCTCATCGAGGCAGGTGCGAGCCTGGATCCGGTCCGCGCCGCCGACCCGTCCGTCCCCCTCAAGGCGGCAGTCGGCCGACCTCCGGCTACCGAGTGTCAGCCCGGGATGGCACGCTTGTCCCGTGACCGAGATTGACGCGAAAACCGATGCACTCGTCCCCGCCTGGCTCCACCTTCCCGACATCGCGGAGATGCTCGATGTCGAGGTGACGCGGGTGCGGCAGCTGGTCAAGGAGGGCCAGCTCATCGCCGTGCGCCGCGGTGAGAACAGGACGCTGCAGGTGCCCGCCGCCTTCATCGACGGCGACAAGGTCGTGAAGGGCCTCAGCGGCACCCTCACCCTCCTGCGGGACGACGGCTACTCCGACCAGGAGATGCTGGAGTGGCTCTTCACCCCCGACCCGACCCTGCCCGGCACCCCCGCCCAGGCCCTGAGCGAGAATCGCGGCACGGAGGTGAAGCGCCGCGCCCAGGCGCTCGCCGTCTGACCTGATCGCCAACAGGTGCGGGGGGGGGGGGGGGGGCCCCCCCCCCCCCCCCCCACCCCCCCGCGGGGATTCCCTCCCCCCCCCCCCTAAGGGACTTTCCCCCCCCCCCCTTTCCCCTCTCCATAACTTCGCACGGTACCAGGGTCGC
>NZ_JBVILC010000006.1:0-337955 GCF_055580545.1 Streptomyces sp. NPDC031670 | reverse complement strand
GGGGGCCCCCCCCCTCCCCCCCCCCCCCTCCCCCCCCCCCCCCCCCCCCCCTCCGTCCCCCCCCCCCCCCCCCCCCCCCCCCCCCCCCACCGCATCCCACGGGGGACCTTCATGCCCACGGCCCGTGAGCGGCTCGCCGACGCCCGCCTGTACCTCTGCACGGACGCGCGCAGGCGCCAGGGCGATCTGCCCGCCTTCTTGGACGCGGTGCTGTCCTCGGGCGTGGACATCGTCCAGCTGCGGGACAAGGGCATGGAGGCCGCCGAGGAGCTGGAGCACCTCGCCGTCTTCGCCGACGCCTGCCGCCGGCACGGCAAGCTGCTCTCGGTCAACGACCGGGCCGACGTGGCGCACGCCATCGGCGCCGACGTGCTGCACCTGGGCCAGGGCGACCTGCCCGTTCCGGCCGCCCGGGCGATCCTCGGCGGCGAGGTCCTGATCGGCCGCTCCACCCACGCCGACGCCGAGGCCTTCGCGGCGTCCGTCGAACCCGGCGTGGACTACTTCTGCACGGGCCCCTGCTGGCCCACCCCCACCAAGCCGGGCCGCCACGCCCCGGGCCTGGACCTGGTGCGCTACACGGCCTCGCTCGCCACCGCGCGCCCCTGGTTCGCCATCGGCGGTATCGACGCCGCCAACCTCGACCAGGTGCTGGACGCGGGCGCGGAGCGGGTCGTGGTGGTCCGCGCGATCACCGAGGCCGACGACCCCGCCGAGGCGACGGCGAACCTGGCCGGGCGCATACGTGAACGTCTGGTGGCCCGCTAGCGGCCGGTTGTCCGAAGGGTGGACAAGAGTCCGACAATGAGGACAATTTACCCTCGTCTTGTTGGGGGACCGCCAAGGCCTGGCTAACCTGCGGGTATGGCCCTTGGCACTGCTTCCACCAGGACGGACCACGCACGCACCGTGCGCGAGATGCTCGCGACCGGTGAGACGACGTACTCCTTCGAGTTCTGGGCGCCCAAGACCGAGAAGGGCGAGCGCAACCTCTGGAACGCGCTGCGCCGGGTGGAGGCGGTGGCCCCGAGCTTCGTCTCCGTGACCTACGGCGCGGGCGGCTCCACCCGCTCCGGCACGGTCAAGGCCACCGAGCAGATCGCCGCCGACTCCACGCTGACCCCGGTCGCCCATCTGACCGCCGTCGGTCACTCGGTGGCCGAGCTGCGCAACATGATCGGCCAGTACGCGGACGCCGGCATCCGCAACATCCTCGCGGTCCGGGGCGACCCGCCGGGCGACCCGATGGGCGACTGGGTCAAGCACCCCGAGGGCGTCACCTACGCCGCCGACCTGGTCCGCCTCATCAAGGAGTCCGGCGATTTCTGCGTCGGCGTCGCGGCCTTCCCGGAGATGCATCCGCGCTCCACGGAATGGGACACCGACGTACGGCACTTCGTCGACAAGTGCCGGGCCGGCGCGGACTACGCCATCACCCAGATGTTCTTCCGCCCCGAGAGCTATCTGCGGCTGCGCGACAAGGCCGCCGAGGCGGGCTGCACGACCCCGATCATTCCCGAGGTCATGCCGGTGACCAGCGTGAAGCAGCTGGAGCGACTGCCCCAGCTCAGCAACGCCGAGTTCCCGCCCGAGCTGAAAGAGCGGATCCTCGCCGTCAAGGACGATCCGGCCGCTGTACGCTCCATTGGCATCGAGTTCGCCACGGAGTTCTGCGCGCGGCTGCTCGCCGATGGCGTACCCGGGTTGCACTTCATTACCCTCAACAACTCCACGGCGACACTCGAGATCTACGAGAATCTGGGTCTGCACCAGCAGCCCTGATCAGTCGCATCCGGTGTACCGGCCGGCCGTCCCGACAAGGGGGGCGGCGGCCGTTGGGAGAGGGGCGTACATGGGCTGGGCGGTCCTCTACATCGCGTTCGGCGTCGTCGCGCTCTGGCTGCTCGGCGAAGTGCTCCTGCAGTACAAGGCGCGGCTGCGCTGGCGGCTGCTGGCCTTCACGGGCTTCATGGGCGTGGTCCTGGGCGTCCTTCTGCCCTCGGTGTTCGTGATCATCCTGGGGGCGCTGGCCTTCGCGGTCGGCCAGACCTATGTGACCCTCTCCTTCCGCCGGGGCTTCTCCACGGGGTGGGCGGTCGGCGGCAGGCCGGGCGCCAGCCGCCGTCGCCGCTCGGGCGCCGCGGCCCCGCTGAAGGACCCGGTGCTCCAGGTATCCGGCGTCCGGTACGAGGACGGCGAGGGCGACGCCCCGCAGGGCGCCCCGGCGGACGAGGGCGCCGACGCGGCGACGAGCGCCGCCCGGGAGTCCGTCTACGAGCCGCAGCCGCTGCCCGACGACACCGGCCAGTACGGCGTCTACAGCGAGACCGCCCCCGCGGGCGCCCAGCAGCAGTACGCCGGATTCGACGCCGGACAGCAGCAGTTCGCCGACCCGTACGCGGGCCAGTACGACTACGGCACGGACACCGGTCAGCAGAGCTACGCCGCGTACTCCGACCCGTACATCGGCAGCGGCACCACCCAGGGCTACGGCAGCTACGACAGCTATGCCGCAC
This sequence comes from Streptomyces sp. NPDC031670, assembly GCF_055580545.1. Taxonomy (NCBI): domain Bacteria; kingdom Bacillati; phylum Actinomycetota; class Actinomycetes; order Kitasatosporales; family Streptomycetaceae; genus Streptomyces; species Streptomyces sp. NPDC031670. The sequence goes on along the minus strand of NZ_JBVILC010000006.1, from coordinate 335,439 downwards.
CCCAGCAGGCCTACGCCGACCCCTACGCCCAGAACTACGGCATGGACACCCCGCCCGGCGGGGTCTGGGTGCCGCAGCAGCGCGACAACGAGCCCCAGCCCTACGGCGAGGAGCAGCCCGCGCCGTACCCGTACAGCGGTGAGTACGGCAACGGGACGGGCGGCGGCACCGGATCCGGTTACCTCAACGAACAGCAGCCGTACCGCTATTGAGTGATCGCCGGGGTGGGTCGGCGGCCCACCCGGCCGTGCCGCTCACTGGGAGCCGCGGAAGTCGTCGCCCTCCACGATCAGGCCGCTGACCAGCGCCCCGGACATCCCGGCGTGCGCCAGCCCGCCACCGGGGTGGGCCCAGCCGCCCGCCAGATACAGCCCCGGCAGACCCGTGCGGTTGCCCGGGTGCAGCCGGGTGGCACCGGCTCCGGCCAGCGAGGGCGCGGGGACCGAGCCGCCCTCGGAGCCGGTCTCGGCCTCGGTGTCCGCGGGCGTGCGCACCACCCGCCACAGGACGCGCTCGGCCAGTCCCGGGACGGCCGCCGCGGCGGCCTGGACCAGTGTGTCCGCGTACCCCTCGCGGGTCTGCTCGTCGGTCCAGTCGACCGGGCCCTGCGGGGGCACCGTCGCGGTCAGGGTGACCGCCTCGTGGGCGTCGTCCGGGCGGGTGGCCGGGTCGTCGGGGCGCAGCACCGTGACCGTCGGAGGCGTCGCCGGGCGGCCGGTGGTGAAGACCGCCTCCGCCTCGGCGGCCGGGTCGGGGGAGTGGACGACCGTGCGGTGCACCGCGTCGGACGGGCGCCCGCCGCTCAGGGCGAGCAGCACCGTGAACCGCCCGGGGGCCAGGTCGGCGGCCGGGCGCACATCACCGGACCGCCACGGTTCGCGCCCGCGCAGCGGGCCCGAGCCGGTGCTCGGCCGGGCGCCGAGGACCACATGGTCCGCCTCCGCCACCTCGCCCGAGGCGAGCTCCACACCCGCCGCACGGCCGTCCTTCTCGACGATCCCGGTGACCTCGGCGTCGAAGACGAAGGCGACGCGCCGCTTCAGGCACCGCTCGTACACCGCGCGCGCCAGCTCCCGCATACCGCCGCGCACATACCAACTGCCGAAGCTCTGCTCCAGGTAGGGCAGCAGGGCGGCGCTCGCCGGGGCGGTGCGCGGATCCAGGCCCTCCGCCAGCGCGTAGCTGGTCAGGAGCGCGGCCAGACGGGCATCGCCCAGCTCCCAGGCGCCGACCTCCGCCAGCGTGGACGCCTGGCGGGGGGAGCGCAGCAGCCGGCGCTGTCTGAGCGCCGGATACGGGTCGCGGGCCAGCACCTGCCAGTCGGCCCAGAGCGGCTCCTCCAGGAGCGGGCGGCGCGAGCGGTCCCAGGCGTCCCGAGCGCGGCCCAGGAAGTCGCCCCACTTCTCGCCCGCGCCCACGCCGAGCGCCCCGTCCAGCGCCGAGACGACGCCCGCGCGCGAGGCGTTGGGCAGCGAGACGTCCGTACCGTCGGCGAAGAGGTGGCGGGCGGCGGGGTCGGTCGGTGTGAGCCCGACCCGGTCCTCCAGCGGCTCCTTGCCGGTCTTGAGGAACAGGTCGCGGTAGACCGCGGGCAGGCGCAGCAGACCGGGGCCGGTGTCGAACACGAACCCGTCCCGCTCGAACCTGCCCAGCGCCCCGCCGTACGTCGAGCCGCGCTCGTACACCGTCACCCGGTGGCCTGCCACGGCCAGCCGGGCGGCAGCCGCCATGGCGCCCATCCCGGCGCCGATCACCGCAATCCGTGCCATGCCAGGGACTTTATCGGCCGCCACCGACAACGCCGCCGCCCGGGCCGGGCGGCCTCACCGGGGCGGGCCCGCCTCCCGGGCCGCGGCCAGCCGCCGCTCCTCGCGGAGCTGGGCGCGGCGGCGCCGAAAGCGGCGGATCCGGCTCCAGAGGAAGGCCAGTATCGCCACACCGAGCAGCAGCAGCGTGCCCGCGACGACGGCCGCGGCGACCGGGTGGAAGATCGCGAAACTGATGATCGCGGCGACACCGAGGTCCTCGGCGGTGCTGAGCGCGATGTTGCTGAACGGCTCCGGCGAGGTGTTCACCGCCATCCGCGTGCCGGCCTTCACCAGATGGCTCGTCAGCGCCGTCGACCCGCCGATGGCGCCCGCCGCCAGATCCGGCAGCGACCCGCTCTGCCCGGCCAGCAGCGCGCCCACCACGGCGCCCGCCACCGGCCGGATCACCGTGTGCACGGAGTCCCAGACGGAGTCGACGTACGGGATCTTGTCGGCCACGGCCTCGCAGAGGAAGAGCACCCCCGCGACGATCAGGACGTCGGGGCGCTGGAGCGCGTCGGGCACCTCGTCGGTGACCCCGGTCGCGCCGAAGACGCCGAGCAGCAGGACCACCCGAGTACGCGTTGATCCCACTGGCCCAGCCGCTGGTGAACACCAGGGGGAGTACGGACACGGACGTGATCGTAACCAGTCGCGGCTTTTCCGGGCTGGGGTTGAGCACACAGGCCTGAGTATCCGTACTCAGAGGAGGAGATGAGTAATTGCGCGGATGGGGTCCCACCTGCGCGGACGGAAGAGTGGAGGACACGGAAGGGGCAGGCGCGCCCGTACCGCCGACACGGGGCGGCGGAACGAGCGCGGCTCCCCCCGACGTACGGGGCACGGAGGGTACGGGGGTACTGAAGTGCCCAGAGCGACGTACGGGGGACGTGTTCCGAAAGAAATACGCCGGTGCGGCGGGGCCCAGGGGGGATCGGGGCCCCGCCGCACCGGTGTGTCCACGCGCGCGTGGCGGCGGTCAGCGTCCGCTGACCCGCCCGTGCAGCAGCCGCGAGAGCGCCGCGTGCACCTCGTCGAGGGAGCGCTCGCTCTGGAAGGCCTGCCAGTCGAGCGCCGCCACCAGGACCATCCCGACCAGCGCCGCCGCCGTGAGCGGGATGTCGATCTCCTCGCTCAGCTCGCCCTCCGCGACGGCCTCGCGCAGCACCGTCTCGACGACGGCGACCGCTTCCCGGCGCACCACCATCAAGGTGGACTGCCAGGCCCGGTTGGTGCGCCACAGCTCCGCCACGTACAGCTGGGTGAAGGCCGGATAGCGGTGGATGAACTCCAGACCGGCCCGGATCATGGCGTCCAGCGCCTCGACCCTGCTGCCACCGCGCGCGTGGGTGACGTCGGCGGCCTCCTGGAGCGAGGCGGTGAGCAGCCCCACGCCGTGCCGCAGCAGCTCCTCGAACAGCTCGGTCTTGCTCTTGAAGTTGTAGTAGACGGTGCCCTTGGCGACACCGGCCCGCTCCGCGATCTCGTCGACGGTGGTCGCCGAGAACCCCTGCTCGGCGATGAGCGTCACCGCCGCCTCGTAGAGCTTCTGCCGGGTCGCCTGCCGTCTGGTGCTGGACTCCATGCGGTCGATTCTCACAGGTCCGGCGCTCCTAGAGGCTCAGCTCGGGGTGGAGCCGGTCCAGCGTCCAGACCTGCTTCCGCCTGGCCGACAGGGCCGTCAGCGCCAGCGAGCCCACCGTGAACGCCGCCAGCACCGCGCACCCCTGCCACACCGGCCCGAGCCCGCCGCCCGTGATGAGCCTGCGCAGCCCCTCGACCACGTAACTCATCGGCAGATACGGGTGGATCGCGTTGAAGAACGCCGGGCTCGTCTGCACCGGATAGGTGCCGCCCGCCGAGGTCAGCTGGAGCATCAGGAGCGCCAGCACCAGGATGCGTCCGGCCGCGCCGAAGCGGGCGTTGAGCCACTGCACGATCGCCGCGAAACAGCACGACACGAGGGCGAGGAAACCGATCGTCCCCGCGGCGCGTTCCATCTCCAGGCCGAGCCCGTAGTGCAGCACCGTCATCAGCGCGCCCACCTGGAGCACCCCGACCGCCGCCACCGGCAGCCAGCCCGCCAGCGCGATCCGCCACGCCGAGGCGCCCGCCGCGAGCGCCCGCCGGTTGAGCGGCTGGATCAGCATGTAGGCGACCATCGCGCCCACCCACAGGGAGAGCGGGATGAAGTACGGGGCGAAGCCGGTGCCGTAGTTCGGCGCCTTGTGCAGCGCCTGGGAGGCCAGCCTGACCGGGTCGGCCATCACTTCGGTGCGCTTGTCGCGGTCCTGCTTGTCGTAGTCGGGGATCTTGCCGACGCCGTCGTGCAGACCGCCCGCGAGCTGCGCGGAGCCGTCGGAGAGCTTGAGCAGGCCGCCGTCGAGGGTGCCCGCGCCCTTCTTGAGCTTGCCCACGCCGCTGTCCAGGTCGGTGGCGCCGGTCTTCGCCGCGGTCAGCCCCGTGTGCAGGGTGCCGGCGCCCTTGGCGACCTCCTTGGCGCCCTTGTTGAGGGCATTGATGTCACCCACGGCCTTGTCGAGGTCCTTGGCGAGCGTCGGCGCGTTCTTGGCGACCCGGCGCGCCTGCTTCTGGAGCTCCACGAGGTTCTTGTCGAGCGTCTTGAAGTCGCTGTTCTGGTCCTGGACCACCCGGTTGAGGTCCTCGGCGAGGGTGGCGGCGGTCGCCGCGGCCTTCTTGGCGCGCTTGAGCTCCGGGCAGCCGGGGCCCGGTGTCGCGGACGACTGGCACAGCTTGGCGTACACCTTGTCGAGGTCGTCGGAGGCCTTGCGGGCGCCGGTCGCGGCGGCGGGCGCCGCCCGGATCACGTCGGCCAGGTTGTCGCGCACCGGTCCCACCGAGTCGTCGACCAGCTTGGCCGCGTCCCCGATGGTCTTGGCGTTCTCCTTCAGGAAGGGACGCGCCTCGTCCGCCGCCGTGTTGACCCTGTTGGCCAGCGTCTGGGTGCCGGCCGCGACCTTGCGGGCGCCGGTCTCCAGGTCGGCGGAGCCGCTGTTGAGCTTTCTGATGCCGCCCGCCAGCTTGCCGCTGCCCGCCTTGGCGTCGCCCAGGCCGTCCGCGAGGTCCTTGGAGCCCTGCTTCGCCTTGCCCAGGCCGCCCTTGAGGTCGGCGGCGCCCTTGGCGGCCTTCTCGGTCTGGTCGTGCAGGTCGGAGAAGGAGATGAAGATCTTGTCCAGGAAGGAGCGCGAGGCCTTGGCGGAGGCCGCCGAGCGCACCTCGGAGAAGACCGTGCGGGAGATGGACCCCACGATGTAGTTGTTGGCGTCGTTGGTGCGCACCTGGAGGGCGCCCGTCTCGGGGGAGTCGCCGGAGCTCGACGCGATCCGCCGGCTGAAGTCGGCGGGCATGGTGAGCGACAGGTAGTACTTGCCGTCCTCGACGCCCTTGCGCGCCTCCTCGCCGCTGACCTCGTGCCAGTCGAACGTCTTGCTCTTGTGCAGCCCCTCCGCGATGCCGTCGCCCGCGGTGATCTTCTGGCCGCCGGCGGTGGCGCCCTTGTCCTCGTTGACCAGCGCGACCGGAACCCGGTCGAGCCGTCCGTACGGATCCCAGAACGACCACAGGTAGAGCGCGCCGTACAGCAGCGGCAGCAGCAGCAGCGCGACCAGCGCGGCCCGCGGCAGCTTTCCCCTGCCGAAGCGCCTCAGCTCAAGCGCGGCCAGTCGTGGCGAACGCATCCCCCGCCCCCTTCTCGTCCCCGTCTTCGTCGTCCCGGTCGTCCCGGTCGTCCCGCTCGCCGTGCTCGTCCTGCGTGCCCCGCGTGGTCCCCACGGTCAGGTCCGCCTCGGCGGGAGCCTGGCTGCAGACGGCCAGCACCGTCGTACCGGCGTCGGCTATCGACCGCAGCAGCGCCCACGCCTCGGTGCGCTCGGCGTCGGAGAGCTTCATGTCGGCGTCGTCGACGCCGAGCAGCCTGGGCCGTCCCATCAGCCCCAGCGCCACGGACAGGCGCAGCGCCTCAAGCCGTTCCAGATCGCGTACGTACGTGCGCTCGTCCTTCGGGAGGGTGGTGAGGTCGAGGCCCGCGGCCTTCAGCGCCTCGTCGATGGTGGCCCTGGCCGCGGTGCGGCGCTCGGCGGGCGTACGCAGCAGCGCGCGTACGGAACCGCCGAAGCGGTGCTGGAGCAGCGCCCGTTCGCGCAGGTGCTCGGCGACGGTCAGGGCGGGGTCGAGGTCGTTCACCTCCGGGACCGGGCCGAGGGCGCTGAACCGGCGGACGGCGGTCATCCGGCCCGGAAGCCGTTCGCCGCCGACCTCGGCATGCCCCTCGGTGGGTTTCATCCGGCCGGTGAGAGCCAGAAGCAGACAGGTACGCCCGGACCCGGAGGGGCCCTCGACGGCGACCAGCGAACCGGGTGCGGCCTCCAGCCGCACACCCCGGAAGACCCAGCCGCGCGGCCCCTTGAGCCCGAAGTCCTCGGCGGTGACGCCTGCCCCGTGCGGGCTGTCCACGTTCCCCCCCATTCGTTGAGCTGACGAATTCTTTGAACTGACTGGTCAGTACAAAAGTAACCCGGACCTGCGTTCGGGGCAAAGGGGCAGGTCAGGGCCGGGGGAGGAGCGGGCGAGGCCCGATTGTCAGTGGGGGCCCTCACGATGGACACATACGGCCACAGCGCCGTCACACGACGACAGGAGGTTCGTCATGGCCAGCCATCGCGCGGCAGCCGCCCACCGGCCCCGCCCCATCGGCCCTGCCCCCTCACTGAACGGTCCCGCGAGCGACATCCACCCGGTGCTCCGCAGGGGCGGCGCGCCACCCGCCGCCCTCGACCTTCTCGCCCAGGCCCGCAGCGGTCTGGACGAGGCCGCCGTGCTCGACACCCCCAACGAGCGGTACGCGACGGCGCATCTCGCCGCGCTGCGCACCGCCGCCGCCGTCCTCGCCGCCCGGGGCCGGCCCGAGACCGGACCGCGCCGGCGGCAGCGGATCCGAAGCGCCTGGGAGGTGCTGCCGGAGATAGCGCCCGAACTGACCGAGTGGAGCGCCCTGTTCGCCTCCGGCGCCACCCGCCGGGCGCGCGCCGAGGCGGGCATCCAGGGCGCCGCCACCGCCCGCGACGCCGACGACCTCATCCGCGACGCCGCGATGTTCCTGCGGCTCGTCGAGCGTCTGCTCGTCCTGCAGCCCGCGCTGCCCCAGCCGAGGACCCGGGAGCCGGACGCGGGGTGACGGGGCGGGGAGAGGCGGTGAGGTGCGGGGATGAGCGGGCGCGGGCCCCTGAGGCAATAGGGTGGACGGGCCTTCACCGTTCTTTGCCCCGCCGTCCCGCGGCGGCGCCGCGCCGAGGAGTCAACTGCCGTGCCGGACCCCATGCGCCCCCGCGCCTCTCTCCGTACCGCCGTGGTCTGGGAGGTCCTCAAGGACGCCCTCGACCGCCGGGTCAAGGCCACCGGGCGCGAGGCGCTGGACGTCCTGGACACCGGCGGCGGCTCGGGCAACTTCGCGGTGCCCCTCGCCCGCCTCGGCCACCGCGTCACCGTGGTCGACCCCAGCCCGAACGCGCTGTTCGCCCTGGAGCGCCGGGCCGCCGAGGCCGAGGTGGCCGACCGGGTCCGCGGTGTGCAGGGCGATGTGCTCGGCCTGTTCGACGTCGTGGAGCGCGGCGGCTACGACGCGGTGCTGTGCCACGGTGTCCTGGAGTACGTGGAGGACCCGGCCGAGGGTGTGCGCAACGCGGTGGACGCGCTGCGCGCCGAAGGGGCGCTGAGCCTGCTCGCGGCCGGTCTCGGCGGCGCCGTCATCGCCCGCGCGCTCGCCGGGCACTTCACCGAGGCCCGCCGGGCCCTGAGCGACCCGGCCGGGCGCTGGGGCGACGGCGACCCGGTGCCGCGGCGGTTCACGGCCGAGCAGCTCACCGAGCTGGTCGCGGCGACCGGTGCGGAGGTCGGGGCGGTGCACGGCGTACGGGTCTTCGCCGACCTGGTGCCCGGGGTCCTGGTGGACACCGAGCCGGGGGCGCTGGACGCCCTGCTCAAGCTGGAGGCGGCGGCGGCCGAGCTGCCCGCGTTCCACTCCGTGGCGACGCAGTTGCACGTGCTGGGCGAGAAGCGGGCCTGAAGGGGGGCGGTTTCTCCCGGGCGCCCGAGGCTTGGGTGCCCGAGGCCTGGGTGCCCGGGTGTACCCGTGCCTCCGCCGGTGTTTCGCCTGGCATCCGTCCGGCGTGCACTCGGCAGCCGCCCGTCATCGGCTCGGTATCCGCTCGGTATCCGCTCGCGTGGCGGCCTTCGACCGGCCGCCGGGACGGCCGACCGCGTGCCGTGCGGACCGCCGCCCGGACGGACGCGCCGCGGATGGTCGGTAGGCGGCCGGTCCCACGCCCGGACGTCCCCGCGCTGATCAGCGAAGCTGTCCCGGACGGAGTAGCGGCATGGAGTACGCCACAGGCCCCCCGATCGGCGGCTTCGCCCCGTATGATCGGGGTACAAGGTCCGGCATGGCGGGTCGTTCGATGGGGAATCCACTCCTCACCGGGCGGGCCGCCGTGGCGGCTCGGATTGGCGAATTGGCGTAGAGGGCGGGTTTCACGGGGGCGATTCCCTGCCTATCCTGAAGGGGCCGCATCCGGTCGCCCCCCGCGACCGACGAGTAGGAGGACTCCGTGCCGCTCTCGGAGCACGAGCAGCGCATGCTCGAGCAGATGGAGCGAGCGCTGTACGCCGAAGATCCCAAGTTCGCGACAGCGCTTGAGGGAAGCGGGCTGCGTACGTACACCCGGCGACGGGTCTACCAGGCGGTCGCCGGCTTTTTGGTGGGTATCGCGCTCCTCATGATTGGTATCGGGCAGGGGATCTGGATCAGCGTGGTCGGGTTCCTCATCATGCTCGGCTGTGCCGTGCTCGCGGTCACCGGTTGGCGCAAGGCGCCACGGCGTGGTGAGCAGCCGGTGGGCGGCGGTGTGGCGGCGCGGCCCGCGGCGCGCGCACGCGGCCCGAAGCGGTCGGTGATGGACCGCATCGAGCAGCGCTGGCAGCGGCGCCGCGACGAAGGCGGTCGCTAGGCCCGGCGGGCCTGTGTTCGAACGTGACTGAGGGGCGATCACCGATGCGGTGGTCGCCCCTCAGTGGTGTCACTCGGCCTGCGGCCGTCGCTCGTCCTCAAGCGCCGGACGGCTGAATTGATCGCGCCCTCGGGGGGTGGTTCTGTGCGTCCCGCTGTTCGGGTTCGTTGCCTCGGCCTGCGGCCGTCGCTCGTCCTCAAGCGCCGGACGGGCTGGATTGATCGCGCTCTCGGGGGTGGCTCTGTGCGTGCCGCCGTGCGGGCCGTTGCCTCGGCCTGCGGCCTTCGCTCGTCCTCAGGCGCCGGACAAGCTGGAGGTGCGCCCGTCCGGTCCTCGGAGGGGTGGCCCGGTGTCGCGCCCACGGGCGCCGCCCGGCGGGCCGACGCCGGACCCTCCCGCAGGCACCGGCAGGCACCGGCAGGCACCGGCAGGCACCGGCAGGCAAGGAGCCGGAGGGCCTGGCGAGGCGCGAGGGCTTGCCTCTCGCCTCGACCGGGGCCCGCCGGCACCCGCCCCTCACCCGCTCACACCGACCGCCCCCCGGTCGGCCTCCGCAGCACCGTCTGTCCCGCCGTCCTCAGTCGCCTCGCCGCCCGGGACGTCAGTGACTCCCACTTCGCCGTCGCCGTCCAGGCGAGCCGTGCCGCCGAGCGCGGGGCCAGGTCGGCTCGGAGGCGGGGCCAGGGCCGCAGGGACGCGCGCAGGCCCGCGCGGATGTCGTGGGCTGCCTCCGAAAGGCCCGTGGGGGGCCGGGGGGTGGGGGCGTACAGGACCTGTTCCACCGCGCTCGCCGCCCGGTGCACCGACTCCGCCGCCGGGCCGTCCAGACCGCCCAGCCGCACCATGCGGGCCGCCGCCTTGCGGGGCGTCAGCGAGTCGTCGGGAGCGATGCCGTGGTCCCAGGCCGTGTCGATGACCTCCCGCCACACCGTCAGCGTGGCGGTGACCGGGTCGGCGTCCGGGTGCCCGGCCCGGGCCAGCCGCCGGGACCGGACCCGTACCCGCCACAGCCACGGCAGCAGCGGCAGCACCAGCACCGCGAGCACGCCCAGGGCCACCGCGGCGACCGTGGCCGCGGACGTCCCGCCGCCGTCGCCGCCCAGGGGAGCCGCCGGGGCCACCTCGCCGCACTCGTTCTGCTTGCGCAGTTGCGCCGGGCAGGAGGAGGACGGGGCCGGCGCCGCGGAGGGCCGCGTCGAGGGGCCGTCGGAGGGCTTCACCGGGCTGCTGGGAGCGCCCGAAGGGGTGTCGGGGCGGGTGTAGTCGGGGGCCGAACCGCGCGAGGGGGTCGGCTCGAACCGGGTCCAGCCCACACCCTCGAAGTACAGCTCGGGCCACGCGTGCGCGTCCCGCAGCCCCACCGACATCGTCCCGTCCGAACGCGGCTCGCCGGGCGTGAAGCCCACCGCCACCCGGGCCGGTATGCCCAGGGTCCGGGCCATCGCGGCCATCGTGAAGGAGAAGTGGACGCAGAAGCCCTGCTTGTCCTTGAGGAAGCGGGCGATCGCCTCCGTACCGCTGCCGGACTCGACCTGGGTGTCGTACGTGAACCCGCCCTTCACCGCGAACCAGTCCTGCAGCATCACGGCACGCTGGTAGTCCGTGGTGGCGCCCTTGGTGATCCTGCGGGCCGTCGTGCCCACGATGCGCGGCAGGGTCTGCGGGACCTTCGTGTACTCCCGCGCCAGCGCCGGGGGAGCGGGCAGGGCGGCTGCCAACTGGTCCGCCGTCGGACGCACCTGGAGGCTGCTGACCTGGTACTGGACGCCCTGGGTGGTCTGGCCCCGGTCGCCCACCAGGGTCCGGCCGACCGGCTCGAAGCGCCAGTGCCCGCCGATGTCGACCTTGGTCGCCGGGTAGGGCATCGGCAGCCAGTTCTGGGTGTACCAGCCGGCGGCCGACACGCTCGTGCGGATCTCGGCGGTGCCGATCGCCGGGCTCAGCCCCTCGGGCTGCGGCAGCACGTCCGGCACGTCCTTGATCTTGCGCTCGGACGACTTCCAGGACGCCCCGTCGAACTGGTCGAGGGCCACGATCCGCAGATACAGGTCCTGGGTGTCCTGAGCGTTGGTGCGGTAGCGCAGGACCTCGCGGTCCTCGGGCTGGTTGAGGCTGTTCTGGAGCGAGACCAGCGGGTTGACCGCGGAGATCGTGCCTCCGCCGCCGCCCTCCCCGCTGCCGCCGCCGCTCCCGCCGAGCAGCCCGGTGCCCATGGCCGGCAGCGCGGCCGGGATCACCAGGGCGATGCCCAGGGCGAGCGCCCCGATCCGGCGGCCGGTACGGACCGGCGCCAGCGGACCGCTGTCCCCCTCGAACGGCGTCTGCGGCCGGTCCGACCGGGCAGCGCCGCCGAACATCCGCCCCCACTGCGAGAGCCGGTCACGCCCCTCGGCGAGCAGGAGCAGCAGATAGCCGCCCGCCGCCAGCAGGAACCACAGCCAGCTCGCCCCGCCGTTCGAGAGCCCGGCGGCCACCGAGTACAGCGCGAGGAGCGGCAGCCCGGCCGGGGCGGCGCTGCGGAAGGTCACCGCGAGCGCGTCCACCACCAGCCCGATCACCAGCGTCCCGCCCACCACCATCAGGCGGATGCCGTCCGTGGCGGGCGCCGGGATCGTGTACCGGCTGACGTCGTCGGCCCCCTGCCCGAGCAGCCCGGAGAGGTGCTCGAAGGCCTCCGGCCCCGGCAGCAGCCCGATCAGCGCCTGCTCCCGGGCGAACACCACGGTCAGCAGCACCAGGGTCACCACGGCCTGCACCAGCACCGTCAACGGCCGGGCCAGCGGCACCCGGCGGGCGAGCGCGCCCACCCCGGCCTGGAGGGCGAGGAGGAACGCGGCCTGCACGATCCAGGTCGCCCGGTCGACGAGCGGCAGCATGGAGCACGACGTCATCACCGTGGCGGCGAAGGCGCACAGCGCCAGCCGTCCGCGCCCGCTCATGACCACGCCCCTGACATTCCCGGTATCCCCGATGTTCCCGACGGCCACGGAGCGCCGCCGGAAGCGGCCCCTGTCCCCGTCGCCGTCCCCGTCCGTTCCTGGCCCGCCTGCCGCCACAGCTCGGCGAGCGAGGCGCCCGGCGGCACGGCCAGCGCCGTCCATCCGGCCTCGCGCAGCAGCCGCAGCGTCCGCTCGGCCGGGCCGAAGCCCCCGGGCGGCGGCGAGCCGTACGTCCACAGGTCGCTGTCCAGGACGAAGGCGACCGCGGCGCCGCTGCGCCGCCGCATCTTCGCCGCGACCGCGGCCTGTTCCTCGTCGAGGTCCCCGAAGAACCCCACCAGCAGTCCTTCGTTCCCGCCGCGCAGCACGTCGTACGCGTGCGAGAGGCCGCCGCCGTCGGAGTGGTCCACGACCGCGAGGGTGTCCATCATCAGTCCCGCCGCGTCCGAGGAGTCCTGGGTGGTTCCGGCGAACCCGCCCTCCCCCTCGCCCGGCACCGAGCTTCCGGTGTCGGTGAGCAGGCGCACCGAGTAGCCGCGCTCCAGCATGTGCACCAGCGCCGAGGCGGCGCCCGACACCGCCCACTCGAAGGCCGAGTCGGGGCCCGCGCCCGCGTACGCGAGGTCACGGGTGTCCAGGAGCACCGTGCACCTGGCCCGCTGCGGCTGCTCCTCGCGGCGCACCATCAGCTCGCCGTAGCGCGCGGTGGAGCGCCAGTGCACCCGGCGCAGGTCGTCGCCGTGCCGGTACAGCCGCGGGATCACGTCGTCCTCGCCGGCCAGCGCCAGCGAGCGGTGGCGGCCGTCGCCGTACCCGGCGGCCTCGCCGGACAGGCGCACCGGCGGCAGGGGTTCGGTGCGCGGTATCACCGTGAGGGTGTCCTGGGCGCTGAACGCGCGCGTGAGCTCGCACATCCCGAACGGGTCGGTCAGCCGCAGCTGGAGCGGGCCGAGCGGATAGCGCCCGCGCAGATCCGAGCGGACCCGGTAGGACACCTCGCGCCTGCCGCCCGCCTCCACCCGGTCCAGGACGAAACGGGGGCGCGGTCCCAGCACGTACGGCACCCGGTCCTGGAGCATGAGCAGGCCCGTGGGCAGCCGGGAGACGTTGTCGACGCGCAGGTGCACCCGGGCCTCGGCGCCCGCGGGCACGCGCGCGGGCGCCAGCCGCCTGCTGCCCGCGACCCGGTAACGCGTGCGGTACAGGACGGTCGTGCAGACCAGGGGCAGCACGGCGAGCAGCAGCCCGACCCGCAGCAGGTCCTCCTGGCCCAGGACGTACGCGCAGACCGCGGCGGCGATCCCGGCGGCCAGGAACGACCGGCCGCGGGTGGTCAGTCCGGACAGGGCCGCCCGGGCCCCGCCCCTGTCGCCCTCCTCCGGCCCCGCCCCCGCCGGGGGAGCCCCGGCCGCCATCACAGCCGCCGGGTGCCGGGCTGCTGCTGGCCGTAGAGCGGGCCGCCGGCCTGCGGCACGGGGGTGTGCTGGAGGATCTCCAGGACGACCTGCTCGGCGGTGCGGCGGTTCAACTGGGCCTGGGCGGTGGGCAGCAGCCGGTGCGCGAGGACGGCGACGGCGAGCGCCTGGACATCGTCGGGCAGTGCGTACTCCCGGCCGCTCAGGGCCGCCGCGGCCTTGGCGGCGCGCAGCAGATGGAGCGTGGCGCGCGGCGAGGCCCCGAGTCTGAGGTCGGGGTGGTTGCGGGTGGCTCCGACGAGCTGCACCGCGTACCGCCGCACGGCGTCGGCGACGTGGACCTTGCGGACCGCGTCGACGAGCTTGACGATGTCGTGCGCGTGCGCCACCGGCTGGAGGTCGTCGAGCGGCGAGACCGCGCCGTGCACGTCGAGCATCTGGAGCTCCGCCTCGGCCGACGGGTAACCGATCGAGACGCGGGCCATGAAGCGGTCGCGCTGGGCCTCGGGCAGCGGGTAGGTGCCCTCCATCTCGACCGGGTTCTGGGTGGCCACCACCATGAAGGGGCTGGGCAGTTCATAGGTCTGCCCGTCGATGGTGACCTGGCGCTCCTCCATGGACTCCAGGAGCGCCGACTGGGTCTTGGGCGAGGCGCGGTTGATCTCGTCGCCGATCACGATCTGCGCGAAGATCGCGCCCGGCTTGAACTCGAAGTCCCGCCGCTGCTGGTCGTAGATGGACACACCGGTGATGTCCGACGGCAGCAGGTCCGGTGTGAACTGGATGCGCCGCACCGAGCAGTCGATGGATTTCGCCAGCGCCTTGGCCAGCATGGTCTTGCCCACGCCCGGGACGTCCTCGATCAGGAGGTGCCCCTCGGCGAGCAGTACGGTCAGCGAGAGCCGTACGACCTCGGGCTTGCCCTCGATCACACCCTCCACCGACCTGCGGACGCGCTCCGCAGTGGCGGTCAGATCTGTGAGGCTCGCTCGCTCGTCATAGGTCGTCACCCGGCCCTCCTCGGCCCTTCCCCCCGCTCCGGGAGCGGGGGGTTACCCCAGTTGCCTGCGGGCCGGCGCACTGGAAACGGAACGGCCCACTTCGAAATAGGGACACCGCGTCCGAGACGTTCGGACGGATGCCACCCCCGCATTCTTGTTGCCGTCGCCGCGTCGTGTCACTCGCCTGTGGATAACTGGAGGGGATATGTCGGGGGTTGCCGTGTTTTTGTCTCCGAAGACGCCCCCAAGAGTCTCCGAAGAGATCCCGAAGCGACGCGGAATCGAGTCCGAACTCCCTCGGGGTGCGGACCGGTGCGGACCGGTCCGGTCCCGGACTAGGCCGCCGGGTCGATCTCGCGGAGCAGGCCGGTGGTGACGTCGAAGACGAATCCGCGCACGTCGTCGATGTGCGGCAGGAAGGGCGAGGTGCGGACCCGCTGCATGGACTGGCGTACGTCCTGGTCGACGTCGCGGAAGGACTCCACCGCCCAGGCGGGGCGCTGGCCGACCTCGTCCTCCAGCTCGTGGCGGAAGTCCTCGGTGAGCGACTCCAGGCCGCAGCCGGTGTGGTGGACGAGCATGACGCTGCGGGTGCCGAGCGCCCGCTGACTTATGGTCAGTGACCGGATGACGTCGTCGGTGACCACGCCGCCGGCGTTGCGGATGGTGTGGCAGTCGCCGAGTTCCAGGCCGAGGGCCGCGTGCAGGTCGAGGCGGGCGTCCATGCAGGCCACGACGGCGACGCGGAGGACCGGGCGGGCGTCCATACCGGGATCGTCGAACGCTTGTGCGTACCTGCGGTTCGCTTCGACGAGCCGGTCGGTGACGGTTCCCCCGTCACTGACCGCCAGGTGGGGGCGGACGGGGGGCTCTGCGGGGAGATGCGCAGGAGTCGACATGTCTATGACGTTAGTCGCCGTAGATCGTCCGGTCGCGTTGTGAGGACGGAAAAATCCCGTCAACTCGGTCCGCTGTGAGGTAACCCACAAGCGTGACAGTCGGCCGTCCGTTCGGGTGAAAAGCGCACCCCGCGACGCGCTGGGCCGTTGATTGACCGAAAGGACCGGTGGACTAAAGTGACGCGAAGTGGGTGGGGTGACACACCCCGGCCCGCTTGCGGGGACAGATCCCGTATCCGCAGAACAGAGCAGTTGCACAGTTTCCCCCCGCGTGCGCGGCGCGCGTACGGCTCGGCCTCCTCCCGCTCGCCGGTCGGCTGACGCCACTTCCCCGGCGCCGGCAGACCTTCCGAGCGGGTGGGGACCCGGCCGTATGCGCGGGGTGCCCGCCGGACCTGAGAGGGCCAAAGTGACAGGGCGCGAAGCGCTTCCCAGCGAGGGCGACGGCGGGCGACGGGAGGAGCGGATCCGGCACGTCCCGGTGATGCTCCAGCGGTGCCTGGACCTGCTGGCCCCGGCCCTGACGCAGCCCGGGGCGGTCGTCGTCGACTGCACCCTGGGCCTCGGCGGCCACAGCGAGGCCCTGCTCACCCGTTTCCCCGAGGCGCGCCTGATCGCCCTCGACCGGGACAAGGAGGCCCTGCGGCTCTCCGGCGAGCGCCTGGCGCCCTACGGGGAGCGCGCCACCCTGGTCCACGCCGTCTACGACGAGCTCCCCGAGGTCCTGGACCGGCTCGGCGTCCCGCGCGTCCAGGGCGTCCTCTTCGACCTCGGCGTCTCCTCCATGCAGCTCGACGAGGCCGACCGCGGCTTCGCCTACGCGCAGGACGCCCCGCTCGACATGCGCATGGACCAGACCACCGGTATGAGCGCCGCCGAGGTGCTCAACACGTACGCGCCGGGCGAGCTGGTACGCATCCTGCGCCAGTACGGCGAGGAGAAGCAGGCCAAGCGGATCGTCTCGGCGGTCGTCCGCGAGCGCGAGAAGGAGCCGTTCAGCAACAGCGCGCGGCTCGTCGAGCTGATCCGCGACTCGCTGCCGCAGGCCGCCAAGCGCACCGGCGGCAACCCCGCCAAGCGCACCTTCCAGGCGCTGCGCATCGAGGTCAACGGCGAGCTCTCGGTCCTGGAGCGGGCCATTCCGGCGGCTGTGGCGGCCCTGGACGTGGGCGGCCGGATCGCGGTCCTGTCGTACCACTCGCTGGAGGACCGCCTGGTCAAGCAGGTCTTCGCGGCCGGCGCCGCCAACACCGCCCCGCCGGGGCTGCCGGTGGTGCCCGAGCAGTACCAGCCGCGTCTGAAGCTCCTGACCCGCGGCGCCGAACTGCCCACGGAGGAGGAGATCGCCGAGAACCGGCGGGCGGCCCCCGCGAGGTTCCGCGGGGCCCAGCGCATCCGGGAGGACCTGCGGTGAGCGGACCGGCCAGGCAGCTGCGGGGGCGGGCCGCCCGGCTCGGCAGGCTGCTGCCCCCCGCGGGCACGGGCAGCGCCGCCCGCACCCCCTTCGTCCTGCTGGTCGTCGTGCTCCTCGGCGGCGGTCTGATCAGCCTGCTGCTGCTGAACTCGGCGCTGAACGAGGGCTCGTTCAAACTGAGCGAGCTGCGCCGCCAGACCACCGAGCTCACCGACGAGCAGCAGGCCCTCCAGCACGACGTGGACGGCCTCTCCGCCCCCGACGCGCTCTCCCGGCGGGCCACCGAACTCGGCATGGTCCCCGGCGGCAGCCCCCTCTTCCTCAACCCGGACGGCACGGTCAGGGGCGTGCCCGGCGCGGGCGCCGTCCAGCCCGCCCCGGCCCCCAGCCCCGAGCTGGTCCAGGGCGCGGCCGTGACCGCCCCCGCCCCGTCCCCCGAGACCCCGGCCGCCTCGCCCGCGCCCACCGCGCAGCCGACCGGCACCCCCGCGCCGGCCCCCGTGCCCGCGCAGACCCCCTCCGGTACGCCCCCGCGCGCCTCCACCCCCGCCGCACCCCAGGCGCCCGCCCCCGCGAAGACCTCCCCGACCCCCGGCAGGTGACGCAGTGAGCCCCCAGGAACCGCCGCGCCGCCGGGTGCCACAACCCGCGCGACCGCGCCCCCAGGTCCGCCCGGCGCAGCGGCGCCCCAAGCCCCCCGCCCGGATAAGGCTCGGCAGTCCGCGGCCCCGGCTGCGTCTGGTCAGCCTCGGGCTCACCCTGGTCATGATCGCGTTCGTGGTGCGGCTGCTCCAGGTGCAGGCGGTCGACGCCAGCGCGTACTCCGCCAAGGCGGAGAAGAACCGGTACGCGAGCTACGCGCTGCCCGCCGAGCGCGGCGAGATCACCGACCGCGACGGCGTCGCCCTGGCCACCAGCGTCGACGCGTACGACATCACCGCCGACCCGTCGATGTTCACCCCGGCGGCCAGCAAGGCCCCCGACGCCCCCCAGCAGGCGGCGGCCCTGCTCTCGCCGCTGATCGGCAAGGACCAGGAGGAGATCGCCAAGAAGCTGCGGACCCCCAGGAGCCGGTACGTGGTCCTCGCCCGCCGCCAGACCCCGCAGGTGTGGAACCAGATCAAGGACCTGAAGAAGGTCTTCGCCGAGAAGGCCCGCGCCGGCCTGGCCAAGGGCGGCACCGGCGCCAACGTGCTGGGCGGCGTCTTCAACGAGTCGAGCAGCAAGCGGGTGTACCCCAACGGCGACCTCGCCGCCGGAATACTGGGTTACGTCAACGCCGAGGGCCGCGGCGGCGGGGGACTGGAGTCCCAGCTCGACAAGGTCCTGGCCGGCCAGGACGGCAAGATCACCTACGCCCAGTCCGGCGGGCGCCGGGTGCCCACCGCGGGCACCCGCGAGACCCCGGCCGTCCCCGGCTCGGCGGTCGAGCTGACCGTGGACCGGGACATCCAGTGGATGGCCCAGAAGGCCATCACCGACCAGGTCCGCAAGTCCCAGGCCGACCGGGGCTATGTGGTGGTCCAGCGCACCGACACCGGCGAGGTCCTGGCCATGGCCAACGCGCCCGGCTTCGACCCCAACGACCTCTCCCACGCCAACGGGGCGGCGCTGGGCAACGCGGCCGTCCAGGACGTCTACGAGCCGGGCTCCACCGCCAAGGTCATGTCCATGGCCGCGGTCCTGGAGGAGAACGCGGCGACCCCGCTGACCCACGTCACCGTCCCCAACCGGCTGCACCGCGGCGACCGGCTCTTCAAGGACGACATCGACCACCCGACCTGGAACCTGACGCTCAACGGCGTCCTCGCCAAGTCCAGCAACATCGGCACGATCCTCGCCGTGGAGCAGCTCGGCAAGACCGACGCCGAGGCCGACCGGGTCCTCTACTCGTATCTGCGCAAGTTCGGCCTCGGCTCGCCCACCGGCCTCGGCTACCCGGGCGAGACCCCCGGCATCCTCGCGCCGCCGCAGAAGTGGTCCACCTCCCAGCAGTACACGGTCCGCTTCGGCCAGGGCCTCTCGCTCAGCGCCATGCAGGCCGCCTCGGTGTACTCGACGATCGCCAACGGCGGGGTGCGCGTGGAACCGACGCTGGTACGGGGCACCAGGGGCCCCGACGGCCGCTTCACCCCCGCCCCGGCGCCCAAGCAGTCCCGGGTGGTCAGCGAGAAGACCGCCAGGAGCGTGGCGCAGATGCTGGAGTCGGTCGTCGGCGACGAGGAGGGAACCGGAACCAAGGCCCGTATCCCCGGCTACCGGGTCGCGGGCAAGACCGGCACCGCCAACCGGGTCGACCCCAAGACCGGCCGCTACCACGGCTACACGGCGTCCTTCGCCGGTTTCGCCCCCGCCGACAAGCCCGCGATCACCGTCTACTGCGCCATCCAGAACCCCACCAGGGGCAGCTACTTCGGCGGCCAGATCTGCGGCCCGATCTACAAGCAGGTGATGGAGTTCGCGCTCAAGACGCTGCAGATCCCGCCGACCGGCGCCCAGCCGCCCAAACTGCCCGTCTCCTTCGGCGGCACCGACTGAATCCGGAACCATCGTGACAACCATCACCCCCGGCCCCGGGAACCAGGACCGCGAGCACCACGCCCCGCCCCCCTCTTTTGGCGACCCGGCGGGTGCGCCCGGTACGCTCACCGCCGTGCCACACGCTGATCAGTACCGAACCACCCCGCAGGACGCTCCCGCGCACCAGCCGGGAGCGCCCCGTCCGGACCGGGGCCACCCGACGACCCTGAGCGAGCTGGCCGAGCGGCTGGGAGCCGAGAGCCCGGGGGCGGGAGAGGTCACCGGGATCACCCACGACTCCCGCGCGGTGCGCCCCGGCGACCTCTACGCGGCCCTGCCCGGCGCCCGCTTCCACGGCGCCGACTTCGCGGCCCAGGCCGCGGGTCTGGGCGCCGCCGCCGTCCTCACCGACCCGGCGGGCGCCGAACGCGCCGCCGCGACCGGCCTGCCGGTCCTGGTCACCGAGGACCCGCGCGGCGTGATGGGCGGCCTGGCCGCCGAGATCTACGGCCACCCCGGCCGGGACCTGCTCCAACTGGGCATCACCGGCACCTCGGGGAAGACCACCACCGCGTACCTCGTCGAGGGCGGGCTGCGCGGGGCCGGGCACCGCACCGGTCTGATCGGCACGGTCGAGACGCGCATCGGCGACGAGCGCATCAAGTCCGAGCGGACCACCCCCGAAGCCACCGACCTCCAGGCCCTGTTCGCGGTGATGCGCGAGCGCGGGGTCGAGTCGGTCGCCATGGAGGTCTCCAGCCACGCCCTGGTGCTGGGCCGGGTCGACGGCTGCGTCTTCGACGTCGCCGTCTTCAACAACCTCAGCCCGGAGCACATGGAGTTCCACTCCGACATGGAGGACTACTTCCGGGCGAAGGCGCAGCTGTTCACGCGGCGGCGCGCCCGGGTCGGGGTGGTGAACCTCGACGACGAGTACGGCCGCAGGCTGGTGACCGAGTCCGAGATCCCGGTCACCACCTTCTCGGCCGAGGGCCACCCGGACGCCGACTGGCGCGCCGAGGACGTGGACGTGAACCAGGACAGCTCCACCTTCACGGTCGTCGGCCCCAAGGACGAGCGGATCTCCGCCACCGCCCCGCTGCCCGGCCCCTTCAACGTGGCCAACACCCTCGCCGCGATCGTCACGCTGGCCGTCGCGGGCGTGGATCCGCAGACCGCCGCCGACGGCGTGGCCGCCGTGCCCGGTGTGCCGGGCCGGCTGGAACGGGTGGACGCGGGCCAGCCGTTCCTGGCGGTGGTGGACTACGCGCACAAGACGGACGCCGTCGAATCGGTTCTGCGCTCGCTGCGCAAGGTCACCCGCGGCAAGGTGCACATCGTGCTCGGCTGCGGCGGGGACCGCGACCGGTCCAAGCGCGGGCCGATGGGCGCCGCCGCCGCCCGGCTCGCCGACACCGCCGTACTGACCTCGGACAACCCCCGCTCCGAGGACCCGCTCGGCATCCTCGCGGCGATGCTCGCGGGCGCCGCCGAGGTGCCCGCGCACGAGCGCGGCGACGTCCTGGTCGACGCCGACCGGGCCGCCGCCATCGCCGCGGCCGTGGCCCGCGCCGAGCCGGGCGACACCGTCCTGGTCGCGGGCAAGGGCCATGAACAGGGCCAGGACACCCACGGGGTGATCCGCCCCTTCGACGACCGTCTGGTCCTGCGGGCCGCGATCGAACACCGCCAAGAACAGTCAGGGATGAAGCAGTGATCGCCCTCTCCCTCGCCGAGATCGCCGAAATCGTCGGCGGGCAGTCGCACGACATACCGGATCCGTCCGTCCAGGTCACCGGATCCGTGGTCATCGACTCCCGCGCCGTGGCGCCCGGTTCCCTCTTCGCCGCCTTCGCGGGCGAGCGCGCCGACGGCCACGACTACGCGCGCGTGGCGTACGAGGCGGGCGCGGTGGCCGTACTGGCCACCCGGCCCGTCGGCGTGCCCGCGATCGTCGTCGACGACGTCCAGGGCGCCCTCGGCGCGCTGGCCCGCGAGGTCGTGACCCGGCTGGGCACCGACGTGGTGGCGCTCACCGGCTCCTCCGGCAAGACCTCCACCAAGGACCTGATCGCGCAGGTGCTCCAGCGGCACGCGCCCACGGTCTACACGCCGGGCTCGCTCAACAACGAGATCGGTCTGCCGCTGACCGCGCTCACCGCGACCGCCGAGACCCGCCACCTGGTCCTGGAGATGGGCGCGCGCGGGATCGGCCACATCCGCTATCTGACCGGTCTGACCCCGCCGCGGATCGGACTCGTCCTCAACGTCGGCTCCGCGCACATCGGCGAGTTCGGCGGCCGGGAGCAGATCGCCCAGGCCAAGGGCGAACTGGTGGAGGGGCTGCCGGAGGACGGCTGCGCCGTGCTGAACGCCGACGACCCGCTGGTGCGGGCCATGGCGTCGCGCACCAGGGCGCGGGTCCTGCTGTTCGGCGAGGCCGAGGACGCGGACGTACGTGCCGAGAATGTCCGGCTCACAGCAGCCGGACAGCCTTCCTTCAGGCTTCACACACCCTCCGGGTGCAGCGACGTGACCTTGCGCCTGTACGGTGAGCACCACGTGTCGAACGCGCTCGCCGCGACCGCCGTCGCCCATGAGCTGGGCATGTCCGCAGACGAGATCGCCCGCGCGCTCTCCGAGGCGGGCACCCTCTCCCGCTGGCGTATGGAGGTCACCGAGCGTCCGGACGGTGTGACAGTCGTCAACGACGCCTACAACGCGAACCCCGAGTCCATGCGAGCCGCCCTGCGCGCGCTCGCAGCCATGGGCGAGGCCGCCCGGGCCAGGGGGGGACGTACGTGGGCGGTGCTCGGTCCGATGGCCGAGCTCGGCGACGAATCGCTCGCCGAGCACGACGCGGTCGGACGGCTCGCCGTCCGGCTCAACGTCAGCAAGCTCGTGGCAGTCGGGGACCGGGAAGCGTCCTGGCTGCAACTGGGCGCATATAACGAGGGTTCGTGGGGTGAGGAGTCGGTGCACGTGTCCGACGCACAGGCGGCCGTCGACCTGCTGCGCAGTGAACTGCGCCCGGGCGACGTCGTGCTGGTGAAGGCATCGCGGTCGGTCGGCCTGGAACGGGTGGCACTCGCGCTGCTCGACGGTGGCGTCGAGGGCGAGGTCGCCGCCCGATGAGGCAGATCCTCTTCGCGGGAGCCATCGGTCTGTTCCTGACGCTGGTCGGCACCCCGTTGCTCATCAAGCTGCTCGCCCGCAAGGGCTACGGCCAGTTCATCCGCGACGACGGCCCGCGCGGCCACGCCGGCAAGAAGGGCACGCCCACCATGGGCGGCATCGCCTTCATCCTGGCGACGCTCATCGCGTACGCCGCGACGAAGGTGATCACCAGCGAGGACCCGACCTTCTCGGGTCTGCTGGTGCTCTTCCTGACCGCCGGCATGGGCCTGGTCGGCTTCCTGGACGACTACATCAAGATCGTCAAGCAGCGTTCGCTGGGTCTGCGGGCCAAGGCGAAGATGGCCGGCCAGCTGATCGTCGGTATCGCCTTCGCCGTGCTGTCCCTCCAGTTCGAGGACAAGCGGCACCAGACCCCGGCCTCCACCAAGCTCTCCTTCATCACGGACTTCGGCTGGTCCATCGGACCCGTGCTCTTCGTGATCTGGGCGCTGTTCATGATTCTCGCCATGTCCAACGGCGTGAACCTGACGGACGGTCTGGACGGCCTGGCCACCGGCGCGTCGGTGATGGTATTCGGCGCGTACACCTTCATCGGGCTGTGGCAGTTCCAGGAGTCCTGCGCCAACGCGCAGACCCTGACCAACCCCAACGCCTGTTTCGAGGTGCGCGATCCGCTGGACCTCGCGGTGGTCGCCTCGGCCCTGATGGGCTCCTGCTTCGGCTTCCTGTGGTGGAACACCTCGCCCGCCAAGATCTTCATGGGCGACACCGGTTCGCTCGCGCTCGGCGGCGCGCTCGCCGGTCTCGCGATCTGCTCGCGCACCGAGTTCCTGATCGCCCTGCTCGGCGGCCTCTTCGTGATGATCACCATGTCGGTGGTCATCCAGGTCGGCTCGTTCAAGATGACCGGGAAGCGCGTCTTCCGGATGGCCCCGCTCCAGCACCACTTCGAACTCAAGGGGTGGTCCGAAGTCCTTGTGGTGGTGCGGTTCTGGATCATCCAGGGCATGTGCGTCATCGTGGGTCTGGGTCTCTTCTACGCGGGATGGGCAGCCGACAAGTGAGTCAGAGCTGGCAGGGCATGCGGATCACCGTCGCCGGCCTCGGGGTGAGCGGCGTCAGCGCCGCCCGCGCCCTGGCCGGTCTCGGCGCCGTGGTGACGGTCGTGGACGGCGGCGACTCCGCGAGCCACCGGGAGCGCGCGGCCGGGCTGGCGGAGGAAGGTATCTCCGTACGCCTGGGAGACGCGGCCACCCTCCCCGAGGGGACCGGTCTCGTCGTCACCTCGCCCGGCTGGAAGCCCGACTCCCCGCTGTTCGCCGCCGCCGCCGAGGCGGGCGTGGACGTGGTCGGGGACGTGGAGATCGCCTGGCGGCTGCGGGACCTGGACGGCCGCAAGCCGGCCCCCTGGCTGGCGGTCACCGGCACCAACGGCAAGACCACCACCACGCAGATGCTGGCCTCCATCCTGCGCGCGGCGGGCCTGCGCACCGCCGCCGTCGGCAACATCGGCACGCCGATCATCGACGTGGTGCTCGGCGCGGAGCCCTACGGGGATCTCGACGTGCTCGCGGTGGAGCTCTCCAGCTACCAGCTGCACTGGGCGCCCTCGCTGCGCGTCCACTCGGCCGCCGTGCTCAACCTGGCGCCCGACCACCTCGACTGGCACGGCTCCATGGAGGCGTACGCCGCCGACAAGGGCCGGATCTACGAGGGCAACACCGTCGCCTGCGTCTACAACGCGGCGGACCCCGCCACCGAGGACCTGGTGCGCGCGGCGGACGTCGAGGAGGGCTGCCGGGCGATCGGCTTCACCCTGGGCACCCCCGGCCCCTCCCAGCTCGGCGTCGTGGAGGGCATCCTCGTCGACCGCGCCTTCGTCGCCGACCGGCAGAAGAACGCCCAGGAGCTGGCCGAGGTGGGGGACGTCACCCCGGCGGCCCCCCACAACATCGCCAACGCCCTCGCGGCGGCGGCCCTGGCCCGTGCCTTCGGCGTCGAGCCCAGGGCCGTACGGGACGGACTGCGGGCGTTCACGCCCGACGCCCACCGGATCGCGCACGTGGCGGACGTGGACTCGGTCGCCTACGTCGACGACTCCAAGGCGACCAACACCCACGCCGCCGAGGCCTCCCTCGCCTCCTACGACTCGATCGTCTGGATCGCCGGGGGCCTCGCCAAGGGCGCCTCCTTCGACGAGCTGGTACGCGCGTCGGCCGAGCGGCTGCGCGGGGTCGTCCTGATCGGCGCCGAGCGCCACCTGATCGCCGAAGCGCTGGCGCGACACGCCCCCGAGGTACCGGTGGTCGACCTCGACCGGACCGACACTGGGGCGATGTCCGCGGCGGTCCGCGAGGCGGCCGGGCTCGCGAAGCCCGGGGACACGGTCCTGCTGGCCCCGGCCTGCGCCTCGATGGACATGTTCACCAACTACAACAAGCGCGGCGAGGCCTTCGCGGAAGCGGTCCGCGAACTCGCCGCCGAGCGCGCCTAGCCGGCGGGAACCCGTCCCGCGGACCGGCGGCGCCGGGCACGACTGGAGGGGACAGCACACATGCCGGCCGAAGCGACCCCGCCCGGGCTCGTCCTGCGCAGCCGTGCCGCGGCCTCGCCGCGCCGCCCCGCGGTCCGGCGTGGCGGCGGCAGCGGCACCCCGCCACGGCCCCGCGGCGGCGGCCCCAGGCGGCTCCTGGAGCGGGCCCGGCGGGGCTGGGACCGCCCGCTGACCGCGTACTACCTGATCCTCGGCAGCGCGCTGCTGATCACCGTGCTCGGTCTGGTGATGGTCTACTCGGCCTCGATGATCAAGGCCCTGGAGCTGTCGCTGCCGGCCTCGTACTTCTTCCGCAAGCAGTTCCTCGCCGCCCTGATCGGCGGGGCGCTGATGTTCTCGGCCGCCCGGATGCCCGCCAAGCTGCACCGGGCGCTGTCGTACCCGCTGCTGGTGGTGACCGTCTTCCTGATGGTCCTGGTGCAGATCCCCGGGATAGGGATGTCGGTCAACGGCAACCAGAACTGGATCTACCTGGGCGGCCCGTTCCAGCTCCAGCCCAGCGAGTTCGGCAAGCTGGCGCTGATCCTGTGGGGCGCGGACCTGCTCGCCCGCAAGCAGGACAAGCGGTTGCTCACCCAGTGGAAGCACATGCTGGTGCCGCTGGTCCCGGTGGCGTTCCTGCTGCTCGGGCTGATCATGCTCGGCGGCGACATGGGCACCGCGATCATCCTCTGCGCGATCCTCTTCGGACTGCTGTGGCTCGCCGGGGCGCCCACCCGGCTCTTCGGCGGCGTCCTCGCGGTGGCCACGACCATCGCCGTGGTCCTCATCAGGACCAGCCCCAACCGGATGGGCCGGCTCGCCTGCATCGGGGCCACCGACCCCGGTCCGCAGGACCAGTGCTGGCAGGCCGTGCACGGGATCTATGCGCTCGCCTCGGGCGGATGGTTCGGTTCCGGCCTGGGTGCGAGTGTGGAGAAATGGGGCCAACTCCCCGAACCCCACACGGACTTCATCTTCGCCATCACCGGTGAGGAACTGGGCCTGGCGGGCACACTGTCGGTGCTCGCCCTGTTCGCGGCTCTAGGCTATGCGGGTATCCGCGTGGCCGGACGCACGGAGGACCCCTTCGTGAGGTACGCCGCGGGAGGTGTGACCACCTGGATCGTGGCCCAGGCCGTGATCAACATCGGTGCGGTGCTCGGCCTGCTGCCGATCGCCGGGGTCCCGCTCCCGCTGTTCTCCTACGGTGGGTCCGCCCTGCTGCCGACCATGTTCGCCGTGGGGCTGCTGATCGCGTTCGCGCGGGACGACCCCGCGGCGCGGGCGGCGCTGGCCATGCGGCAGCCTCGGGTGAGTTGGAAGTCGATGAGACGGCGCGTCAAGAAGCGTCCGTCCGGAGAGCGGTGAATTTCGGTGCATGTCGTACTCGCCGGTGGGGGGACCGCCGGCCACATCGAGCCCGCGCTCGCCCTCGCGGACGCCCTGCGCAGGCAGGACCCGACCGTGGGGATCACGGCCCTCGGTACGGAGAAGGGCCTGGAGACGCGGCTGGTCCCCGAGCGGGGCTATGAACTCGCGCTCATCCCGGCCGTCCCGCTGCCCCGCAGGCCCACCCCCGAACTGATCACGGTCCCGGGGCGGCTGCGCGGCACGATCAAGGCCGCCGAGCAGATCCTGGAGCGCACCAAGGCCGACTGCGTCGTCGGCTTCGGCGGCTATGTGGCGCTGCCCGGCTATCTCGCGGCCAAGCGCCTCGGGGTGCCGATCGTCGTCCACGAGGCCAACGCCCGCCCCGGTCTGGCCAACAAGATCGGCTCGCGGTACGCGGCCGGCGTCGCCGTCGCCACGCCCGACAGCAAGCTGCGCGGCGCCCGCTACATCGGCATCCCGCTGCGGCACTCCATCGCCACCCTCGACCGCGCCCGGGTCCGCCCCGAGGCGCGCGCCGCGTTCGGCCTGGACCCCAACCTGCCGACTCTGCTCGTCTCCGGCGGCTCGCAGGGCGCCCGCCGCCTCAACGAGGTGATCCAGCAGGTCGCTCCGGTCCTCCAGCGCTCCGGCATCCAGATCCTGCACGCGGTCGGCCCGAAGAACGAACTGCCGCGCGTCGACAACATGCCCGGAATGCCGCCGTACATCCCGGTACCGTACGTGGACCGGATGGACCTCGCGTACGCCGCGGCCGACATGATGCTCTGCCGCGCGGGCGCGATGACCGTCGCCGAACTCTCCGCCGTCGGGCTGCCCGCCGCCTACGTCCCGCTGCCGATCGGCAACGGCGAACAGCGGCTCAACGCCCAGCCGGTGGTGAAGGCGGGCGGCGGTCTGCTGGTCGACGACGCCGAGCTCACCCCCGGGTGGGTGCAGGACCAGGTCCTGCCCGTGCTCGCCGACCCGCACCGGCTGTACGAGATGTCCCGGGCCGCCTCCGAGTTCGGCCGCCGGGACGCCGACGACCTGCTCGTCGGCATGGTGTACGAGGCGATCGCCGCGCGCTGACGGAGCGGCAGAAGGCAGGGGACCGTGGCCGGACAGGCGACCGCACGACGCGGGGCGGGGCAGGCGGACACGTCCGGCCCGTCCGGCCCCCGGCGTCCCCTGCGGCGGCTGCGACCGCGGCTCCGGCTGCCCGCCCGGCGCCGGCTGGTGCTGATTCTGGCCACGGCGCTCGTCGTCGGCGCGGCCCTCGTCTGGGTGCTGTACGGCTCCACCTGGCTGCGGGTCGAACAGGTGGAAACCAGCGGCACGGAGGTGCTCACCCCCGCCGAAGTCGAGGCGGCGGCGGCCGTTCCGGTGGGGTCGCCGCTGGTCTCGGTCGACACGGAGGCGATCGAGGCGCGGCTGCTGCGCAAGCTGCCGCGGCTGGACTCGGTGGACGTCGGCCGCTCCTGGCCGCACGGAATCACCCTCGACGTCACCGAGCGCAAGCCCGTTCTGCTGATGAAGAAGGGCGCGAAGTTCACCGAAGTGGACGCCAAGGGTGTGCGGTTCGCCACGGTCGCCAAGGCGCCCGCACACGTACCCCTGCTCGATCTGAATCCGGACAACTCGACCTCCCTGCGCCGCTTTCCGGCCGACGTGCTGGTGCGTGCGGCGGTACGGGTGACGGGCGAACTCCCGCCCGCCGTCGCCAAGGAGACCCGCCTCGTGCGGGTCACCTCCTACGACGCGGTCTCCCTGGAGTTGGACCGCGGGCGTAACGTCCTGTGGGGCAGTGAGGAGGAGGGGGAGCTCAAGGCCCGTACGCTGGTCGCCCTCATGAAAGCGGCCCCCAGGGCCCGGTACTTCGATGTGAGCGCCCCCACCGCCCCAGCGGTATCGGGGAGTTGACGCACATATGCGCTGGCCAGCACCCTGGTTGGTCATCGCTACGGGTGATCACATAGGGTGAAAAGAAAAACGGGAGGTTCGGCGTGTTCGTTGAACGTGCGCCACTTGTCGACTTAGTGTCCTGTTCGGAAGAGTCCAGTGAACAGACACATTGGTAACCCTAAACTTCAACGTTAGGGTTCGGGTCGGCGTTCGGACCGTCCCACATCGGCATTCGTCGTCGCCGTGCGACACCCGCACGTGACGACCCGTAACTCGAGGCGAGAGGCCTTCGACGTGGCAGCACCGCAGAACTACCTCGCAGTCATCAAGGTCATCGGTGTCGGCGGCGGTGGTGTCAATGCCATCAACCGAATGATCGAGGTCGGTCTCAAGGGCGTCGAGTTCATCGCGATCAACACCGACGCACAAGCTCTGTTGATGAGCGACGCCGACGTCAAGCTCGACGTCGGCCGTGAACTGACCCGCGGCCTCGGGGCCGGAGCCAACCCGGCAGTCGGGCGCAAGGCGGCAGAGGACCACCGCGAGGAGATCGAGGAGGTCCTCAAGGGGGCCGACATGGTCTTCGTCACCGCGGGCGAGGGCGGCGGCACCGGCACCGGCGGCGCGCCCGTCGTGGCCAACATCGCGCGCTCGCTCGGCGCCCTCACCATCGGTGTGGTCACCCGGCCGTTCACCTTCGAGGGGCGCCGCCGCGCCAACCAGGCGGAGGACGGCATCGCCGAGCTCCGCGAAGAGGTCGACACCCTCATCGTCATCCCCAACGACCGGCTGCTGTCCATCTCGGACCGCCAGGTCAGCGTGCTCGACGCGTTCAAGTCGGCCGACCAGGTGCTGCTCTCCGGTGTCCAGGGCATCACCGACCTGATCACCACCCCGGGTCTGATCAACCTTGACTTCGCCGACGTCAAGTCGGTCATGTCCGAGGCCGGTTCCGCGCTCATGGGCATCGGCTCGGCGCGCGGCGACGACCGCGCGGTGGCCGCCGCGGAGATGGCGATCTCCTCGCCGCTCCTGGAGGCGTCGATCGACGGCGCCCGCGGTGTGCTGCTCTCCATCTCCGGCGGTTCGGACCTCGGTCTCTTCGAGATCAACGAGGCCGCGCAGCTGGTCAGCGAGGCCGCCCACCCCGAGGCCAACATCATCTTCGGCGCGGTCATCGACGACGCGCTGGGCGACGAGGTACGGGTCACGGTCATCGCGGCCGGGTTCGACGGCGGTCAGCCGCCCGCCCGCCGCGACACCGTGCTCGGCTCCACCACCGCCAAGCGCGAGGAGCCCGCGCCGGTCCGCGCGGCCGAGCGTCCGCTGGGCGGGCTCGGCACCGTGAGCCCGCGCGAGGACCCGCCGGCCCCGGCCCCGGTCGAGACGGCCCCGGCCGGCGAGTCCAGCCCGGCGCAGGTGCCGACGGCCCGCCCGTACCAGGACAGCCAGGCCGAAGAGCTGGACGTCCCGGACTTCTTGAAGTGATAGGGCGGCACTCCCTCGTGAGCGGCGCGCACTTCGCCTTCACCGACCGGTGGGGCGGGGTGAGCGCCGCTCCGTACGAGGAGCTCAACCTCGGCGGCGCGGTCGGCGACGACCCCGACGTGGTCCGGACCAATCGCGGACTCAGTGCGAAGGCGCTGGGGATCGACGCGGACCGGGTGGTCTGGATGCGCCAGGTGCACGGGCGGGACGTGGCCGTGGTGGACGGGCCCTGGGGCGCGGACACGGCCGAGAAGCGCAGTCCGGCGGTGGACGCGGTGGTGACGGCCCGTCGGGGGCTCGCCCTCGCGGTCCTGACCGCCGACTGCACACCTGTTCTCCTCGCCGACCCGGTCGCCGGGGTGGTGGCCGCGGCGCACGCGGGGCGGCCCGGGATGGTCGCGGGCGTGGTGCCCGCGGCGGTCGGGGCGATGGTCTCGCTCGGGGCCGAGCCCTCCCGGATCACCGCGCGGACCGGGCCCGCCGTCTGCGGCAGGTGCTACGAGGTGCCGGCCGAGATGCGGGACGAGGTCGCCGCGGCCGAGCCCGCCGCCTGGTCCGAGACCAGCTGGGGGACCCCCGCGGTGGACGTCACCGCCGGGGTGCACGCGCAGCTCGCGGCGCTCGGGGTGACGGACCGGCAGGCGTCCGGGGTGTGCACACTCGAATCGAAGGACCACTTCTCGTACCGCCGCGACCGCACCACCGGCCGGCTCGCCGGATACGTCTGGCTCGACGCGGCGCGGGCCGTGGGGGACGAAGCGGCCGAGGGGGAGGGAAGCGGGGCATGACGGACCTGACTGATCCGGCGGACCCGGCGGGTCGCAAGGCGGAGCTCGCCGCGAACCTGGCGCGGGTGGAGGAACGTATCTCCGCAGCCTGTTCGGCGGCCGGGCGCAAGCGGGAGGACGTGACCCTCATCGTGGTCACCAAGACCTACCCCGCGAGCGACGTCCGGCTCCTCCATGAGCTGGGGGTGCGTCAGGTCGCCGAGAACCGGGACCAGGACGCGGCGCCCAAGGCGGCCGAGTGCGCGGACCTGACCGGTCTGCGCTGGCACTTCGTGGGCCAGCTCCAGACGAACAAGGTCCGTTCCGTGGTGACTTACTCGGATCTGGTGCAGTCCGTCGACCGGGACCGGCTGGTCACCGCCCTGTCCGCCGCCGCCGTGAAGGCGGAGCGGGAGGTGGGGTGCCTCATCCAGGTCGCGCTGGACGCGGAGTCGGGTGCGCGGGGCGACCGGGGCGGCGTCGCCCCGGACGGGATCGAGCAGTTGGCCGGGCTCGTGGCCAACGCTCCCGGTCTGCGGCTGGACGGTCTGATGACCGTGGCCCCGCTGACCGGCGAGTACGCGGGCCGCGAACGTGCCGCGTTCGAGCGGCTGATGGATTTGTCGACTGACCTGCGCCGCGCTCATCCGGCTGCGAACATGGTGTCAGCAGGGATGAGTGGGGATCTGGAAGAGGCTGTCGCGGCCGGAGCGACACATGTACGCGTCGGTACGGCGGTACTCGGAGTCCGACCCCGGCTCGGGTAACGTCGCGAAGCAAGTCGGACCACAGCAGAAAATATGGTCATTCCCACTCTTCGGTGGGCAGACCTAGTGGATCGTGGGCACTTGGTGACACTGCGACAATTGGCGACAAGGGCGATCCACCACAGAGCGGAGGAATCGGAGCATGGCCGGCGCGATGCGCAAGATGGCGGTCTACCTCGGTCTCGTGGAGGACGATGGGTACGACGGCCCGGGGTTCGACCCCGATGACGAGTTCGAACCCGAGCCGGAGCCCGAACGGGACCGTCGGCGGCACCAGCCCCCGCATCAGGTCGAACGGGACGAACCGGTACGAGTCGCACAGCCGCCGGCCCCCCGCGAACCGGTCTCCCACGCAGCCGTGATGCCCGCGGAATCGGGGCGTCCGGCGCGAATCGCCCCCGTGGCATCCATCACACCTGAACGCCCGAGCCTGGAGAAGAACGCACCGGTGATCATGCCCAAGGTCGTGTCCGAGCGGGAGCCGTACCGCATCACCACGCTGCACCCGCGGACGTACAACGAGGCCCGTACCATCGGGGAACACTTCCGCGAGGGCACGCCTGTGATCATGAACCTCACCGAGATGGACGACACCGATGCGAAGCGACTTGTCGACTTTGCCGCCGGTCTTGTGTTTGGTTTGCACGGCAGCATTGAACGGGTGACGCAGAAGGTGTTCCTGTTGTCGCCTGCTAACGTCGATGTCACGGCGGAGGACAAGGCCCGTATCGCAGAGGGCGGTTTCTTCAACCAGAGCTGAGACACGACACCGGGAACGATCCGGCCACGAGGCCGGGGGCACAGAGAGCAAGGGGAGAGGGAAGCGCGGGATGGGCGTCGCACTGGATGTGGTCTACATCGCGCTGATGTGCTTCCTCATCGTGCTGATCTTCCGGCTCGTCATGGACTACGTCTTGCAGTTCGCACGTTCATGGGAACCCGGCAAGGCGATGGTGGTCGTTCTTGAGGCCACCTACACTGTCACCGATCCACCGCTCAAGCTTCTGCGGCGGTTCATTCCGCCGCTGCGTCTCGGGGGCGTGGCACTCGACCTGTCCTTCTTCGTTCTGATGATCATCGTGTACATCCTGATCTCCATCGTCACCAGCGTGGGGAGATAGATGTGAGCGACACGGTCCTGCCGACTGCCGACGACTACGTAGAGGTGAAGAAGAGATGCCGCTGACCCCTGAGGACGTGCGGAACAAGCAGTTCACGACCGTCCGGCTCCGAGAAGGCTACGACGAGGACGAGGTCGATGCCTTCCTGGACGAGGTCGAAGCCGAACTGACCCGCCTGCTTCGCGAGAACGAGGACCTGCGCGCCAAGCTGGCCGCCGCGACGCGTGCCGCCGCGCAGAACCAGCAGCAGCAGGGTATGCGCAAGCCGGAGCCGCAGGACCAGCGCGGTCCCGGCGCACCCGTGCCCGCCGCCATATCCGGACCTCCGCAGGTTCAGCAGCAGCAGCAGATGGGCCCGCCGCAGCTTCCGAGCGGCGCCCCGCAGCTGCCCGCCGGTCCGGGCGGACACGGCCCGCAGGGCCAGCACGGCCAGGGTCAGCACGGCCAGGGTCAGCACGGTCAGGGCCCCATGGGTCAGGGCCCGATGGGTCAGAACCAGCTCGGCCAGGGCCCCATGGGCCAGGGTCCGATGGGCCAGAACCAGATGGGTCAGAACCAGCTGGGCCAGGGTCCGATGGGTCAGGGCCCCATGGGTCAGGGTCCGATGGGTCAGAACCAGCTCGGCCAGGGCCCCATGGGTCAGCCGATGGGCGGCCCCATGGGCGGCCACGGTCCGCAGATGTCGCAGCCCGGCCAGGGCCCCGGCGGCGACAGCGCCGCGCGTGTCCTGTCGCTGGCCCAGCAGACCGCCGACCAGGCGATCGCCGAGGCCCGTTCCGAGGCCAACAAGATCGTCGGCGAGGCCCGGTCCCGCGCCGAGGGCCTGGAGCGGGACGCCCGCGCCAAGGCGGACGCGCTGGAGCGGGACGCGCAGGAGAAGCACCGCGTCGCGATGGGCTCGCTGGAGTCCGCCCGCGCGACCCTTGAGCGCAAGGTCGAGGACCTGCGTGGCTTCGAGCGCGAGTACCGTACGCGGCTGAAGTCCTACCTGGAGTCGCAGCTGCGCCAGCTGGAGACGCAGGCGGACGACTCGCTCGCCCCGCCGCGCACCCCGGCGACCGCGTCGCTGCCGCCGGCTCCGCAGATGAGCGGGTCGATGGCGTCGGCCGGCGCGGGCTCGATGGGCCACACGATGGGCGGCCAGCCGTCCATGGGTGGCGCGCCCTCGTACGGCGGCCAGCAGCAGATGTCGCCCGCGATGACGCAGCCGATGGCGCCGGTGCGGCCCCAGGGGCCGTCGCCGATGCAGCAGGCTCCCTCTCCGATGCGGGGCTTCCTGATCGACGAGGACGACAACTGACGGGCGGGTCGCGTGTGACACACGCGTAGCCTTCGGCAGGCTGAGGGCCGGGCCCCCGGATTTTTCCGGGGGCCCGGCCCTTTTCGCGCTACGGGGCCTGCGGCCCCTGTTGCGCCCCGGCTCTCTTCGTCCGCGGACCGTGGATGACCGGTCGCGCAGTTCCCCGCGCCCTTCAGGGGGACCACCGCAGCCGGGGAAACAGAGCTCGGGCCACGGGCCCTTGGGGGCGCGGGGAACTGCGCGTGGCCTCCGCCCAGGTGTGCCCGCACGGCCGCTCATCCGCCGGAGGCTTTCGGGAAGGGGCGGGGGCGGGGTGGGGGAAAGCGAGAAGCGGCCCGCCCCCCCGGCAGGGGAGACGGGCCGCTTCTGGGCTCGGCGGAGTTACGCCTTGCGCAGCCGGAACGTCAGCGACAGCCCCTCGTCCGTGAACGGAGCGCCGTACGCGTCGTCCGCGTCGTCCGCCGCCCCGGACGCGTAGTCCGTCGCGAGAACCTCCTCCGCGATCAGCCCCGCGTGCGCGGACAGCGCCGAGGCGACCTCCGCGTCCGTCGACTCCCACCGCACCGCGATCCGGTCCGCCACATCCAGCCCGCTGTTCTTGCGCGCCTCCTGGATCAGCCGGATCGCGTCCCGGGCCAGGCCCGCCAGCCGCAGCTCCGGCGTGATCTCCAGGTCGAGGGCGACCGTCGCGCCCGAGTCGGACGCCACCGACCAGCCCTCACGCGGCGTCTCGGTGATGATCACCTCGTCGGGGGCCAGCACCACCCGCTCGCCGCCCACCTCGACCGACGCCTCGCCGGTGTCCCGCAGGGACGCCGACAGCGCCGCCGCGTCCGCCGCCGCGACCGCCTTGGCCACGTCCTGGACGCCCTTGCCGAACCGCTTGCCCAGGGCGCGGAAGTTCGCCTTGGCCGTGGTGTCGACCAGCGAGCCGCCCACCTCGGAGAGCGAGGCCAGGGACGAGACGTTCAGCTCCTCCGTGATCTGCGCGTGCAGCTCCGGTGAGAGGGACTCGAAGCCCGCCACGGCCACCAGCGCGCGCGACAGCGGCTGGCGCGTCTTGACGCCCGACTCCGCGCGCGTGGCGCGGCCCAGCTCCACCAGCCGCCGCACGAGCAGCATCTGCTGCGACAGCGTCGCGTCGATCGCCGAGGTGTCCGCCTTCGGCCAGGAGGAGAGGTGCACGGACTCCGGCGCGTCCGGCGTCACCGGCACCACCATGTCCTGCCACACCCGCTCGGTGATGAACGGCGTGAGCGGCGCCAGCAGCCGCGTCACCGTCTCCACCACGTCGTGCAGCGTGCGCAGCGCCGCCTTGTCGCCCTGCCAGAACCGGCGCCGCGAGCGGCGCACGTACCAGTTGGACAGATCGTCCACGAAGGAGGAGAGGAGCTTGCCGGCGCGCTGCGTGTCGTACGCCTCCAGCGCCTGCGTCACCTGCTCGACCAGCGTGTTCAGCTCGCTCAGCAGCCAGCGGTCCAGGACCGTGCGCTCCGCCGGGGCCGGGTCGGCCGCGCTGGGCGCCCAGTCGGACGTACGCGCGTACAGCGCCTGGAAGGCCACCGTGTTCCAGTACGTGAGGAGCGTCTTGCGGACGACCTCCTGGATGGTGCCGTGGCCCACGCGGCGCGCGGCCCACGGGGAGCCGCCGGCCGCCATGAACCAGCGCACCGCGTCGGCGCCGTGCTGGTCCATGAGCGGGATGGGCTGGAGGATGTTGCCCAGGTGCTTGGACATCTTGCGGCCGTCCTCGGCGAGGATGTGGCCCAGGCAGACCACGTTCTCGTACGACGACTTGTCGAAGACCAGGGTGCCGACCGCCATCAGCGTGTAGAACCAGCCGCGGGTCTGGTCGATGGCCTCGCTGATGAACTGCGCCGGGTAGCGGCTCTCGAACAGTTCCTTGTTCTTGTACGGGTAGCCCCACTGCGCGAACGGCATCGAGCCCGAGTCGTACCAGGCGTCGATCACCTCGGGGACGCGGACCGCCGTGTGCGAGCAGCCCTCGGCCGTGCAGGTGAAGGTGACGTCGTCGATGTACGGACGGTGCGGGTCCAGCTCGCTCTGGTCGGTGCCGGACAGCTCGCTGAGCTCGGCGCGCGAGCCGACGCAGGTCAGGTGGTCGTCCTCGCAGCGCCAGATCGGCAGCGGGGTGCCCCAGTAGCGGTTGCGGGAGAGCGCCCAGTCGATGTTGTTGTTCAGCCAGTCGCCGAAGCGGCCCTGCTTGACGGAGTCCGGGAACCAGTTGGTCTTCTCGTTCTCCCGCAGCATCGCGTCCTTGACGGCGGTGGTGCGGATGTACCAGGACGGCTGCGCGTAGTAGAGCAGCGCGGTGTGGCACCGCCAGCAGTGCGGATAGCTGTGCTCGTACGGGACGTGGCGGAAGAGCAGACCGCGCTCGGCCAGGTCGGCGGTCAGCTTCTCGTCGGCCTTCTTGAAGAAGACGCCGCCGACCAGCGGGACGTCCTCCTCGAAGGTGCCGTCGGGGCGGACCGGGTTGACGACCGGCAGGCCGTACGCCTTGCAGACCAGGAGGTCGTCGGCGCCGAAGGCGGGGGACTGGTGGACCAGACCCGTACCGTCCTCGGTCGTCACGTACTCGGCGTTCACCACGTAGTGCGCGGGCTCGGGGAACTCGATGAGCTCGAAGGGGCGCTGGTAGGTCCAGCGCTCCATCTCGGCGCCCGTGAAGGTCTGCCCGGTGGCCTCCCAGCCCTCGCCGAGCGCCTTCTCCAGCAGCGGCTGGGCGACGACCAGCTTCTCGGCACCGTTGGTGGCCACCACATAGGTGACCTCGGGGTGGGCCGCCACGGCGGTGTTGGAGACCAGCGTCCACGGCGTGGTCGTCCACACCAGGAGCGCCGCCTCGCCCGCGAGGGGGCCGCCGGTCAGCGGGAAGCGGACGAAGACCGAGGGGTCGACGACCGTCTCGTACCCCTGCGCCAGCTCGTGGTCGGACAGGCCGGTGCCGCAGCGGGGGCACCAGGGGGCGACGCGGTGGTCCTGGGTGAGCAGGCCCTTGTTGAAGATCTCCTTCAGGGACCACCAGACGGACTCCACGTACTCGGGGTCCATCGTCCGGTAGGCGTCGTCCAGGTCGACCCAGTAGCCCATCCGGGTCGTGAGCTCGGCGAAGGCGTCGGTGTGGCGGGTCACCGACTCGCGGCACTTGGCGTTGAACTCGGCGATGCCGTACGCCTCGATGTCCTTCTTGCCGTTGAAGCCGAGCTCTTTCTCGACGGCGAGCTCGACCGGCAGGCCGTGGCAGTCCCAGCCGGCCTTGCGGGCCACGTGGTAGCCCTGCATGGTCCGGAAGCGGGGGAAGACGTCCTTGAAGACGCGGGCCTCGATGTGGTGGGCGCCCGGCATGCCGTTGGCGGTCGGCGGGCCCTCGTAGAACACCCACTCGGGGCGGCCCTCGGACTGCTCGAGGCTCTTGGCGAAGACCTTCGCCTCGCGCCAGAAGTCGAGCACGGCGTGCTCCAGCGCGGGCAGGTCGACCTGGGCGGGCACCTGGCGGTACTGCGACATCCGTTCATCCTCCGGCGGATCGTCGTACGTTTCCGTCGGAGGGACGAGAGCTGCGGCCGTCCTACGGCCCCGCGCTCCCGCGGTACCACCCTCCTTGGCGGTGTACGGGACACCGCCCCCTCATTGGGGTCGCGAAGCCGGTTCTACTCGCACCCGGAGGTGCTTTCTTCCGGCGGCTCCGGGGTGATCTTCACATCGCGCTCGCCTCCGGGCTCCCACCGTCCCCGGATCGCTCTTGGCTGCGTACGACGCTACTCGTCCCATTCACGCCTCTCGCTGCGCCCAGTGTAAGGGCCCGCACCGACAGCGGCCGACCGGATATTCGGCGGGGGCGCGCCGGGGCCGCCACGCCCGCGTGCATGACCCGAATGGGCATACGGGGCGGCACGGGGTCCGGCGCCGCCGGTGGGGCGGATTACGGGCCGGAGAGCTGGGCACAACGGATGCAGGTTCGTCTCCGGGCACGTCGGGTGGGGGCGGACCGGCGGCGTGCCCCGTTGCCGCGGGCCTGGGGTCGATTTATCGTCCCAGCACGATGCGCGAGCAAGATCACAATATGTGAAGGGGCCGCGGCCATGGTGGCAGGGAAGACCGCGTTGGCGTCCGAGGACGCAGTGGAGGCCGCGGCCACGAAGAGCGCGTCCGCGTCCGGGAGGAAGACGGTGGCCGGGAGGAAGACGGCGGCCGGGAGGAAGTCCGCGGCCAAGAAGGAGGCGGCCCCGAAGAAGGCCCCGGCGGGGAAGACGGCGGCGAAGAAGACGGCTGCCAAGAAGGCCGTGGCCAAGAAGCCCGCGGGCGATGAGACCGGTACGAAGAAGGCGGCGGCCAAGAGGGTGGCGCCCAAGGAGGCTCCGGCCAAGAAGGCCGCGGCCAAAAAGACCACCGCCAAGAAGGCTTCGGCCAAGAAGGCTCCCGCCAAGAAAACCGCAGCCGAGGAGGCCCGTGCCGAGAGGGCCGCGGTGAGGGAAGCCGTGGCTGAGAATCCCGTGGCCGAGAAAGCCGCCGTCGACAACGCGGCCCCGGCCAAGAAGGCTGCCACCAAGAAGACGGCGTCGGCCAAGAAGACCGCCGCTACGAAGAGCGCGTCGGCCGACAGGGCCGGCGCCGAGAAGACGGAGACCACCAAGAAGGCTGCCGCCAAGAAAACCGCGTCCGCCGACAAGGCTGCCACCAAGGAGACGGTGTCGGCCAAGAAGGCCACCGTTACGAAGACCGCGTCGGCCGACAAAACCAGCGCAAAGAAAACCGCGTCCGCCGACAAGGCCGGCGCCAAGGAGACGGCGTCGGCCAAGAAGACCGCCGCTACGAAGAGCGCGTCGGCCAAGAAGGCCGGCGCCACCAAGACCGCGTCAGCGGACAAGGCTGCCGTCGGGGCAGCGAAGACGGTCGCCACGGCGACCCAGGGGGCGGCCGAGGCCGCGGAGCAGAGGGGAACCGAGAACGTGGTTGCCAAGAACACGGCCGGCGAGGCCGCGGCCAGGAAGTCCACGGCGGCGTCGGCCGTACCGAAGGCCCGCGCGGTCGTCGCCGGGGTGCCCGGCGAGCTGCCGGTGCGGCCCGGGGAGGACCCCTGGACGCCCGAGGAGGTCGGTGAGGCGCGTACCGAGCTGACCGGCGAGGTCCTGCGGCTGCGGGCCGAGATCGAGGCCTCCGAGGCCGCTCTGAGCGGGCTGATGCGGGACTCCGGGGACGGCGCGGGCGACGACGACGCCGACACCGGGACCAAGAACATCACGCGCGAGCACGAGATGGCGCTCGCCGCCGTCGCGCGCGAGATGCTGGAGCAGACCGAACGGGCGCTGGAGCGGCTCGACGCCGGGACGTACGGCTACTGCGAGGTCTGCGGCAACCCCATCGGCAAGGCACGGATGCAGGCCTTCCCGCGCGCGACCCTCTGCGTGGAGGACAAGCAGAAGCAGGAACGCCGGGGCTGAGTCCGTACGCGTGTGTCGTACGCTCGTCCCCAGTCAGGTACCTAGGGTTGAGGGACTCACGTGGCAGAGGCGGAGCGCATCATCGGTACGCCGGACGTAGAAGGGCCCGACGGGGCCGCGGCCCCCGACGAGCGGCCCCGGGGCGGGCGCAGGATCGCCGTCCTGTTCGCGGTGGCGCTCTTCGCGTACCTGCTCGACCTCGGCAGCAAGATGCTCGTGGTGGCCAGGCTGGAGCACCACGAACCGATCGACGTCGTGGGCGACCTGCTGAAGCTGGAGGCGATCCGCAACCCGGGGGCCGCGTTCGGCATGGGCGAGGCCTTCACCGTGATCTTCACGGTGATCGCGGCGACGGTGATCGTCGTGATCGTCCGGCTGGCCCGCAAGCTCTACAGCCTGCCGTGGGCCATCGCACTCGGTCTGCTGCTCGGCGGCGCGCTCGGCAATCTGACCGACCGGATCTTCCGCTCCCCGGGCGTCTTCGAGGGCGCGGTCGTCGACTTCATCGCACCCGCCCACTTCGCCGTCTTCAACCTGGCCGACTCCGCCATCGTCTGCGGCGGCTTCCTGATCGTGATCCTCTCGTTCCGGGGCCTGGACCCGGACGGAACGGTCCACAAGGACTGATCCCGGCCCGCGTGGGGACGGGGATGTCGGTGGGGCAAGGCATACTCGACGGGTGAGTACGTTTCCCGAGGTCCGCACCCTGCCCGTTCCCGACGGCCTGGAGGGCGAGCGCGTCGACGCCGCCATCTCCCGCATGTTCGGGTTCTCCCGGACGAAGGCGGCCGAGCTCGCCGCGGCGGGGAAGGTCCAGGTCGACGGCTCGGTGGTGGGCAAGTCCGAGCGGGTCCACGGGGGCGCGTGGCTGGAGGTCGAGATGCCCCAGGCGCCCGCGCCGGTGCAGATCGTGGCCGAGCCGGTCGAGGGCATGGAGATCGTGCACGACGACGACGACATCGTCGTGATCGTGAAGCCGGTCGGTGTCGCCGCCCACCCCAGCCCGGGCTGGACGGGGACGACGGTCATCGGCGGCCTCGCGGCGGCCGGGTACCGGATCTCCACCTCCGGCGCCGCCGAGCGCCAGGGCATCGTCCACCGCCTCGACGTCGGGACCTCGGGTCTGATGGTCGTCGCCAAGTCCGAGCGGGCGTACACGTATCTGAAGCGCCAGTTCCACGACCGCGTCGTGGACAAGCGCTACCACGCCCTGGTGCAGGGCCACCCGGACCCGATGAGCGGCACGATCGACGCGCCCATCGGCCGCCACCCCAACCACGACTACAAGTGGGCGGTCACGGCCGAGGGCAAGCCGTCGGTGACGCACTACGACCTGATCGAGGCGTTCCGGGCGGCGTCGCTGCTCGACATCAAGCTGGAGACGGGCCGCACCCACCAGATCCGGGTGCACATGTCCGCCCACCGCCACCCGTGCGTGGGCGACCTGACGTACGGCGCGGACCCCACGATCGCCAAGCGGCTCGGCCTGACCCGGCAGTGGCTGCACGCGGTGCGGCTCGGCTTCGAGCACCCGTCGGACGGCGGCTGGGTCGAGTTCGAGAGCGGCTACCCGGACGACCTCCAGCGCGCGCTGGACGTGATCCGGGCGGAGAGCGAATGACGCCGTAGGCGTCCGGGCCCGGCGGGCTGTGCGATCGGCCACGCACGGCCCGCTGGTCGACGCCCGGGCGGGAGCCGCGTGGCAGGCTGGAGGTTCTTGATCGCCTCGCCGCCGGAGGGCCTTTCGTGGACCAGCTCGCCCTGATGTTCGTGCTTCTGCTCGGAGCCGTGGTCACGGTTCCGGTCGGAAACCGGCTCGGGCTGCCCGCGCCGGTTCTGATGACGCTCCTCGGCGGTGTCCTCGCCCTCCTGCCGTTCGTCCCGAACGTCGACGTGCCGCCGGACTTCATTCTTCCGCTCGTGCTGCCGCCGCTGCTGTACGCCTCCGTCCAGCGCACCTCCTGGCGGCAGTTCGCCGCCAACGTCCGGCCGATCCTGCTGCTCGCGGTGGCCCTGGTCTTCGTCACCACGGCCGCCGTGGCGGCCGTCGCGCACGCCATCGTGCCGGGCCTGCCGATCGCCGCGGCCGTCGCGCTCGGCGCCCTCGTGGCGCCGCCCGACCCGGTCGCCGCCACCGCCGTCGCGGGCTCGCTCGGGCTGCCCCGGCGGCTGGTGTCGATCCTGGAGGGCGAGGGGCTCTTCAACGACGTCACCGCGATCGTGCTCTACCACGTGGCCATCGCCGCGGCGGTCAGCGGCGACTTCTCCTGGCCGGACGCGGTGGGCAAGCTGGTGCTCTCCGCCGTGGTGGCGGTCGTGGTCGGTCTCGTCCTCGGCTGGACGGCCAACAAGCTGATGGGGCTGCTCGACGACGCCACCCTCCAGATCGGTCTCACCCTCCTCGTGCCGTTCGTCGGCTATGTGCTCGCCGAGGAGTTCGGCGGCTCGGGGGTGCTGGCGGTGCTCACCCTGGCGCTGTTCCTGGCCGAGCACGCGGTGGACGCCGACGACGTCCAAGGACGCCTCGCCGGGGCCACCTTCTGGCAGGTCGTCGACACCCTGGTGACGGGGATCGCGTTCGGGCTCATCGGTCTCGAACTGCACAACGTGTTCGGCACCGCCACCGGCCGCCTCGGCGAGATGGCGGGCTGGGGCGCGGTGGTGGTCGGGGTCGTCGTCGGCGTACGGCTGCTGTGGCTGCTCCCCGCCACCTGGCTCGCCAAACGGCTGCACAACCGCCGGGACTACGACGAGGAGATCCCCACCACCTGGCGGGAGACGATCGTCATGTGGTGGGCGGGGATGCGCGGGGTGGCCTCCGTCGCGCTCGCCCTCGCCATCCCGTTCACGACCGAGGACGGCTCGCCCTTCCCCGCCCGTGACGAGATCGTCTTCATCGCCTTCTGCGTGATCATGGCGACCCTGGTGGTCCAGGGGCTCACCCTGCCGTCCCTGGTGCGCCGGCTGGGCGTCCAGGCCGACACCGACGCCGAGCGGGCGCTGGAGCGCGCGCTCGCGGTCCGCGCGGCCAAGGCGGCCAAGCGGCGGCTGCGGGAGATCGAGGACGTGGAGGAGCTCCCCGAGGAGGTCATGGAGCAGCTCCTGCGGCGGGCGTACGACGTGGGGGCGCGGCTCAGCCCGGACATGGTCGACGAGGAGCGCCGCGAGGCGTACGCGAAGCGGGTCGAGCGGCTGCGGACCGTTCAGCGGATCCAGCGCGAGATGATGTCGGCGGCCCGGCACGAGGTGCTGTCGGCGCGCAGCGAGCCCGGTGCCGACCCCGAGATCGTGGACCGGGTGCTGCGCCAGCTGGACGTGCGCAGCCTGAAGTGAGGGGCGGGGGGCGCCGCCCCCCGCCCGGCGGTCATATCCGTTCGGTGTTGATGCGCGGCAGCGACTCGGGGTGGTGGTCGTGGAGCCAGGCCACCATCTCCTCACGGACGGTGCAGCGGACCGTCCAGAGGTCGCCCGAGTCCTGCGCGGTGACCGTGGCGCGCACCACGATCGTGGACGGGGTGGTGTCGGTCACGGCGAGGTCGCCCGACCGGCCGTCCCAGGCCGGGCACTCCTTCAGGATGTCGGTGAGCTTCTCGCGCATCAGGGCCACCGGGGCCGCGTGGTCGAGGTGGAAGAAGACCGTGCCGGTCATCTGCACACCGCCGCGGGACCAGTTCTCGAACGGCTTGCTGGTGAAGTACGACACAGGCATCGTCAGCCGGCGCTCGTCCCAGGTGCGCACGGCCAGGAACGTCAGGGTGATCTCCTCGACCGTGCCCCACTCGCCGTCCACCACCACCGTGTCGCCTATCCGCACCATGTCGCCGAACGCGATCTGCAGCCCCGCGAAGAGGTTGCCGAGCGTCGACTGGGCGGCCACACCGGCCACGATGCCGATGATGCCGGCGGAGGCGAGGATCGAGGTCCCGGCCGTCCGCATCGCCGGGAAGGTCAGCAGCATCGCGGCGACCGCGACGACGCCCACGATGGCCGTCACCACGCGCTGGATCAGCGTCACCTGCGTACGGACCCGGCGCACCCGTGCCGCGTTGTGCGCGGAGGCCGCGTAGCGCGCGTACGACGCCTCGACGACCGCCGTCGCGATCCGCACCACCAGCCACGCGCTCGCCCCGATGAGGACGAGCGAGAGGGTCTGGCCGAGGCCGGCCTGGTGGTTCTGGACGGGTGCCCATTTGATCTGGAGGTAGGTCCCTCTCAGCAGGGCGGTCAGGACGACGACCTGCAAGGGAAGGCGGCAGCGGCGCAGCAGGCCCCACAACGGGGTCTCGCTGTGCCGGGCATCGGTCTGGCGGAGCAGTCGGTCGGCCAGCCACACGAGGGCCAGCGTGAGCACGACCGAGCCACCGATGACGATCAACGGGCGCAGTACGTTCTCCATGCCCTCGACCGTAACTGGCACCATGGCCTCATGAACATCATGCTCTTCCATTCCGCCTATGGCCTGCGTCCCGCCGTGCGGGAGGCGGCCGACCGGCTGCGCGCCGCCGGACACCTGGTGCACGTGCCCGATCTCTACGACGGGCGCACCGCCGGGACGGTGGAGGAGGGCATGGCGATCCGGGACGGGATCGGCAACGACGAACTGCTGAAGCGGGCGGTCGTGGCCGCCGCGCCGCACTCGGACGAGGGCCTGGTCTACGCCGGGTTCTCGCTCGGGGGCTCGCTCGCCCAGACCCTGGCGCTGGGCGACGAGAAGGCCCGCGGCCTGCTCCTGTTCCACGGCACCGCCGACATCGCCGACGACGCCTCGGTGGACGAGCTGCCCGTACAGCTGCACGTGGCGGACCCGGACCCGTTCGAGACGCATGACTGGCTGAACACGTGGTACCTGCGGATGGGCAGGATCGGCGCCGACGCGGAGGTGTACAGATACCCGGGTGCCGGGCACCTGTACACCGACCGCGAACTGCCGGACTACGACGAGGCGGCGGCCGAGCGGAGCTGGACCACCGCGCTCGCCTTCCTCGCGTCGCTGTAGGGCGCGGGGATCAGACCACCGGCGAGTAGACCCGCTCGGCCTTCTGGCTGCCGTTGAGCGTCCGGTACGAGCGGGTCCACGAGGACGTGGCGTCCTGCTTGCGCTTGTCGGACACCACGTAGTAGTCCATCTGCGAGCGCTGGGCGTCGACGTCGAGCACGCCGTAGCCGTGCGAGTCCATGTCGACCCACTTCACATGGCGGTTGGCGGCCTTGATGGCCGCCGCCGCGACCAGCGACACGGTGTGCGGGGCGACGTGGAGCATCTCGTCGAGGTTGTCGGAGGTGACCGAGGTCACCACGAACTCGGTGCCCGCCGACTTCGACAGCGGGTAGGTGCCCGCCT
Organism: Streptomyces sp. NPDC031670; assembly: GCF_055580545.1. Classification (NCBI taxonomy): domain Bacteria; kingdom Bacillati; phylum Actinomycetota; class Actinomycetes; order Kitasatosporales; family Streptomycetaceae; genus Streptomyces; species Streptomyces sp. NPDC031670. The sequence goes on along the minus strand of NZ_JBVILC010000006.1, from coordinate 291,225 downwards.
TGAGGGGTACGTCGTTGGCCCACGCCATGTGGATGTCGCCGGTGAGGAAGACGGTGTTCTTGATGCCGTTGTCGACCAGGTGGCCCAGGAGTTCGCGGCGGTCGTCCGTGTAGCCGTCCCACTGGTCGACGTTGATGGCGATGCCCTCCTTGGGAAGGCCCAGCAACTCCGCCAGCGGCGCGGTCAGCTCGGCCGGCAGCGAGCCGAAGGCGACCGGGGAGATCATCACGGAGGTGCCGACCAGCTGCCAGGCGGCATTGGAGGCGGAGAGCCCCGACTTGAGCCAGTCCAGCTGGGCGCGGCCGGTGATGGTGCGCTCGGGGTCGTCCACCTTGCCGCTGCCCACGCTCGCCTGCTGCGAGCGGAAGGAGCGCAGGTCGAGCAGGTGCAGATCGGCCAGCTTGCCGTAGCGGATGCGCCGGTAGGTGGTGCCCGCGATGGACGGGCGGACGGGCATCCACTCGAAGTAGGCCTGTTTGGCGGCGGACACGCGCGCCGCCCAGTCGCCCTCGGTGGAGGGCGTGTGGTTCTCGGCGCCGCCCGACCAGGCGTCGTTGGCGAACTCGTGGTCGTCCCAGATCGCGATGACCGGGTGGGCCTGGTGCATCGCCTGGAGGTCGGCGTCCGTCCTGTACTTGCCGTGCCGGGTGCGGTAGTCGGCCAGGTCGAGGATCTCGTGGGCCGGCTCGTGCTGCCGTACGACGTACTTCGCCTCCGGATAGGCGCCCGAGGCGTATTCGTAGATGTAGTCGCCCAGGTGCAGCACCGCGTCCAGGTCGGCCCGTGCGGCGAGATGACGGTAGGGGGAGAAGTAGCCCGACTCCCAGTTGGCGCAGGAGACCACGCCGAAGCGGACGTTGGGGGCTGCCGCGTCCGTGGCGGGGGCGGTCAGGGTCCGGCCGACGGGGGACGGGACGCCGCCCGCGGTGAACCGGTACCAGTAGGCGGTCGCCGGGCGCAGGCCGCGCACATCGGCCTTGACGGTGTGGTCGGAGGCGGCGGTGGCGGTCGTGCGGCCCTGGGCCACGATCCGCGCGAACCCCTTGTCCTCGGCTATCTCCCAGGTGACTTCGGTGTCCGGGCCCTTGCCGGACCCCGGCACCGCGTCGGGAGCGGGGGTGACCCGGGTCCACAGCAGGATGCCGTCGGGCAGCGGATCGCCGGAGGCGACGCCGTGCAGGAACGCGGGGGCCGGAGCGGAGTCCGCGGCGGCGGCGGTCGCGCCGGCCACCAGGGGCGCGGCGACGACGGCGGTGGCGGCAGCGGCCTTGACGACCGTGCGGCGCGTGGGGGTTGAGGTGAATCGACTGGTCACAGCCGGACACCTTACTGATGGGTAGAGCGAACGGGCAGTCTCGCGGCAGATGTTTGTCCACCCGTTCGCTCGCGGCCACCTGAGCCCGCGTCGGGGTCGGGTGGCCGCGGCGGGTCCCCGAAGGGCCTCAGCCCTTCAGGGCCTTGTCGACGGCGGCGGTGAACGCGGCCGGGTCCTGCGGGGCGTTGTCGCTGCCCGGGCCGGTGATCTTCTTGCCGTCCATCTTCAGGGTCGGCGTCGCGGTCACCCCGCTGTCGTCGAACTTCTTCGACATGGTGAGCGCCCACTTGTCGAACGTGCCGTCCTGCACGTCCTTCTGGAACTTGGCGTTGCCCTTGAGCGCCGGGACGCTGTCGGCGACCTGGAGCAGGTAGTCGTCCTTGGCGAACTTGTCGCTGGTCTCGGCCGGGTGCCACTTGGCCGAGTAGAGCTGCGCCTTGTACTCCATGAACGCCTCGGGGCTCACGTTGAGCGCGGCGCCCAGCGCGCTGAGCGCGTTCTTGGAGCCGGTGCCCGGGCTGCCGTTGTCGATGAAGGTGGCGCCGATGAACTGGACCTTGTACTTGCCCGCGTCGACGTCCTTCTTGACCGTGGAGCCGACCTGCTGCTCGAAGACCGAGCAGACCGGGCAGCGCGGGTCCTCGTACATCTCCAGGGTCTTCTTGGCGGTGGGCTTGCCGATGACGACGGTGGTGCCGTCGGTGCCCGTGGTGTTGGCGGGCTTGACCAGCGTCTTGTCCTTGGCCGCGTCCCACTCGCCGGGCTTGTTGGCCTGCATGACCGCGTAACCGACACCGCCGGCTATCGCGAGGACGCCGACGATCGAGGCGGCCACGACCACCTGGCGGCGCACCTTGTCCTTCTTGGCCTGGCGCTCGCGCTCCAGTCGCAGCCGCTCGCGGGCGGCTGCCTTGTTGGCCTGGCTGTTGCGCTTGCTCATGATCGTTTTCTCCGTGTGGCAGGTAGGGCAGGTGAGAAGTACGGGGGCCCGGGTCCCGGGCCGGCGTGCTCGCGGGGCCGTCGCTCAGACGGCGGGGAGCAGCGCGGGGCGGGGCGGACCCCGCCGTCCCACCCAGTGCACGAGCAGCCGGGCGCGCGAGGACGGGCCCGCGCGCCGCACGGGCAGCACCCGCGCCCGTACGGGACGGACCGCGCCGCCCACCACGGCGACCGCGAGCAGCAGCGGCCGGAACGCCAGCACCCCGACCGTGCGCACCAGACGGGCGAGAGCGGCCTCGCCGCGTCGCAGCCAGGCCGCGGCCAGCAGCCCGACCGTCACATGGGCGGCGAGCAGCAGCCACGGCACGGCCGGACCGGGGCCGGCGAGCAGCACGGCCGCGCTCGCCCGGGACCCGGTGACGCCGGGCAGCTCGGCTCCCACGTCTCCGCCGCACAGCACATCCACGCCCACCGACCGCAGCGCGCCCGCGACCGGGCCGCCGGACGGCCCGTAGCAGACGTGCTGGCCGGTCGAGAAGACGGTGTCGGCGGCCAGCTCCAGCGGGACGAGCAGCCCGGCGATCGACCAGAAGCCGCGCTCACGGCCGGCCAGCGCGTACGCGATCAGGAACACGGCGCCGGCCGCGCCGGCCACCCACGGCACCGGCAGCGGGACGCGGGAGAGCAGGACGTGGGACGCGCTGGACAGCGCCACGACGAGCGCCGTGAAAAGCGCCGCGCGTGCCGCTCTGAGCCGGGTCCCTGATACGTCCATCGGTGCTGAAGTCTGCCACGGCCCGCTGTCGGCGGAGCCTAAGAATTCAGTGAGACCCAAGACCCGGGATCCGACCGTTACGGAACAGGTCGACGAAGATCTGGTGGTCCGCCCGCGCCCGCGCCCCGTAGCCGTGCGCGAAGTCCACGAGCAGGCCCGCGAAGCCCTCCTCGTCGGCCGCGATCGCCGCGTCGATGGCCCGCTCGGTGGAGAACGGCACCAGCTCCGAGTGGCCGCTCTCGTCGTCCGCCGCCGCGTGCATGGTCGCGGTGGCGCGGCCGAGGTCGGCGACGACCGCCGCTATCTGCTCCGGGTCGTCGATGTCCGACCAGTCCAGGTCCACCGCGTACGGCGACACCTCGGCGACCAGCTGGCCCGCGCCGTCCAGCTCGGTCCAGCCCAGCCACGGATCGGCCGCGGCCTGGAGGGCGCGCTGCGAGATCACCGTGCGGTGCCCCTCGTGCTGGAAGTAGCCGCGCACCGCCGGGTCGGTGACATGGCGGGAGACCGCCGGGGTCTGGGCCTGCTTCATGTAGATCACGACGTCGTTCTCCAGCGCGTCGCTGTGGCCCTCCAGAAGGATGTTGTACGAGGGCAGACCGGCCGAGCCGATCCCGATGCCGCGCCGCCCCACCACGTCCTTGACCCGGTAGGAGTCCGGGCGCAGCAGGCTGGAGTCCGGCAGCGTCTCCAGATAGCCGTCGAAGGCGGCCAGGACCTTGTAGCGGGTGGCCGCGTCCAGCTCGATCGAGCCGTCGCCCTCGGCGAAGCGGCGCTCGTACTCGCGGATCTCGGTCATGGAGTCGAGCAGCGAGAAGCGCGTACGCGCGCGTGCCGAGCGCAGGGCGCCGAGCAGCGGGCCCTCGGCGGTGTCCAGCGTGAAGGAGGGCACCTCGTCGCCCTTGGCGCCGGCGGCCAGCGCGTGGATCCGCTCGCGGTAGGCGCCGGCGTAGATCCGCACCAGCTCGGTTATCTGGTCGTCGCTGAGCGCCTTGGCGTGGCCGATCAGGGCCAGGGAGGCGGCGAAGCGCTGGAGGTCCCAGGTGAAGGGGCCCACGTACGCCTCGTCGAAGTCGTTCACATTGAAGATCAGCCGGCCGTTGGCGTCCATGTACGTACCGAAGTTCTCGGCGTGCAGATCGGCGTGGATCCATACCCGGCCGGTGCGCTCGTCGAGGTACGGGCCGCTGTGTATGCCCCCGGCGCCCCGCCCGGCGCCCTCCGCGTCCAGGTCCGCGTAGAACAGGCAGGCCGTGCCCCGGTAGAAGGCGAAGGCGGAGGCCGCCATCTTGCGGAACTTGACCCGGAACGCGGCCGGGTCGGCGGCCAGGAGCTCTCCGAAAGCCGTGCCGAAGACGGAGAGGATCTGCTCGCCGCGCTCATCGGCGGTGTGCTGCGGGACCGACATCGCCGGGTGCCTCCTGGTGCGTACGTGCGGGTGGTGACGGGCTACGGATGGGACGGGTGGTTCCGCCCCTACCAACGCGTGACCGTACCCCGGAGTGCCCGCCCGTCGCCCGGCCGCCTCCCCCCGCCGGGAGGCTGCGCGCCGCAGCGGTTCTCACTCCGGCTGTCAGTCGGGCGACGTAGACTTCCGGGCTGTCCCCCTCTCCCCGCCATGGAGGCCCCCACCGTGTCGAAGCCGCCGTTCACGCACCTTCACGTACACACCCAGTACTCGCTGCTGGACGGTGCCGCGCGGCTCAAGGACATGTTCGACGCGTGCAACGAGATGGGCATGACGCACATCGCGATGTCCGACCACGGCAACCTGCACGGGGCGTACGACTTCTTCCACTCGGCGAAGAAGGCGGGGGTCACGCCGATCATCGGCATCGAGGCGTACGTGGCGCCCGAGTCCCGCCGCAACAAGCGCAAGATCCAGTGGGGCCAGCCGCACCAGAAGCGCGACGACGTGTCCGGGTCGGGTGGTTACACCCACAAGACGATCTGGGCGGCGAACGCGACGGGGCTGCACAACCTCTTCCGCCTCTCCTCCGACGCGTACGCCGAGGGCTGGCTCCAGAAGTGGCCCCGGATGGACAAGGAGACCATCTCCCAGTGGTCGGAGGGCCTGATCGCCTCCACCGGCTGCCCCTCCGGAGAGCTCCAGACCCGGCTGCGCCTGGGGCAGTACGAGGAGGCCCGCCAGGCCGCCTCCGACTACCAGGACATCTTCGGCAAGGACCGGTACTTCCTGGAGCTGATGGACCACGGCATCGACATCGAGCGCCGGGTCCGCGACGACCTGCTGAAGATCGGCAAGGAGCTGGGCATCCCGCCCCTGGTCACCAACGACTCGCACTACACGTACGCGCACGAGGCCACCGCGCACGACGCGCTGCTGTGCATCCAGACCGGCAAGAACCTCTCGGACCCCGACCGCTTCAAGTTCGACGGCACCGGCTACTACCTGAAGTCGACCGACGAGATGTACGCGATCGACGCCTCCGACGCCTGGCAGCAGGGCTGCGCCAACACCGCCCTGGTCGCCGAGCAGGTCGACGTCACCGGCATGTTCGAGGCGAAGAACCTCATGCCGAAGTTCGACATCCCCGAGGGCTACACCGAGGTCACCTGGTTCCGCGAGGAGACCCTGCGGGGGCTGCACCGCCGCTTCCCGGGAGGCATCCCGGAAGACCGGATGAAGCAGGCGGAGTACGAGATGGACACCATCATCTCGATGGGCTTCCCCGGCTACTTCCTCGTGGTCGCCGACTTCATCATGTGGGCCAAGAAGCAGGGCATCGCGGTCGGCCCCGGCCGTGGCTCCGCGGCCGGCTCGATCGTGGCGTACGCGATGGGCATCACCGACCTCGACCCGATCCCGCACGGCCTGATCTTCGAGCGGTTCCTCAACCCCGAGCGCGTCTCGATGCCCGATGTCGACATCGACTTCGACGAGCGCAGGCGCGTCGAGGTGATCCGGTACGTGACGGAGAAGTACGGCGCCGACAAGGTCGCCATGATCGGCACCTACGGAAAGATCAAGGCCAAGAACGCGATCAAGGACTCCGCCCGCGTCCTCGGCTATCCGTACGCGATGGGCGACCGCCTCACCAAGGCGATGCCGGCCGACGTCCTGGGCAAGGGCATCGACCTCAACGGCATCACCGACCCCAAGCACCCGCGCTACAGCGAAGCGGGCGAGATCCGCTCGATGTACGAGAACGAGCCGGACGTGAAGAAGGTCATCGACACCGCCAAGGGCGTCGAGGGCCTGGTCCGGCAGATGGGTGTGCACGCCGCCGGCGTGATCATGTCCAGCGAGCCGATCGTCGACCACGCGCCCCTGTGGGTGCGCCACACCGATGGCGTGACCATCACGCAGTGGGACTATCCGAGCTGTGAGTCGCTCGGCCTGCTGAAGATGGACTTCCTGGGTCTGCGCAACCTGACGATCATGGACGACGCCGTCAAGATGGTGAAGTCCAACAAGGGGATCGACATCGATCTCCTCGGGCTGCCGCTCGACGACGCCACGACCTTCGAACTGCTCCAGCGCGGCGAGACCCTCGGCGTCTTCCAGTTCGACGGCGGCCCCATGCGGTCCCTGCTGCGGCTGATGAAGCCCGACAACTTCGAAGACATCTCCGCCGTGTCCGCGCTCTACCGCCCGGGCCCGATGGGCATGAACTCGCACACGAACTACGCGCTGCGCAAGAACAAGCAGCAGGAGATCACCCCGATCCACCCGGAGCTGGAGGAGCCCCTCAAGGAGGTCCTCGGCGTCACCTACGGCCTGATCGTGTACCAGGAGCAGGTGCAGAAGGCCGCCCAGATCATCGCCGGGTACTCGCTGGGCGAGGCCGACATCCTGCGCCGCGTCATGGGCAAGAAGAAGCCCGACGAGCTGGCGAAGAACTTCACCATCTTCCAGGCCGGCGCCAAGAAGAACGGCTACAGCGACGAAGCCATCCAGAAGCTGTGGGACGTCCTGGTCCCCTTCGCCGGATACGCCTTCAACAAGGCGCACTCCGCCGCGTACGGCCTGGTGTCGTACTGGACCGCCTATCTGAAGGCGAACCACCCCGCCGAGTACATGGCGGCCCTGCTGACCTCGGTCAAGGACGACAAGGACAAGTCCGCGGTCTACCTCAACGAGTGCCGCCGCATGGGCATCAAGGTGCTGCCGCCCAACGTCAACGAGTCCGAGTCCAACTTCTCGGCGCAGGGCGACGACGTGATCCTGTTCGGTCTGACCGCCGTGCGCAACGTCGGTCAGAACGTGGTGGACTCGATCATCAAGTCCCGCAAGGCGAAGGGGAAGTACACCTCCTTCCCCGACTTCCTCGACAAGGTCGAGGCGGTCGTCTGCAACAAGCGGACCGTCGAGTCGCTGATCAAGGCCGGCGCCTTCGACGAGATGAAGCACACCCGCAAGGGCCTCACCGCGCAGTTCGAGCCGATGATCGACAACGTGGTGCAGGTCAAGCGCAAGGAGGCCGAGGGGCAGTTCGACCTCTTCGGCGGAATGGGCGACGAGGTCACCGACGAGCCGGGCTTCGGTCTGGACGTGGAGTTCTCCGACGTGGAGTGGGAGAAGTCCTATCTGCTCGCCCAGGAGCGGGAGATGCTCGGCCTGTATGTGTCGGACCACCCGCTCTTCGGTCTGGAGCACGTGCTCTCCGACAAGTCCGACGCCTCCATCCAGCAGCTCACCGGAGGTGAGCACGCGGACGGCGCGGTCGTCACCATCGGCGGCATCATCTCGGGCCTCCAGCGCAAGATGACCAAGCAGGGCAACGCCTGGGCGATCGCCACCGTCGAGGACCTGGCCGGCTCCATCGAGTGCATGTTCTTCCCGGCGACCTACCAGCTGGTCTCCACCCAGCTCGTCGAGGACGCGGTGGTCTTCGTCAAGGGCCGGCTCGACAAGCGCGAGGACATCCCGCGCCTGGTCGCCATGGAGCTGATGGTGCCGGACCTGTCGTCGGCGGGGACCAACGCGCCGGTGGTACTGACCATCCCGACGGTGAAGGTGACACCGCCGATGATCAGTCGGCTGGGGGAGATTCTCGGCCACCACAAGGGCAATACCGAGGTGCGCATCAAACTCCAGGGGCCGCGCAAGACCACGGTGCTGCGGCTGGACCGGCACCGGGTCCAGCCCGACCCGGCGCTCTTCGGTGATCTGAAGGTGCTGCTCGGGCCGTCCTGTCTGGCGGGCTGAGATCCGGCGAGCGGTTTAATTCCCTACGGAAGGGGCGCGTCCAATAGGGCGCGCCCCTTCCGTATTTCTGTGCCGGATGTGCGGGGAATTATCAGTTGTGGCCGAAGCGACGCTGGTGCTTACGGGCAACATCCGCCGGGCTGCCCTGCGCCTGGGGCTGGGACAGGGCCTGCGCCTCCATCGAGGACTTCTGCGCCTCCTGCTGACCGCGCTCGGCCTGCGAGGCGGGCTGCTGCTTACGGCCGGACTTGTTCTTGGCCATGGTGATGCCTCCTGGGGGGACTAGGGTCCAGGGCCGCTGCCAGACTCACACATCACGACAAAGAACGCATTCCAGACGATTACCGTGCGTAATCCTGCGTAACGTCTGCGTATGTACCGGTTCGCCACGCCGATGATCGAGTTCCGGCCGTCAACCCCCGCCGGGTCGGGCAGACTCGAAGGAAACCCGAAGTACGTTCCCTGATCTCTCGATCTCCTGCACTCTTATCTCCCTGATCTCCTTTGCCTCTGATCTTTTGATTTTCAAGGTTCTGAAAGAGGGTGGAACGCGTGGACCGTTGCGTCGTCCTTGTGGACGCGGGTTACTTGCTGGGCGCTGCCGCGAGCCTCCTGGCCGGAGAGCCCGCCCGTTCACGGATCACCGTCGACCACGCCGCCCTGATCCAGGCGCTGCGCGAGCGGGCGGAGGCCGACACCGAGCAGCCGCTGCTGCGGATCTACTGGTTCGACGGCGCCCCCGACCGGGTGCCCCAGCCCGAACACCGCAGGCTGCGGGTGATGTCCCGGGTGACGGTCCGCCTGGGCGCGCTGACCCGCAGCGACGGGAGGTGGGCCCAGAAGGGCGTCGACGCGGCGATGCACGCCGAACTCACCGAGTTGGCCAGAAACCGTGCCTGTTCCGATGTGGTCCTGGTGACCGGCGACGGCGATCTGCTGCCCGGGCTGATGTCGGCCAAGGAACACGGGGTCGCGGTGCACCTGTGGGCCGTGCAGGCCGCCGACGGCGACTACAACCAGTCCGAGGACCTGGTGGCCGAGGCCGACGAGCGCCGGGTGCTCGACCGCAAGTGGATCACCCAGGCGGTCCGGGTGAAAGAGCTCACCGCCATGTACGCCCCGGCCGCCGCCCCCCGCCCGGAGATCGCCGCCATCCTCTCCGCGCCGCTGCCCGAGTCGGCGCTGGCCGCCTCCGCCGAGCGGGCCGCCGAGGCCGCCCAGGCCGCGGCCGTACGCAACGGGACCGCCCAGCCCCCGGCCGCCGTCGGCAACGGCGCCGCGGTCACCCCCGCGCCCGGCACCGCGGTCAAGGGCGTGCCCACCCCCAAGGACCTGGCCGCCCTGCGCGCGCCCGGCGCCCAGGCCCCCGCGCCGCACGCCGCCCACGCGACCCTGCGCTGGTCCTCCGACAAAGGGTGGGTGGAGCGGCCGGGAGCCGCGCTCGGCGAGTCCCCGGAGACCGCCTCCCTGCCCACCCTCGCCCAGCTGACCAGCGCCGAACAGCGCTGGGCGGACCGCGAGGAGGACATCACCGCCGTCGGCGGCGACCCGTACGAGGTGGGGCAGGTCTTCGCGCGCCGCTGGATGGAGCGGCTGCCGGAGACCACCCACGTACAGAAGCTGTCCACGATGTACCCGCGCATCCCGCACCGCATCGACGGCGAACTGCTGCGGTACGCGGCCCGGTTCGGGCTGCTCGCCCACAAGGACGACCAGATCGACGAGCACGACCGGTACGCGATCCGGGCCGGGTTCTGGCGGGAGATCGACGTCAGGGCGGCGGCCGAGCGGGCCCCGGCCGCGGACTGAGCCGGCCCCGGGGCGGGTCCGCGCCCGCGCGGTCGTTCGGTGAACGGAACCAAACGGGGGTCCGGGGGCAGCACGGCCCGGCCGACCCCGTAGGCTCGTTGTCCGTGAGTACCGGCACAGCAGCGGCGCGGGCCGGCACCGTTTGCACGGTGCGGGGCCTCACCAAGACGTACCCCGCCGGGCGCGGACGGCGCGGCTCGGCCGGTACGCCCGAGATCAGGGCCACCGACGGGATCGACCTCGACGTGGGACGCGGCGAGATCTTCGGCCTGCTCGGGCCCAACGGCGCGGGCAAGTCGACCCTGGTGCGCCAGCTCACCGGTCTGATGCGGCCGGACTCCGGCAGCGTCGACGTCCTCGGGCACGACCTGGTGCGCCACCCCGAGCGGGCCGCCCGGCTGATCGGCTACCTCGGGCAGGAGTCCACCGCCCTGGACGAGCTGACCGTGGCGCTCGCCGCCGAGACCACCGGCCGGCTGCGCGGGCTCAGCGCACGGGCCGCGCGCGCCGAGCGCGACGCCGTACTGGAGGAGCTCGGGCTGACCGCGCTCGCCGGACGGCCCCTGAAGAAGCTCTCCGGCGGACAGCGGCGGCTCGCCTGCGTCGCCGCGGCGCTCGTCGGCGAACGGCCCGTGCTGGTCCTCGACGAGCCGACCACCGGCATGGACCCGGTGGCCCGGCGGGCCGTCTGGGCCGCCGTGGACCGCCGCCGGGCCGAGCGCGGCGCGACCGTGCTGCTCGTCACCCACAACGTCATCGAGGCCGAGACCGTACTCGACCGGGTCGCCGTCCTCGACCGCGGCAAGGTCATCGCCTGCGACACCCCGGCGGGCCTGAAGGAACGGGTCGCCTCCGAGGTCCGGGTCGAGCTGGTGTGGCGCGAGCGGGCGCCCGTCGAACTTCCCGAGGTCGCGGCGCTGCGGGCGGACGCCCAGGAGTCCGGGCGGCGCTGGGTGCTGCGGCTCGGCCCCGACGCCGCGCGCGCCGCCGTCGCGGCGGTCACCGGCGGGCCCGCGTTCGCCGCCCTCGACGACTTCACCCTGGCCACGCCGAGCCTGGAAGACGTCTACCTCGCCCTCGGCGGCCGTACGGAAGGTCTGGTGAAGGCGTGAGCGCGATTCCCCTGGAGGTTTCCGTGGAGGCTCCCGCGGAGGCGGTCGCCGCCCCGGCGCGGCCGGCCGGGGACGCCGCCCCGCTCGCGCCCCGGGCCCGGCTGCTGCCCGCCCTCGCGGCCGTCTACCGGGCCCAGCTCTCCCGGGCCAGGGTGGCCCGCATCCCGCTGCTCTTCGTGGCGACCTTCCAGTCGATCGGGATCATGGTCCTGATGCGGGGGGTCGTGGACGGCGGGAGCGAGGCGCGGGCCGTGGTCGCCGGGTCGAGCGTCCTGGTGGTGGCCTTCGTCGCGCTCAACCTGCTCGCGCAGTACTTCGGGCACCTGCGGGCGGGCGGCGGGCTCGACCACTACGCGACCCTGCCGGTGCCGCCCGCCTCCGTGGTGCTGGGCACGGCCGCCGCGTACGCCTCGTTCACGGTGCCGGGGACGCTCGTCACGGCGGTCACCGGCTGCGTCCTGTTCGGGCTCCCGATGGCGCACCTGTGGGTGCTCGCTGCGGTGATCCCGCTGGCGGGCGCCGCGCTCGCCGGGCTCGGCGCGGCCCTCGGACTGCTGGCCCCGCGCCAGGAACTCGCCACCCTGCTGGGCCAGTTGGGCATGTCGGCGGCGCTGCTGCTCGGCGTCCTGCCGGCCGACCGGCTGCCCGGACCCATCGCGTACGCACGTGATCTGCTGCCTTCCACGTACGGGGTGGAGGCTTTCGCGCACAGCTTCGGCGCTCACCCCGACTGGCCCGTCATCGGGCTCGACCTCGCGGTCTGCGCGGGCGTCGGGGTGGTGTCGCTGCTCGTGGCGACATGGGCGTACCGGCGGGCGGCGGTCTCCCGGTGAGGCGCCGCACAGGAGCGCCTGGCACGATGGCGGGGTGACCGCACCTCTGACTCCGCCTCACCAGCCGCCGCCGGACGACGACGCCTGGCAGGACTCCGTACACCCCCGTTCCGGCCCGGGCGCCGAGGGCCCCGGGGCCCCGGCGAGCGAGGAGGGCACCGCGATGAGGACGGAGCTGCGGGACGCCGTGGTCGCGGCGGTCGCGGTGGCGGTCACGGGCGTACTGCTCGGGCTGCTCTGGGTCTGGCTGGCGCCCCGGGTGCCGCTCGTCTCCGACGACAAGGCGGTGTTCCTGAAGGACACCGAGGGCGAGGAGGCGATCGGGGCGGACGGAACGTTCATCCTGCTCGCGCTGGGGTTCGGCGTGGTGTGCGCGGCGCTCGTCTTCCTGCTGCGCAAGCGCGGCGGCATCCCGCTGGTGGTGGGGCTCGCGGCCGGCGCCCTGCTCGGCTCCTGGGTGGCCATGGAGCTGGGGGAGTGGCTCGGACCCACGGACGACGTGGTCGCGGCGGCGCGGGCGGCGGGCAAGGGGGTCGTCTTCGACGCGCCGCTCCGGCTGAACGCGAAGGGGGCGTTGTTGGCGTGGCCCCTGGCGGCGATGGGGGCGCATCTGGGGCTGACGGCGCTGTTCGCTCCGCGGGACCCGGAGGTTTGGCCCGCGCCGGAGCTGTGACCCTCCGGGGGTGGATGGGGCTTTCCGGGGGGCCGCCCCCAAACCCCTGGCGGGGGTTGGGCCCCCGCGCCCCCTGGTTCGTCTGCGACCCGGCGGGGGCTGGCCGTGCAGTTCCCCGCGCCCCCTGAAGGCCGGTGTTCTTCCGACGGTTGTGGTGGGTTGCTCGCGCAGTTCCCCGCGCCCCTGAAAGCCGGTGGCTGAGCTGGGTTCTCCGGGTGCGGGGACCACCCAAGGGGCGCAAAACCTATGCCGGGCGGCGTCCATGGTTCGACCGGCCCTTGCGTACGCGCCACTTCCGCTTGCGGGTTCGTTTCGACATGGGGGCAACCTGCTCGCCCCGCGGCGAAGTGTCCAGGGGGATTACCGGACATCCCCGTCAGGAACGGCCCACCGGCGCCAGTACCGCCCCCGTCAGCGACACCAGGTCGTCCGGGGACAGCTCGACCTCCAGCCCGCGCCTGCCCGCCGAGACGCAGATCGTGGCGTGCGCCGACGCCGACGCGTCCACGACCGTGCGCAGCCGGCGGCGCTGGCCGAGCGGCGAGATGCCGCCCCGGACGTAGCCCGTCGTGCGCTCGGCCGCCGCCGGGTCCGCCATCGCCGCCCGCTTGCCCCCGACCGCCGCCGCCAGCGCCTTGAGGTCCAGGGAGCCCGCCACCGGGACCACCGCCACGGTCAGCTCGCCGTCGACGTCCGCCACCAGCGTCTTGAAGACGCGGTCGGGGGAGACGCCCAGCGCCCGCGCCGCCTCCTCCCCGTACGACGCGGAGGACGGGTCGTGCTCGTACGCGTGCACGGTGAACGCGGCGCCCGCCGCCGTCAGCGCCACCGTCGCCGGGGTGCCCCCGGCCGCCTTCTTCCTGGCCAACCTGCCGGTCCTCGCGTCAGTTGGGGCTGGTGGGGGAGCGGGTCAGTTCCACCGCGGGGAGCGACGGGAGATGGCGGATCACCGCCGTCTCCGCGCGCAGCAGCGTCAGCTCCTCCCGCAGCCGTGTCGCCGTGTCCGGCGCCTGGAGCAGCCGCTGCTTCGCGGGGACGTCGAGCACCGCCGCCGCCGCGACCAGATAGGAGACCACCGAGGGCTCGTCGGGCAGCTCGGCCGAGCCGGTCACCGAGCGCTCCCGGGCCCCGGCCACCCGCTTCTGGTACGCCCGGAACGCCCGCAGCACGCCCTCCGCCAGCGCCCCGGCCTCCTCGCCCGGCTCCTCGGGCAGCTCTTCCAGCTCGGCCGTCAGATAGGGGCCGCTCGCGTCGACCGAGAGGAGCTTGACCCGGGTCGTACCGGTCGCCAGCACCTCGAAGCTGCCGTCCGCGCGCTCCCGGATCGTCGCCGCGTCCGCGATACATCCCACCTGGTGGAACGCCTGGATCGGGTCGGGGCCGAAGCCGGCCGCCGGACCCTTCTCCGGGACGGACGTCTGGTCGGGCATCCCGGGACCGGTCGGCGCGACCTCCCGGCCGTCGCGGATCGCGACCACGGCGAACCGTCGCGGCTCGTCGTCGTCCGGGGCGGCGCCGGAGTCCGGGCCGGACTTCAGCAGGTCGCGCATCATGGCGCGATAGCGCTCCTCGAAGACGTTCAGCGGCAGGACGAGGCCGGGGAACAGGACCGAGTTGAGCGGAAAGAGGGGGAGGCGAGCGGTGGTCACAACGCTCAAGCGTAATGGTCGCCGGACCGGCTGCGTCCGGGCTTGCCCAGCACGCCCGCACCCTGGGCCCGGGTGGCCCGGCCGGGCACGGGTGCGGGCGGCCGTCCCAGGGCGCCCAGGGGCGCGACCGCGATGCCCGCGGGACCCCTGTCGCGCCCCGGCTTCCGCGCGGCCACCCGTCGGCGGGCCTCGTCGCGCAGCTCGGTGAACCGGCCCAGCGGATCGTCGTCGAGCCGCGCCCAGGGGAACGCCGTGGCATAGGGCCCGATCCGGCCGAACTGCTCCAGGGCCTCCTCCCACCGCTCCCGTACGACCAGGACGTACGCCAGCAGATTGCGCACCTCGGCGGGCCACGGGTCGCCCGGCTCGTACGCGGCGGAGAGCGCGATGGCGAGGTCGGCCGCCGCGTCGATCCGGTCGCCGAAGAGCTCGCGCGGGCTCTGGCGGCCGGTAGGCGCCCCGGCGGTCCCGGCGGCGAGGCAGGCGAACGCGGCCCGCACCGGCAGCGCCTGCACCAGCGAGCCGGGCAGCGCGTCCGCGGCGGCCTCCTCGGCGAAGCCGAAACACTCCCGGTGCGAGCCGTACCACTGCGCCGAGAGGTACTGGAGGGCCGCGACGTGGCAGCCGTAGTGGTGCGAGGAGCGGCCGACCGCCTCCGCCCACAGCGACTCGAAGACGGTGTGCGGGGCGTGGGTGCCGCGCGCGTGGTCCAGCGCGATGCGCCACGGCACCGGATCCGCGGGCTCGGCCGAGGCCGCCGCGTCGATCAGCGGGGCGATCTCACGCAGCAGCTCGGCCCGGGCCGGCGAACCCCACGCCCGTACGATCGCCAGCTCCGCCTTGACCAGCAGCGCGTCCGGGTCCCGGGGCGCGGCGGCCAGCCAGTCGGCGAGCCAGTCCGGGCGGCTGACCGCGAAGGCGGCCAGCCGCATGGTGTAGCGGTCGCGGTTCTCCCACTCGGCCGACTCCCGGGTGGTGGCCAGGAGCTCGGCCGCGCCCGCGAAGTCGCCCCCGGCGGCGGACACCAGCGCGGGGCCGAGCCGCCCGTCCGGCGCGTCGAGGAGCAGATCCTCGTCGGCCGGGAGGTCGGCGGCGGGCTGCGGGGTGTGCCTGCCCGCACGGGCGGCACGGAGCAGGGCGCGTACGAATGACATGGTGCGAACCATTCAAAACCGCAGGTGGGAGCTCCGCCAGTGGTGTGCGGTGAAGAGTGTGTGGCGGCCGTGACGGTTGTACGGGGACAGGTCAAGGACCGGCAAATTTCAGCCACGCCGCAGCAGCCGCGAGGCGCCCGCCGCCACGGTCGTGGCCAGGATCCAGCCGAGCACGATGAGTACCGCGGAGACCCACTGCCAGCTGCCGTGCAGCTTCCAGTAGCCGTCCTGCCCCAGATTGATCACCGGGATGAGGAGATCGAGGGCGTACAGGGAGGCGTTCCAGTCCGGGTGCTCGTCCGGCTTGATCGGCTGCGGGTCGTAGTGCGAGAACGCCAGCGCGCCCATCGCCCACAGCACCGCCATCCACAGCGCCGCCCGGCCGGGCCGGTAGCCGTAGGCGACCGTGACGTCCTGGAGCACGCCCCACGCCTTCCCCGCCAGCGGCAGGGTCTCGCGGCGCCGGCGCTGCTTGGCGAGCAGCACCTCGCGCGCGTCCGCGTCCTCCCCGCTGCTCCGCAGCACGGTGGCGAGCCGCTCGTACGGCTCCGGCGCGTACTCCGGAGTCGCCGCCGCCACCCACTCCAGCCGTCTGGTCAGCGGGAACAGCCCGCGCGGGATCAGGTTCTCGTAGCTGAACCCGCCCATCGCGAGCCCGCCCGGCCCGGGCCAGCTCGTCGACATGTCGACGAGGTTCACCACCCGGGCGCCCGAGAGCACCACCCGCCCGCGCTCCGGCCGCTCCCCGAGGAAGCGCAGTTCCGGTGTCTGCACCCGGCGCAGCGACACCTCCTGGTAGTCGCGCATCACGAAGCGCGCGCTCTGGAAGTCGACGGCGTCCCCGAACCGGCCGTCGTCCAGGCGCAGCCCGCCCTCGCAGACGAACGGCTGGACCCGGGTGCCCCGGGCCGGGGTGCCCGAGTAGGTCGTCCCGTACGGCGGTGTGGTGGTCTCGGTGAGGCCGGGCGAGACGGCCGCCGCCGTCATGTAGAGCGTGCGCTCCACGGTCAGCTGCGGCGCGTTCAGCGCGCGCCGCCCCTCGGGGTTCACCAGCCGGCTGCCGCGCAGGCTCAGCGTCACGCCCACGTTCGCCGCCCGCAGGCTCACCTCCCCGTAACTCTCGATCAGCTCGGCCTGGAGGTCCTGGGCGACCGAGAGCCCGTCCGCCGCGATCGAGCGGCCGTTGCGGTCGGCACGGATCACGGCCTCGTTGAGCAGCAGATCGGTGCCGATGTGGGCGTCGGTCAGCCGGATGCCGCGGGCGATGCGGCAGCGTGGCAGATGCAGATCGCCCTCGGTCTGGAGGCGGGCCGCCTCGATCCGCGGGATCGCGCAGTTCACCATCCGCACGGTGGTGACCCGGCACTCCGGCATCAGCACCTCGCCCTCGAACCGGCAGTTGGTCAGCTCCACGTACGGCGTGACCGTGCCGCCCGACAGATTGAGCGTCCCGGTGATCTGCACCCCGTTCAGCTTCAGCGCCGCGACCCGGCCCGGCAGCGCCGGCGGCCCGCTGAGCAGCAGCAACGCCACCGCCCTGGCCTTCACATAGCGCTCGGGCCCCCAGACGCGCCCGGAGAACGGGTCGTCCCGCACCCGGTTGCGGCTGCTCAGGTCGTAGGTGCTGCCGTTGCGGAAGGCCTCCCACATCCCGAGCTCCACCGGACTGAACCAGTCCGGCGCCACAGCGACATCCGGCGCCTCGGTCACTGCCGTCCCCCTGTCCCCTGCTCACCCCGCGCGGTCGTGTGCGGGCTGTACACGCGTGTGTAACGGAGTGAACGCTAGTGGTCACGGCCCGGCTCCGGGGCGGGCGGGATATGTATCAGCCAGTGATACGGGCGTCCGGTGGCGGGATGTGGTCTGAGAGAATTGGTTCCGTGATCTCTCGAATCGATCTGCGCGGCAACGCCCTCCCCGAGGGTGGCGCCCTGCGCGACCTGCTGCCCCGTGCCGAGTTCGACGTGGAAGCCGCCCTGGTGAAGGTGCGGCCCATCTGCGAGGACGTGCATCATCGCGGCACGGCGGCGCTGATCGAGTACGCGGAGAAGTTCGACGGCGTGACCCTGGAGCGGATCCGGGTCCCCGCCGAGGCGCTCACCGAGGCCCTGCAGCAGCTCGACCCGCAGGTCAGGGCGGCCCTTGAGGAGTCCATCCGGCGCGCCAGGATCGTGCACCGCGCCCAGCGCCGCACCGAGCACACCACCCAGGTCGTCCCCGGCGGCACGGTCACCGAGAAGTGGGTGCCGGTGGAGCGCGTGGGCCTGTACGCGCCCGGCGGCCGGTCGGTGTACCCGTCCTCCGTGGTCATGAACGTGGTCCCGGCCCAGGAGGCGGGCGTCGAGTCGATCGCGCTGGCCTCCCCGCCGCAGAAGGACTTCGGCGGCCTGCCGCACCCGACGATCCTCGCCGCGTGCGCGCTGCTCGGCGTGGACGAGGTGTACGCGGCGGGCGGCGCCCAGGCCGTCGCCATGTTCGCGTACGGGACCTCCGGACCCGACGCGTGTGCGCCCGCGAACATGGTGACCGGCCCGGGCAACATCTGGGTCGCCGCCGCCAAGCGCTACTTCACCGGCCGCATCGGCATCGACACCGAGGCCGGGCCGACCGAGATCGCCGTCCTCGCGGACGAGACCGCCGACCCGGCGCACGTCGCCGCCGACCTGATCAGCCAGGCCGAGCACGACCCGATGGCCGCCGCCGTCCTGGTCACCGACTCCCTGGCGCTCGCGGAGGCGGTCGAGCGCGAGGTGGAGTCGCAGATCGCGGTCACCAAGCACGTCGAGGACCGGATCAGGCCCGCCCTGGCCGGCAAGCAGTCCGCGATCGTGCTGGTCGACGGTCTGGAGGAGGGGCTGAAGGTGGTCGACGCGTACGGCGCCGAGCACCTGGAGATCCAGACCGCCGACGCCGCCGCCGTGGCCGGCCGGGTCCGCAACGCGGGCGCGGTCTTCGTCGGCCCCTGGTCCCCGGTCTCCCTCGGCGACTACTGCGCGGGCTCCAACCACGTGCTCCCCACCGGCGGCTGCGCCTGCCACTCCTCGGGCCTGTCGGTGCAGTCCTTCCTCAAGGGCATCCACATCGTCGACTACACCCGGGACGCCCTGGCCGAGGTCACCCACCACGTGGTCACCCTCGCCGAGGCCGAGGACCTGCCCGCGCACGGGGCCGCGCTCAAGGCGCGTTTCGCCGAAGGCGAACTCGACGGGCACAGTGGATGGAAGGTGCCGGGACAGTGACCGACCACCTCACCCTGGACGACCTGCCCGTACGCGAGGAGCTGCGCGGCAAGTCCCCCTACGGCGCGCCCCAGCTGGACGTTCCGGTCCAGCTCAACACCAACGAGAACCCGTACCCGCTGCCCGAGCCGCTGGTCGAGCGGATCGCGGAGCGGGTCGCCGAGGCGGCGCGCGGCCTCAACCGCTACCCCGACCGGGACGCGGTCGAGCTGCGCACCGAGCTCGCCCGCTACCTCACGCGGACCGCCGGGCACCCGGTCACCACCGAGAACGTCTGGGCGGCCAACGGCTCCAACGAGGTCATCCAGCAACTGCTGCAGACCTTCGGCGGCCCCGGCCGCACCGCCATCGGCTTCGAGCCCTCGTACTCGATGCACGGCCTCATCGCGCGCGGCACCGGCACCGGCTGGATCTCCGGGCCGCGCAACGAGGACTTCACCATCGACGTGGCGGCGGCGCGCGAGGCGATCGCCGAGCACCGGCCGGACGTCGTCTTCATCACCTCGCCCAACAACCCCACCGGCACGGCCGTCGAGGCCGAGACGGTGTTGGCGCTGTACGAGGCCGCGCAGGCCGCCAAGCCCTCGCTGGTCGTCGTCGACGAGGCGTACGTCGAGTTCAGCCACCGCGCCTCGCTGCTGCCGCTGATCGAGGACCGCCCGCATCTGGTCGTCTCGCGGACCATGTCCAAGGCCTTCGGCGCGGCCGGGCTGCGCCTCGGCTATCTCGCGGCCCACCCGGCGGTGGTCGACGCGGTCCAGCTCGTCCGCCTGCCCTACCACCTCTCCGCCGTCACCCAGGCGACCGCGCTCGCGGCCCTGGAGCACACCGACACGCTGCTCGGCTATGTCGAGCAGCTCAAGGCGGAGCGGGACCGGCTGGTCACCGAGCTGCGCGCGGCGGGGTACGAGGTGACCGACTCGGACGCCAACTTCGTCCAGTTCGGCCGCTTCGAGGACTCCCACACCGCCTGGCGGCGCATCCTCGACCAGGGCGTCCTGGTCCGTGACAACGGGGTGCCCGGGTGGCTGCGCGTCACCGCCGGCACCCCGGCCGAGAACGACGCGTTCCTGGACGCGGTCCGTCAACTCAAGAAGGAGCAGAGCGCATGAGCCGCGTCGGCCGTGTCGAACGCACCACCAAGGAGACGTCCGTCCTCGTCGAGATCGACCTCGACGGGACCGGAAAGGTCGATGTGTCGACCGGGGTCGGCTTCTACGACCACATGCTCGACCAGCTCGGCCGCCACGGCCTCTTCGACCTCACGGTCAAGACCGACGGCGACCTGCACATCGACTCGCACCACACCATCGAGGACACCGCCCTCGCGCTCGGCGCCGCCTTCCGGCAGGCGCTCGGCGACAAGGTCGGCATCTACCGCTTCGGCAACTGCACGGTCCCCCTCGACGAGTCCCTCGCCCAGGTCACCGTGGACCTCTCCGGCCGCCCGTACCTGGTGCACACCGAGCCGGAGAACATGGCGCCGATGATCGGCGAGTACGACACCACGATGACCCGGCACATCCTGGAGTCCTTCGTGGCGCAGGCGCAGATCGCCCTGCACGTCCACGTCCCGTACGGGCGCAACGCGCACCACATCGTGGAGTGCCAGTTCAAGGCGCTGGCACGGGCGCTGCGCTACGCATCCGAGCACGACCCGCGTGCCGCGGGCATCCTTCCTTCGACCAAGGGCGCGCTGTGAACGGCCTCAACTCCATCCTGATCGTCCTCGGACTCTTCCTCGCGGGCGGCGTCTACTCCTTCGTCAAGCAGGACATGTCCAAGAGCCTGATCACGCTGCTCGCGATCAGCTCCGCCCTGTGCCTGGCCGCGGGCGTCCTGCGCCTGGAGGTGTGGAATTGAGCACCGCCACTCCCGTCAAGAAGGTCGTCGTCTTCGACTACGGCTTCGGCAACGTGCGCTCCGCCGAGCGCGCCCTCGCCCACGTCGGCGCGGACGTCGAGATCACCCGTGACTACGACCGGGCCATGAACGCCGACGGGCTGCTCGTCCCGGGCGTCGGCGCGTTCTCGGCCTGTATGCGGGGGCTGCGCGAGGCGCGCGGTGACTGGCTGGTGGGCCGGCGCCTGTCCGGCGGGCGGCCGGTGATGGGCATCTGCGTCGGCATGCAGATCCTCTTCACCGGGGGCATCGAGCACGGCGTGGAGACCGAGGGCCTGGACGAGTGGCCCGGCACCGTCGAGCCGCTCAGGGCGCCGATCGTCCCGCACATGGGCTGGAACACGGTGAAGGCCCCCGAGGACAGCGAGCTCTTCGCGGGCCTGGACGCCGACGCCCGGTTCTACTTCGTGCACTCGTACGCGGTGCACGACTGGAGCCTGGAGGTCACCAACCCCAAGATCCGCGCGCCCAGGGTCACCTGGGCCACCCACGGCGAGCCGTTCGTGGCCGCGGTGGAGAACGGCGCGCTGTGGGCGACCCAGTTCCACCCCGAGAAGTCCGGCGACGCCGGCGCGCAGCTGCTGTCCAACTGGATCGGAACCCTGTGATGTCCGCGACCCCCTCCGTGAAGCCTTCCGTGAAGCCTTCCGCGAAGCTCGAACTCCTCCCCGCCGTCGACGTCCGCGACGGGCAGGCCGTCCGTCTCGTGCACGGCGAGTCCGGCTCGGAGACCTCCTACGGCTCCCCGCTCCAGGCGGCGCTCGCCTGGCAGGCCTCCGGCGCCGAGTGGCTGCACCTGGTGGACCTCGACGCGGCCTTCGGCACCGGCGACAACCGCGCCCTGATCGCCGAGGTCGCGGGCGCTATGGACATCAAGGTGGAGCTCTCCGGCGGCATCCGCGACGACGCCTCCCTGGAGGCCGCGCTCGCCACCGGCTGCCGCCGCGTCAACCTGGGCACGGCCGCCCTGGAGACCCCCGAGTGGGTCGCCAAGGTCATCGCGGAGTACGGCGACCGGATCGCGGTCGGTCTGGACGTACGGGGCACGACCCTGCGCGGCCGTGGCTGGACCCGCGACGGCGGCGACCTCTACGAGACGCTGGCCCGTCTGGACTCCGAGGGCTGCGCGCGGTACGTGGTGACCGACATCGCCAGGGACGGCACGCTCACCGGCCCCAACCTGGAGCTGCTGCGCGATGTCTGCGCGGCCACCGACAAGCCGGTGGTGGCCTCCGGCGGCGTCTCCAGCCTCGACGACCTGCGGGCGATCGCGGGGCTCGTGGGGCAGGGTGTGGAGGGCGCCATCGTGGGCAAGGCCCTGTACGCGAAGGCGTTCACCCTCGAAGAGGCCCTGGAGGCTGTGTCCCGATGAGCGATGTGCGGCGTGTGCAGAGTGACAGTCCCTGGGAGGACACGATCGGTTTCGCGCGCGCCGTCGCCGCGGGCGACCATGTGCACGTCGCCGGCACCACGCCGTTCCGGGGCACGGTGCTGTACGGCGAGGGCGACCCGTACGAGCAGGCGAAGGTGGCCTTCTCGAACGCCCTCGCCGCGCTCGCGGAGTTCGGGCTCGGGGCCGGGTCCGTGGTCCGCACCCGGATGTATCTGACGCACGCGCGGGACATCGACGAGGCGTCCAGGGCCCACAAGGAGCTCTTCGGCGCGACCCGCCCGGCGGCCACGCTGGTGATCGTGAGCGGGCTGGTCGATCCGCGCATGCTGGTGGAAGTGGAAGTGGACGCCTATCGAGGCGCCCTCGAAGGAGCCCCAGAAGGAGCCCCCGAATGACCCTCGCGGTCCGCGTCATCCCCTGTCTGGACGTCGACGGCGGGCGGGTGGTGAAGGGCGTCAACTTCCAGAACCTGCGGGACGCCGGTGACCCCGTGGAGATGGCCAAGCTGTACGACGCCGAGGGCGCGGACGAGCTGACGTTCCTGGACATCACGGCGTCCTCCGGCAACCGCGAGACCACGTACGACGTGGTGCGGCGCACCGCCGAGCAGGTCTTCATCCCGCTGACCGTGGGCGGCGGCGTCCGCTCGGCGCAGGACGTCGACAAGCTGCTGCGGGCCGGGGCGGACAAGGTGGGCGTCAACACGGCGGCGATCGAGCGGCCCGAGCTGATCCGCGAGATCGCGGAGCGCTTCGGGCGCCAGGTGCTCGTCCTGTCGGTGGACGCCCGCCGCACCCCCGCCGGCACCTTCGAGGTGACCACCCACGGCGGGCGCCGGGGGACGGGCATCGACGCGGTGGAGTGGGCGCACCGGGCCGCGGAGCTGGGGGCGGGGGAGATCCTGCTGAACTCGATGGACGCGGACGGGACGAAGGACGGGTACGACACCGACATGATCTCGGCGGTGCGCCGCCATGTGACGGTGCCGGTGATCGCGTCCGGCGGGGCGGGGCGGCTGGGTGACTTCGCGCCGGCGGTGGCGGCGGGGGCGGATGCGGTGCTGGCGGCGTCGGTGTTTCATTTCGGGGAGTTGCGGATCGGGGATGTGAAGGGGGCGTTGCGCGACGCGGGGCACCCGGTTCGTTAGCCCCTCCCCGCCCCTCCCCAAACCCCCCGGGGGTGGGTGGGGGCGAAGGTGATCTGCCGGGGGCTGCGCTGTGCCCCCGGACCCCCTTTCGCGGGGCCCGCGGCCCCCGCACCCCGCTCACGGGGCTGCGCCCCGGACCCTTTCGTCTGCGGACCGTGCTGGCTTGCCCGCGCAGTTCCCCGCGCCCCTGGGTACCCAGGGGCGCGGGGGGACATGGCCCCCGGCTACACCCCCAGCTTCGCCTCCAGGGCGCGCGCCGCCGCCGTCTTCTCCCCCTCGATCTCGACCCGCGCCGCCTCCTGGCGGCCCGACGCGAACAGGGCCAGTTCGCCCGGCTCGCCCGTCACCGTCACCACCGGCGTCCCCCGCCGCGCCACCGCCGTCTGGCCGTCGGGGCGGCGCAGGACCAGGCCCACGGGGGAGCGGCGGCCCATCAGGCGGGCCATCTTCTCCAGGCGGGACCAGAGCACGTCCGCGAAGACCGGGTCGACCGGGCGCGGGGTCCAGTCGGACTGGGCCCGGCGGACGTCCTCGCCGTGGACGTAGAACTCGATCGCGTTCGCCCCCTCGTCGACCTGCTTGAGGTTGTACGGGGAGTACTTCGGCGGGCCCGTACGGAAGAGCCGCACCAGCTCCTCGTACGGCTTCGCGGCGAACTCCGCCTGCACCCGGTCCAGCCGGGACTTCAGCGCACCGAGGATTATCCCGCCGGCCGCGTCGAGACGGCGCTCGCGGAGCACCAGATGGGCCGCGAGGTCGCGCGTCGTCCAGCCCTCGCAGAGGGTCGGGGCATCGGGGCCCGCCGCCTCCAACAGGTCGGCGAGCAGAAGTCGTTCACGCTTGGCATGGGTCGACATGGGGGCCAGCGTACGGCCCGTACCCCCGTCCGCCCAGTGGACGCACCGCCGCCCGAGCCCCCGCGCCACGGCACAATGGGGCCATGACCAGCACTCTCGACCCCGCCGTCGCCGCCCGCCTCAAGCGGACGGCCGATGGACTGGTCCCGGCCATCGCCCAGCAGTACGACACCGGCGAGGTGCTCATGCTCGGCTGGATGGACGACGAGGCCCTGCACCGCACCCTGACCACCGGCCGTTGCACCTACTGGTCGCGCAGCCGGAACGAGTACTGGGTGAAGGGGGACACTTCCGGTCATTTCCAGCACGTCAAATCCGTCGCGCTCGACTGCGACGGTGACACTCTCCTCGTCAAGGTCGATCAGGTCGGTGCCGCCTGCCACACCGGTGACCGGACATGCTTCGACGCCGACGTCCTGCTGCCCGCCCCCGCTCAGTAGGGTCGCGCCATGGATCTCGAAACCTTCCGCAAGCTCGCGGTGGACCGCCGCGTCATCCCGGTCAGCCGCCGCCTCCTCGCGGACGGCGACACCCCCGTCGGGCTCTACCGCAAGCTCGCCGCCGAGCGCCCCGGCACCTTCCTCCTGGAGTCCGCCGAGAACGGCCGCACCTGGTCGCGCTACTCGTTCGTCGGCGTGCGCTCCGCCGCGACGCTCACCGCCCGCGACGGCCAGGCCCACTGGATCGGCACCCCGCCGGTCGGCGTCCCCGCCTCGGGCGACCCGCTTCAGGCCCTGCGGGCCACCGTGGAGGCGCTGCACACCCCGCGGGACCTGGTCGCCGGGATGCCGCCGTTCACCGGCGGCATGGTCGGCTACCTCGGGTACGACATCGTGCGCAGGCTGGAGAAGATCGGCGAGCACGGGCGCGACGACCTGGGGCTGCCCGAGCTGACCATGCTGCTCACCTCCGACCTCGCCGTCCTGGACCACTGGGCCGGCTCGGTGCTGCTGATCGCCAACGCGATCAACCACAACGACCTGGACACCGGGGTCGACGAGGCCTACGCGGACGCCGTGGCCCGCCTCGACGCCATGGAGGCGGACCTGGCGAAGCCCGTCGAGTACGAGCCCACCGTCCTGCCGCCCTCCGAGCTGCCCGAGTACACCGCCCTGTGGGGCGGCACGGCGTACCAGGACGCGGTCGAGGACATCAAGGAGCGCATCCGCGCGGGCGAGGCCTTCCAGGTGGTGCCCTCGCAGCGGTTCGAGACGCCCTGCACGGCGAGCGCGCTCGACGTCTACCGGGTGCTGCGGGCCACCAACCCGTCCCCGTACATGTACCTCTTCCGCTTCGACGGCTTCGACGTCGTGGGATCGAGCCCCGAGGCCCTGGTCAAGGTCGAGGACGGGCGCGCGATGGTCCACCCCATCGCCGGGACCCGGCACCGCGGCGCCACCCCGCAGGAGGACAACGACCTCGCCGAAGAGCTGCTCGCCGACCCCAAGGAGCGGGCCGAGCACCTGATGCTGGTGGACCTGGGCCGCAACGACCTGGGCCGGGTCTGCGAACCGGGCAGCGTCGAGGTCGTCGACTTCATGTCGGTCGAGCGGTACTCGCACGTCATGCACATCGTCTCGACGGTGACCGGCCGGGTCGCCCCGGGCCGTACCGCCTTCGACGTGCTCACCGCGTGCTTCCCCGCGGGGACGCTCTCCGGGGCGCCCAAGCCGCGCGCGATGCAGATCATCGAGGAGCTGGAGCCGAGCCGCCGCGGGCTCTACGGCGGCTGCGTCGGCTACCTCGACTTCGCCGGCGACTCCGACACCGCGATCGCCATCCGCACGGCCCTGCTCCGCGACGGCACGGCCTACGTCCAGGCCGGGGCGGGCGTGGTGGCCGACTCCGACCCGGTCGCGGAGGACAACGAGTGCCGCAACAAGGCGTCGGCGGTGCTGCGGGCGGTCCACACGGCGAACCGGCTCGGCGGCCGGAGCGCGCGCTCCTGAGGGACGGACCGGCCCCGCACCGCGATTTCGCGCCATAACAGCCCCCGGCTGACAAGATCACCCCCGCGCAGGCGATAGTGGAGTACGTGAGTGCCGTACCCGTACCCCAGTCGCGTGCCGAATCCGCGTCGCCCGCCCGCGCCGGAGGCGGAGGCGGCGGTCGCCGCAGCCTCGCCGCCGCCCTGCTCTTCGGGGCCGCCGGGGCCGCTGTCGTCCTGCTCGCCTCCGGGCAGACCTGGGCCGAGGGCCACGCCGCGGTCGGGGGCGGCTCGGTGCCGCTCCGCGCCACCGGGCAGAGCGTGACGGGCGTGCCCGCCGCCCTGGCGATCGTCGGACTCGCCGCGCTCGTCGCGGTGTTCGCCGTGCGCCGGGCCGGGCGGCTGCTGGTCTCCGGGCTGCTCGCGCTGAGCGGCGCCGGAGCCGCGCTCGCCGCCTTCCTCGGCGCCGACGACAGCTCCGCGCTCGACGAGAAGGCCGCCCGGACCAGCGGCGACGCCGCCGCGACCATCGGCGGCCTCACGCACACCGCCTGGCCCTACGTCACCTTCGCGGGCGGCCTGCTGCTCCTGGTCGCCGGGCTGCTCGCGCTGCGCTTCGGCGCCGCCTGGCCCGCGATGGGCGGACGCTACGAGCGCGACGGCAGCCCCCGGCCCCGCAAGTCCCGTCCGGCCAAGGACCCGGACCGGCCCGAGGAGCTGTGGAAGGCCCTGGACCGGGGCGAGGACCCGACCGGAGTGTGAGCTGTCCCACGGGGGCGACCCCAGGCTCGGGGCACGCGCGCGCGTGGGCGACAATGGTCGATGAGCGGTCGCGGTCCCCGGACTGGGCGGCCGACTCCGCGACCCAGAGATTCACCAACGAGGAGCAACTCATGGCGGGCAGCAGCGGCGGCCACGGACACACCCCGGCCGCCTGGACCGGTGTCATCATCTCCTTCATCGGCTTCTGTGCGGCCTCGGTCTTCATCGTCGCCGCCAACCCGATCGGCTTCTGGGCCGGGACGGCGCTCACCCTGCTCGGCGCGGTCGTCGGCGGCGTCATGAAGATGGCCGGCCTCGGCACCCCGAAGGAGTCCGCCGAGATGGCCGCGGCCCGCGAGGCGGCCGGCGCCAAGGCGCGCGCCCGTCTCGCCGAGGCCCGCTGAGGCACCCGGCACCCTGTTCCGAGCATCCGACGAGAGGCGCGGCCCCACCGGGGCTGCGCCTCTCGTCGGATACGGGGACAATCACCGCGTGGACGCCACCCCGACCCCGGCCCGCCCGGTCCCCGACGCCCCGGCTCCCGGGGCCCGTGCCGCCGCGCGCCGGCTGCTCGTGCCGCTGGGCACCCTCGCCGGGGTCGCCGCCGCCTTCGCGTACGTGGGCGCGGTCGACCCGAACGAGCCCGGCCACTACCCCGTCTGCCCGCTGCTGCGGCTCACCGGGATCTACTGCCCCGGCTGCGGAGGTCTGCGCAGCGCCCACGCCTTCATCACCGGCGACTTCGGCGCGGCCCTGGGCGCCAACGCGCTCGCCGTGCTCGGCTACGTCCTCTTCGCGGCCCTCTGGGTGGTCTGGGCCGTCCGTGCGGCGCGCGGGCTCCCGGTCCGTATCGCCCTCGGGGACGGCTACTGGTGGGGCATCGGAGCGGTCCTGCTGGTCTTCTCGATTGTCCGGAATATGCCGTTCGGTTCTGTGCTCGCGCCGTGACATTCCGTATATCTCCCCACGTCCCGGCTGTCCGAGGAGTGGGACGGGCGTCAACCGGATGCGGGCCCTTCGCTCCGGTGCGGATACCATCGTCATGGCTGATCCTGGCCGATCGTCAACGTCACCGTCCTGGAAGGGGGCCGCTCACGTGAGTGTGCTCGACGAGATCATCGAGGGCGTCCGCGCCGATCTGGCGGAGCGGCAGGCGCGGGTCGGCCTCGACGAGCTCAAGGAGCGCGCCGCCAAGGCGCCCCGGGCCCGGGACGGCGTCGCGGCCCTGCGCGGCGAAGGCGTCACGGTCATCTGCGAGGTCAAGCGCTCCAGCCCGTCCAAGGGCGCGCTGGCGGCCATCGCGGACCCGGCCGCTCTCGCCGCCGACTACGAGGCGGGCGGCGCGGCCGTCATCTCCGTGCTCACCGAGGAGCGCCGCTTCGGCGGCTCGCTCGCCGACCTGGAGGCCGTTCGCGCCAAGGTCGACATCCCGGTGCTGCGCAAGGACTTCATCGTCACCGCCTACCAGCTGTGGGAGGCCCGGGCGTACGGGGCCGACATGGCGCTCCTGATCGTCTCCGCCCTGGAGCAGGACGCCCTGGTCTCGCTGATCGAGCGGGCCGAGTCCATCGGGCTCACCCCGCTGGTCGAGGTGCACGACGAGGACGAGGTCGAGCGTGCGGTCGACGCCGGCGCGCGGATCATCGGCGTCAACGCGCGCGACCTGAAGACCCTCAAGGTGGACCGCACCACTTTCGAGCGCGTCGCCCCGGAGATCCCCTCGCACATCGTCAAGATCGCCGAGTCGGGCGTGCGCGGCCCGCACGACCTGATCGCCTACGCCAACGCGGGCGCCGACGCCGTCCTGGTCGGCGAGTCCCTGGTCACCGGCAAGGACCCCCGGGCGGCCGTCGCCGACCTGGTGGCCGCCGGCGCCCACCCCGCCCTGCGGCACGGACGGAACTGACCTGACCATGCCGATCGCCGCCCGCCTCGCCCCCGGCTGCCGCCCCCGCGGCTGCCGCGCCCCGGCACGCCGGGTGCACGGGCGGCGCGTGCGCTATGTGATCGGTTCGGAGCCGGGCCAGGTCAACGGGATGCGATGGCGTCGCCGCTGAGCTGAGTGCCCCGCAAAGGGGCGCGGGAAACTGCGCGACCAGCCGACGACCACGGCCGGACGCAGTCCACGCGCACCCACCACGGCGCTCGGCGTACGCGACCACACGTAACCCCAGGACCGGGGCCACGGCGCCCCGGGGAGGTATCCCCATGTCCCAAGAGCACCAGTTCTTCATCCCCGACCCCGAGGGCCAAGTCCCCAGCCCGGAGGGCTACTTCGGGGCGTTCGGCGGCAAGTTCATCCCCGAGGCCCTCGTCGCCGCGGTCGACGAGGTCGCCGTCGAGTACGAGAAGGCCAAGGCCGACCCCGCCTTCGCCGCCGAGCTCAACGACCTCATGGTCAACTACACGGGCCGCCCGAGCGCCCTCACCGAGGTGCCCCGGTTCGCCGAGCACGCCGGCGGCGCCCGGGTCTTCCTCAAGCGCGAGGACCTGAACCACACCGGCTCGCACAAGATCAACAACGTTCTCGGCCAGGCGCTGCTCACCAAGCGCATGGGCAAGACCCGCGTCATCGCCGAGACCGGCGCGGGCCAGCACGGCGTCGCCACCGCGACCGCCTGCGCCCTCTTCGGCCTGGAGTGCACCATCTACATGGGCGAGGTCGACACCCAGCGCCAGGCGCTGAACGTCGCCCGGATGCGCATGCTCGGCGCCGAGGTCGTCCCCGTGAAGTCCGGCAGCCGCACCCTGAAGGACGCCATCAACGAGGCGTTCCGCGACTGGGTCGCCAACGTGGACCGCACCCACTACCTCTTCGGCACGGTCGCGGGCCCGCACCCGTTCCCGGCCATGGTCCGCGACTTCCACCGGGTCATCGGCGTCGAGGCCCGCCGCCAGCTCCTGGAGCGCGCCGGACGCCTCCCGGACGCGGCGGTCGCCTGCGTCGGCGGCGGCTCCAACGCCATCGGGCTCTTCCACGCCTTCATCCCGGACGCGGACGTCCGCCTGATCGGCTGCGAGCCCGCCGGGCACGGCATCGAGACCGGCGAGCACGCGGCGACCCTGACCGCGGGCGAGCCGGGCATCCTGCACGGCTCCCGCAGCTACGTCCTTCAGGACGACGAGGGCCAGATCACCGAGCCGTACTCGATCTCGGCCGGTCTGGACTACCCGGGCATCGGGCCCGAGCACTCCTACCTCAAGGACATCGGCCGCGGCGAGTACCGCGCGGTGACCGACGACGCGGCCATGCAGGCGCTGCGGCTGCTCTCGCGCACCGAGGGCATCATCCCGGCCATCGAGTCGGCGCACGCCCTCGCGGGCGCCCTGGAGATCGGCCGGGAGCTCGGCAAGGACGGGCTGCTCCTGGTCAACCTCTCCGGGCGCGGCGACAAGGACATGGACACGGCCGCGCGCTACTTCGGCCTGTACGGCACCGACAGCGAGGTGCCCGCCGACGCGGCCGGGCTCGCCGAGATCGAGGGGGACGCGAAGTGAGCGGGAACGTGCGACTGCTGAGCGACACCCTCGCCAAGGCGAAGGCCGAGGACCGCGCCGCGCTCATCGCCTACCTGCCGGCCGGGTTCCCGACCGTCGACGGCGGCATCGACGCCGTCAAGGCCGTCTTCGAGGGCGGCGCGGACGTCGTCGAGGTCGGTCTGCCGCACAGCGACCCGGTCCTGGACGGGCCGGTCATCCAGACCGCCGACGACATCGCCCTCAAGGGCGGGGTGAGGATCGCCGACGTGCTGCGCACGGTCCGCGAGGCGCACGCCGCCACCGGCAAGCCGGTGCTGGTGATGACCTACTGGAACCCCATCGACCGGTACGGCGTGGAGCGCTTCACCGCCGAGCTCGCCGAGGCGGGCGGCGCCGGCTGCATCCTGCCCGACCTGCCGGTCCAGGAGTCCGCGCTGTGGCGCGAGCACGCCGACAAGCACGGTCTCGGCACGGTCTTCGTGGTCGCGCCCAGCAGCAAGGACGAGCGGCTCGCGCGGATCACGGAGGCCGGCTCCGGCTTCGTGTACGCGGCGTCCCTGATGGGCGTCACCGGCACGCGCGCGTCGGTCGGCGCCCAGGCCGAGGACCTGGTGCGGCGCACCCGGGCCACCGCCGGTGCCCGTCGTGGGCTGCCCGTCTGCGTCGGCCTCGGCGTCTCCGACGCGGACCAGGCCCGGGAGGTCGCCGCCTTCGCCGACGGCGTGATCGTCGGCTCGGCGTTCGTGCAGCGGCTGCTCGACGCCCCGGACCACGCCGCCGGGCTCGCCGCCGTGCGCGCCCTCGCGGGTGAACTCGCCGAGGGCGTACGCCTTACGCCGTAAGGGTGTAAGCCGTACGCCGCAACGCTGCGTAACCCCTTCCGGTTCGGACGGACCCGGAACGCGTTAGCTCGTACGGGTGGATCTGGGACCGGGGAGGCACGTGGGTGCCTCCCCGGTTCGTTGCTGCGGGTGTGAGCGAGAAGAACCAAGAAGGCAAGAGGACGGCCCGCGAGCGGCTGGCCCAGGAGCGCGAGCGGCAGCGGACCCAGGACCGCCGCAGACGCACGATGATCGTCGCCGCGGCGGTGGTGTGCGTCCTCGGGCTCGCCGCGGTGATCGGCGTGATCGCCGCCAACACCAAGAGCGGCGGCAAGAAGAGCACGGCGGGCCCGCTGCTCGCGCCCGCCGGAGCGGAGGGCAAGGACAGACTCGCCATCCCGGTGGGCGCCGCCGACGCGCCGTCCACGCTCACGGTCTGGGAGGACTTCCGCTGCCCGGCCTGCGCCGCGTTCGAGAACGGCTTCCGATCCACGGTCCACGAGCTGGAGGACAGCGGCGCGCTCCGCGTCCAGTACCACCTCGCCACCCTGATCGACCGCAACCTCGGCGGCAGCGGCTCGCTGCGCGCTGCGAACGCGGCGGGTTGCGCCCAGGACGCCGGGAAGTTCTCGGCGTACCACGACGTGCTCTACACCAACCAGCCCCAGGAGACGAACGACGCGTACGGGAAGAACGACAAGCTGATCGAGCTGGCCCGGAAGGTCCCCGGCCTGGACACGGCCGCCTTCCGCTCCTGTGTGCAGGAGGGAAAGCACAACAGCTGGGTCACCAAGTCCAACGACGCGTTCCAGAACGGCGGCTTCAGCGGGACGCCGACGGTCCAGCTGAACGGGGAGTCGGTCTTCCCGCAGAAGGGCAGCGAGCAGATCAGCCCGGCGAACCTGAAGAAGTGGGTGGCCGAGGCGAACAAGGGCAAGCAGCCGGGCACGGCCTCGCCGTCGGTGGCGACCGCGGCCCCGAGCTCCCCGGCCGCGGGCGCGCCCGCCGGGTCCGGGACGCCGAAGCCGAAGGCCCCGCACGGGTCCGCGCATGTGCCGGGGGCGGCGCCGACCGCCCCGAAGAAGGCCCCGGCCCCGGTCCCGTCGCATCCGGGGGCCCCGGCGGTCCCGGCTCCGCTGGAGCCCTAGGAGCCCTGAAGCCCCTCCGGGGCCCCGGCACACCGCTCGTTACTCATAAGTTGCCGGGTGGGTGGTCCGACCACCCGCCCGGCAGGGTAGCGTCGACCCTGCCATGAACCTCGCCTTCATTCCCAGCCCGTCGACCGGCGTGATCCATCTCGGACCCATCCCGCTGCGCGGCTATGCCTTCTGCATCATCATCGGTGTCTTCGTCGCCGTCTGGTACGGCAACAAGCGCTGGGTCGCCCGGGGCGGCCAAGCCGGCACGGTGGCCGACATCGCCGTCTGGGCGGTCCCCTTCGGCCTCGTCGGCGGCCGGCTCTACCACGTCATCACCGACTACCAGCTGTACTTCAGCGACGGTGAGGACTGGGTCGACGCCTTCAAGATCTGGCAGGGCGGGCTCGGCATCTGGGGCGCGATCGCGTTCGGCGCGGTGGGCGCGTGGATCGGCTGCCGCCGTCGGGGCATCCCGCTGCCGGCCTGGGCCGACGCGCTGGCCCCCGGCATCGCCTTCGCCCAGGCGGTGGGCCGTTGGGGCAACTGGTTCAACCAGGAGCTGTACGGCAAGCCCACCGACCTGCCGTGGGCGTTGAAGATCTCCGAGGGCACGAACCGGGTCGAGGGCACGTACCACCCGACCTTCCTGTACGAGTCGCTGTGGTGCCTCGGCGTCGGCTTCCTCGTCATCTGGGCGGACCGCCGCTTTAAGCTGGGCCACGGGCGGGCGTTCGCGCTGTACGTGGCGGCGTACTGCGTGGGGCGCGGCTGGATCGAGTACATGCGGGTGGACGAGGCGCACCACGTGCTGGGTCTGCGGCTCAACGACTGGACCGCGATCACGGTGTTCGTGCTCGCCGTGACGTACATCGTGATCTCTTCGCGGGTGCGGCCGGGGCGGGAGACCGTGGTGGAGCCTGGCGCGGCGGCCGGTGCCGTTGAGGCCCCGGCCGACGCGTCGGCCGACGCGCCCGCGGAGGGGACCGTGGCCGGGCCGGCCGACGGGACGACCGTGCCCGTCGACGACGGTGAGAAGCCGGTACCGTCCGACAACGGAACCCCGAGCAAGGGCTGATCCACACTTCCCGCCTGCGGGCCGGTGGGTGGCTGGTCGCGCAGTTCCCCGCGCCCCTAGGTAGTTAGGGGCGCGGGGAACTGCGCGAGCAACCCAGCACGGTCCGCAGACGAAAGACAGGGGCCCGGGGCCCAGCCCCGGGGAAACCGCCTCCACCCCCCCCGCCCCCCGGAGGGCCTCCCCCCGGAGGGTTAAGGGAACGGGCGGGGTGGGGGAACAGACCGGTTCGCCAGCGACAGCGTCCGCCGCGCCGCCTCCAGCACCGCCGCATCCACGAACCGCCCGTCCGCCAGCGCCAGCGCCCCCGTATCGGTCGGCGACGCCGTGACGATCTCCTGCGCCGCCGTCACCTCGGCCGGCGGCGGCAGATAGGCCCGCTCGATCACCGGCAACTGCGCCGGATGGATCGCCGCGCGCCCCAGAAAACCCAGCGCCCGCCCCCGGGCGCAGGACGCGGCCAGCCCGTCCAGATCGCTGATGTGCCGGTAGACGGACTGCGCGGGTGGGTCCAGGCCCGCCGCCCGCGCGGCCACCACCACCCGGCTGCGCGCCCACTCCAGGCCCGACTCGTCGCGTACGCCCAGATCCGCGCAGAGGTCCGCCTCCCCCAGGGCGAGGCCCCGCACCGCCGGGTGCGCGGCGGCGATCGTGTACGCGTGCTCCACCCCCAGGGCGCTCTCCACCAGCGGGTAGAGGCCGACGCCGGGGGCCAGGGCCGCGACCCGCTCGACTTGGAGGGCGTGGGTGACCTTGGGCAGGCGCAGGCCCGACAGGCCCGGCAGCCCGGCCACCGCCCGTACGTCCTCCTCCGTGGCCACCCTGACGTGGACCGGCGTGCGGAGCGGACGCGAGAGCAGCTCCGCCGTCGCCGCCCGGGCGTACGCCTTGCGGTCGGGCCCCACCGCGTCCTCCAGGTCCACGATCACCACGTCCGCACCCGCCGACAGCGCCTTCTCGACCACCTGCGGACGGTCGCCGGGGGCGTACAGCCAGGTCAGCGGGATCGTGGTCACAGCGCGCCCGCCCGGCGCAGCGCGCTGATCTCCGGGCCCGACAGACCGAGTTCGGTCAGGACCTCCTCCGTGTCCGCGCCGTGCGGGCGGCCCGCCCAGCGGATCGCGCCGGGCGTCTCGGAGAGCCGGAAGAGGACGTTCTGCATCCGGACCGGACCCAGCTCCGGGTCGTCGACCGTGGTGAGCGTGTCCAGCGCCCGGTACTGGGGGTCCTCCATCACCTCGCGGATGTCGTAGACCGGCGCGATCGCCGCCTCCGCCTTCTCGAACGCCGTCATCGCCTCCTCCCGGGTGCGCCGCCCGATCCAGTGGCCCACCGCCTCGTCCAGGACGTCCGCGTGCTCGGCCCGCCCCGACCCGCTCGCGAACCAGGACTCCTCGATCAGCTCCGGCCGCCCCACCAGCCGTATCACCCGCTCGGCCACCGACTGGGCGGAGGTGGAGACGGCGAGCCAGCTCCCGTCGGCCGCCCGGTAGGTGTTGCGCGGGGCATTGTTGCGGGAGCGGTTGCCGGTGCGCGGCTGGACGTAGCCGAGCTGGTCGTACCAGATGGGCTGCGGGCCCAGCACGGTCAGGATCGGCTCGATGATCGCCATGTCGATCACCTGCCCGCGCCCGGTGGCGGCGCGCGCGGTGAGGGCGGTCAGCACGGCGTACGCGGTGGCCAGCGCGGCGATCGAGTCCGCGAGGCCGAACGGCGGCAGCGTCGGCGGGCCGTCCGGTTCCCCGGTGACGGCGGCGAAGCCGCTCATGGCCTCGGCGAGCGTGCCGAAGCCGGGTCGGTGGGCGTACGGGCCGTACTGGCCGAAGCCGGTGACCCGGGCGAGCACCAACCGCTCGTTGGCGGCGGACAGTTCGGGCCAGCCGAGGCCCCAGCGCTCCAGGGTGCCCGGGCGGAAGTTCTCGATGATCACATCGGTGGAGGCGGCGAGCCGGAGCAGGGTCTCGCGGCCCCCCGGCGCGGACAGGTCGAGGGTGATCGTCCGTTTGTTGCGGCCGAGCAGCTTCCACCAGAGCCCCACACCGTCCTTGGCGGGGCCGTGGCCGCGCGAGGGGTCGGGACGGAGAGGGTGCTCGACCTTGATGACCTCGGCCCCGAAGTCGCCCAGCATCGTCGCCGCGAGCGGCCCGGCGAAGAGGGTGGCGAGGTCAAGGACCCGCAGCCGCTGAAGGGGCGGAGGGGGCGGCGGGTGCGCCCCGCCCGGGGGAGTCGTCACCGGCCCGCGCCCCCGGCCGCGGACGCCGCCGCGTCGATCTCCGCGCGGTAGGGCATGGCGGCGACCGCGCCGGGCCGCTGGACCGAGAGCGCGGCGGCCTGCGACGCCCACGCCAGCGCCTGCGGCATCGCCCGGCCCTCGCCCAGGGCGACGGCGAGCGCGCCCACGAACGTGTCACCCGCGCCCGTCGTGTCGACCGCGGTGACCTCGGGGGCCGGGACCGCGACCGGGTCCTGGCCGCGGGCCGCGTACAGGCAGCCCCGCGAGCCGAGCGTCACCACCGTCTCGGGGACCAGGTCGAGCAGCGCCCGGGCGGCGGCCTTCGGGTCGTCGACGCCGGTCAGCGAGGTGGCCTCGTGCTCGTTGGCCACCAGCAGGTCGGTGGCGGCGAGGAGTTCGGGCGGCAGCGGCTGGACGGGCGAGGGGGTGAGGACCGTCCGTACCCCGTGGCGCCGGGCCGCCGCCGCGCCCTCGACCACCGTGTCCATCGGCAGCTCCAGCTGGAGCAGCAGCGACTCGGCGCCCGCGATCAGCGCCTCGTCGCCGGGGCCGAGGTGGGTGACGGAGGCGTTGGCGCCGGGGATGACGACGATCGCGTTGCCGCCGGCCGCGTCGACCACGATGTGGGCGGTGCCGGAGGGGCCCTCGGTGGTGCGGACGAGGTCGGTGTCGACGCCCGAGCCGTCCAGCGCGGCCCGCAGCCGGGTGCCGAACTCGTCCGTGCCGACGGCCCCGATCAGTGCCACGTCGCCGCCCGCGCGGGCCGCGGCGACGGCCTGGTTGGCGCCCTTGCCGCCCGGGATCGTACGGAACTCCTGACCGGTGACCGTCTCGCCGCGGCGCGGGGCGGTCGCCACATAGGCGACCAGGTCCATGTTGGTGCTGCCGAGCACCGCGATACGCGTCATGCGTTCCGTACCTCCTGAGGGATGGGGTGTGCGATGAGGTTCGCGGTCAGTTCCGCGAGGGTGTCGAATCCGATGCCGTCGAAGCCGGCGACGCTGGTGGCGAGGCGGTTTTTGAGCGGGGCGGTCCAGCGGGCGGGCAGGGCGTCCGGGTGCCCGGCCAGGAGTCCCGCGAGCGATCCGGCGGTGGCGCCGTTGGAGTCGGTGTCCCAGCCGCCGGACACCGCACGGCAGATGGAGCCGGAGAAGTCGCCGTCGGCGTGGGTGAGGGCGGCGGCGAGCAGGGCGGCGTTGGGGACGGAGTGCACCCAGTGGTACCCGCCGAGCGCGGTGTGCAGACGGTCGACGACCGCCTCGAAGTCCTCCTCCTCGTGGGCGAGCCGGATGCCGAGCCGGACCGCCGCGGCGAGGCGGGAGGCCGGGGGGACCACGGTGAGTCCGCCCGCGAGGCAGCCGTGCACGTCGTACGCGCCGGTGGCGGCCAGGGAGATCGCCGCGGCCGTGAACATCGCGCTGTACACACCGTTGGCGGTGTGGGTGAGGACGGCGTCGCGGTGCGCCTGTCCGGCGGCGGCGACGGGGTCGCCCGGGTTGGTCCAGCCGTGGACGTCGGCGCGGATGGCCGCGCCGATCCACTCGCGGAACGGGTTGCGGTGGGTGGCGGTCCGCGGGGGTTCGACGCCGTCGAGGAGGTTGCGGTACGCGACGCGCTCGGCGGTGAACGTCCGGCCCGCCGGGAGTTCGTCGAGCCACAGCCGGGCCACGTCGGAGGTGGTGAAGGCGCGGCCGTGGCGCTGGAGGAGGAGCAGGCCGAGGAGGGGGTAGTTGAGGTCGTCGTCCTCGGGCATGCCGTCGATGTTCTCGGCGAGGGAGGTGGGGGCGGAGCGGCGGTTCCAGGGGTGGGCGGCGGCGAGGGCGGCGGGGAGGCCGTGGGCGGTGAACCAGGTGTGGAGGGGCCAGTTCCCGGTGGCGCGGGCGAGGGCTCTGATGCCGGAGAGGGGGAGCTTTTCGACTGGCTTGCCCAGGAGGCAGCCGGCGGCCCGGCCGAGCCAGGCGGCGTGGAGGGCGTCGGCCACTCCGGCCCCGCTCCTCCCCGCCGGGACATGTGCGGCTCCGCCGCGTGGGCTCCCGGGACGGGAGCGGGAAGCGGGCGTTCCCCCGGGCGGGGGCTGCGCGTGCCGCGCCAGGGGCGGGACCGTGCCCCCGCACACCCGCGTGATGGCCGCGAGTTCCGTCGGTTCGGCCCGCGCCAACGGACTGGGCAGCAGCGCCAGTTCGTCCAGCAGGCGGAGCGCCAGGGCTCTGAGCGGCGGGGCCGCGGGTACCGGCGAGGCGCCCCCGTGGACGGGGGTCGCGCTGCCGCCCGCCGCCTCCCAGCGTCTCGCGATCCCGCTCGCGTCGCGGCCGTCCTGGGTGGCCTGGCGGAGTTCATGGGGCAGCAGGTCCTCCGGCTGGACCCAGGTCACGCGCAGCGCGGTCACCGGATCAGCGCCTCGAAGGCCGTCTGGTGGGCGGCCCGGCGGACGCGGTCCTTCTCGTACACCTCGACGGCCACCTCCGTCAGGGCCCGCGCGGGCGCGTGCAGATCCAGCCGGCTGGCTTCGGCGATCTGTTCGGCCCAGACGGCCGGGACGGGGCCCTCGCCCCGCAGCGCGCCCGCCAGCGCGCCCGCCATCGTCGCGATGGAGTCGCAGTCGCGGCCGTAGTTCACGGCGCCCAGGACCGCCGTACGGAAGTCGCCGTCGGCCACCAGCAGCATGCCCAGGGCGATCGGGAGCTCCTCGATGGCGTGCAGACGGGACGGGCGGCGGGCGCCCAGGGAGGGGGCGCGGTAGTCGGGGCCGACCGTGTCGAAGGGGGCGACGGCCGTCCGCAGGGGGGTGAGCGCGGACTCGAAGTCCGTGTGGCCGGCCGCCGCTTCGGCCACCGCCTCGATCGCCGCGCGGGTCCCGTCCTTCGCCAGGGCCAGGCAGGTCTCGACGACCGTCGCCGCGGTCGCGCCCGGCGCGCACGCCGCCGCCACCGCCGCGGCGAAGACGCCCGCCGCCTCCCTCCCGTACGAGGACTGGTGCGGGGCCGCCACCTCCAGGGCCTCCGTGTACGCCCCCGCCGGGTTGGCCGCGTTGACCAGGCCGACCGGGGCCATGTACATCGCCGCACCGCAGTTGACGATATTGCCGCTGCCCGCCTCGCGGGGGTCGACGTGCCCGTAGTGCAGCCGCGCCACCAGCCACTTCTCGGCGAGGAAGATCCGGTGCAGCGGGATGGTCTCCGTCTCCAGCTCCGGGATCCAGACCGGGCGGGACACGAGGTCGGGGACCAGGTGGTCCGCGATGGCGTACGCGTCGAGGTGGTCGCGGACCTTCTCGTACACCCGGATCAGCGCGTGCGTCATCAAGGTGTCGTCGGTGATGTGTCCGTCGCCCTTGTGGTACGGGGCGATCGGCCGCGCCGTGCGCCAGTCGTCGCCGTGCCAGGGGCCGACGATGCCGTGGACGCGGCCTCCGTGCCGCTCCACGATCTGCTCGGGGGCGCGGCCTTCGACGGGGCCGCCGAGGGCGTCCCCGACGGCCGCGCCGACCAGGGCGCCGGTGATGCGGTCCGCGAGAGTGAGCGTCGTGTACGACGTCGTGAGCGTCATGCCGGAATTGTCCACCCTGGGTGGTCAGTTCGGGGTGGTTCGCGGCGTTTTGGTGAAAAGCTCAGCCGCCCGGGTGGTGGCACAGCGTGTCGGCGAGGAGCCCGGCGAGCTCCACGAGGTCGGTGCCGGCCAGGCGCGGGAGGGCGCAGCCGGACAGGGTGCGGCAGGCGTCCAGCCAGGGCGCGGGGATCGCGGCGCCGCCGCCGAGCGCGCCGGTGAGGGCCCCGGCGAGGGCGGGCGCCGAGTCCGCGACCCGGGACAGACAGGCGGCGGCCGGGACCGCCGCGGCCACGGTGCCGCGCGAGGCGAGGGTCAGGGCGAGGGCGACCGGAACGGTCTCGGCGGCGGCGATCCCGTAGCTGTAGACGTGGTCCACGATCTGGTGCTCCAGGAGCGGGACCAGGGCGAACGCGCCCGCGGTGTCCTCGGCGAAGTCGTGCGCGAGCTTGACGGCGTGGCGGGCGTTGCGGCCGATCTCGGTGTCGGGCGGGAGCTGGTCGAGGGCGGCGTCGACGGCTTCCTCGGTGGTGGCGCCGCCGAGGGCCGCGGCGACGGCCGCCGCGACGGCGCGGGCGCCGTGCACGCCGTCGCCGTCCTGGGTGTAGCGGGCGTCGAACTCGGCCAGTTCGGCGGCCTCCCGGGGGGCGCCGGGGTGGACCACGGCGAGGACGGCTGCGCGTACGCAGGCGGCGTCGTCGAAGTAGTGCGGGTTGTCGTGGCCGGTGGCGGGCGGGCGCAGACCGGTGGCGAGGTTGCCCAGGCCCGCCCGTACGGAGATGCGGGCACGCAGCGGGAGCACCGCGGACTCGACCTCGGGGGCGCGCTCGGCGGCGGCGGCGACCTCGGCGGCGAGCAGGTTCCAGGCGCGGTCCACCGCGGCGCGGACGCGGCGGGCCGGGGCCAGGTGGGCGAGCAGCGGCTCGGCGGCGGTCAGGACGCTCTCGGCGGCGAACGCGGCCCACTCGGCGTCGTCCGAGGGCCCCAGCCGCAGGGGTTCGGGGGGCTGGTTGAGGGCGATGGGGACGGGGAGGGTGGTGGTGGCGTTCTGTTCGGCGAAGGTGTCGAGTTCGCGGGTGAGCCGCCGGGTCCACTCGGGCATACGGGCGGCGCGGTGCCGCGCGGCGGGCCACCCCGCGGCGTCCCCGGCGGCGAGCCCGAGGAGCAGACCCTGGATACGGGTGCGGGCGGGAGCCGCGAGCCCGGCCTCGGCCACCGGCCCGCCGCGTCCGCCCGCCGCCGCCCCGCCCCCGGCCTCCCGCACCGGCCCGCCCGCTCCGGCCGTCGTCGCCCCGCCCCCGCCGGAGCCCTCCTCGTCCCGGTAGATCTCCATCACGCGCTCTCCTCCTCCGGGTCCGGTGTCAGCAGGTCCGCGATGTCCAGGACGTGGTGGCCGCGCATCTCCGGGAGGCAGCTGCCGCGGACCGGGCCGATCCGGCTGGACCAGGCGGTGGGGATCGAGGCGGCGCCGCCGTACGCGCCGGCCAGGGCGCCCGCCACCGCCGCCGTGGTGTCCGCGTCGCGGCCCATGTTCACGGCGGTGAGCACCGAGGCCGTGAAGTCGCCCCGGGCCGTGGCGAAGGCGCCGAAGGCGAGGGCGACCGCCTCGGGGGCCAGGTCCGTCCAGGGGTAGCCGCCGATCACCACCGCCGAGCGGACCGCGCGTTCGCCCTGGTGGGCCACGGCCACCGCGCGGCGCAGCGAGCGCGCGGTCCAGGAGTCCATCGGGATCACCGACAGGGCCGCGGCGATGACGGAGGTGAGGCCCGCCCCCGCCATCGCCGCCGCGACACCCGCCGCGACCGCCTGGCCGCCGTAGATCCCCTCGCCCTCGTGGCTGACGCAGCCGTCGATCGCCACCAGCCGCGCGGCCTCCCTCGGCGCGCCCGCGGCGAAGACGCCGAAGGGGGCCGCCCGTATGGCGAGTCCGTCGCTCCAGGCGTGCCGGTGCTGGGCGGAGATGGGGGCGGCCAGGCCCCGGCGCAGGTTCTCCAGGGTGCCCCGCTCGCTGAAGCCCGCGCCGCGGAACGGGCCTTCGTCGCGGTCGGCGATCCAGTGGTGCCAGGCGTGTTCGACATGGGTGACGGTGAGCGCCGATCCGTGCCGGGCGAGCAGCAGCCCGG
Organism: Streptomyces sp. NPDC031670; assembly: GCF_055580545.1. Classification (NCBI taxonomy): domain Bacteria; kingdom Bacillati; phylum Actinomycetota; class Actinomycetes; order Kitasatosporales; family Streptomycetaceae; genus Streptomyces; species Streptomyces sp. NPDC031670. The sequence continues at coordinate 250,155 of NZ_JBVILC010000006.1, read as the reverse complement.
AGAAGATCGCGTACTCCGTGTCGTCCGTGCCCGCCGGGTCCTCGCGGACGAACCCCTCGATCCGGCCCCAGCGGCGCCGGATCTCCGAGGGTTTGAGGTTCTCGGCGGGGGCCCCGAGCGCGTCCCCGACCGCGAGGCCCAGCAGCGCGCCCCTGGCTCGCTCGCGGATGGCCTCGGCAGTTCCCGGGCCGCTGGCGATCAACTCCATGGCAGGGCCTTTCGCGTCGCCTGATCCTTGGCTTGATCTCTGCCACGCGGAACGACCCGGAAGTCCACCCGTCACACCAATGGCCACATGTGTGCATGTGCGGCCACGGATGAGCGGAACAGGGCTCTGACCTGGGTAAGTACGGCCTGCCTTGCTAGCGCGGGACTTACATCGCGCGTACTTTCGACACCGAAGAGGCGACGAGGGGAGCGGACGCACGGTCCGCCGCCGCAACGCAAGGGGAGAGCTGTGTCCGTCATCGACACCCACGCCACGCTGCACGAGGCGCACCGGGACAACCACACCCACCGGGACGTGAACGGCGGCTGGCTGCGTCCGGCCGTCTTCGGCGCGATGGACGGGCTCGTCTCCAACCTGGCGCTGATGACCGGTGTCGCGGGCGGCGCCGTCTCGCAGCACACCATCATCGTCACCGGCCTCGCGGGGCTGGCGGCCGGGGCGTTCTCCATGGCGGCCGGCGAGTACACCTCGGTCGCCTCGCAGCGCGAGCTCGTCGAGGCCGAACTCGACGTGGAGCGCCAGCAGTTGCGCAAGCACCCCGTGGACGAGATGGAGGAGCTGGCCGAGCTGTACGTGTCGCGCGGCGTCGAGCCCGCGCTCGCCCGCGAGGTCGCCATGCAGCTCTCCCGCGATCCCGAGCAGGCGCTGGAGATCCACGCCCGCGAGGAGCTCGGCATCGACCCGGACGACCTGCCCTCGCCGCTCGTCGCCGCCGTCTCGTCCTTCGGCTCGTTCGCGCTGGGCGCGATCCTGCCCGTACTGCCGTATCTGCTCGGGGCGAGTGCCCTGTGGCCCGCCGTGCTGCTCGCGCTGGTCGGCCTCTTCGCCTGCGGCGCCGTGGTCGCCAAGGTCACCGCCCGCTCGTGGTGGTTCAGCGGGGTGCGTCAGCTCGCCCTCGGCGGCGCGGCGGCGGCCCTCACCTTCGGCCTCGGCTCGCTCTTCGGCACGGCGGTCGGCTGACCGGCCGCCCGGTTTTCGGCCCCGCCCTCCCGCCACCCGCAAGGCCCGTCCGGACGTCTCCCCGTCCGGGCGGGCCTTCGCCGTGCGCGCGGACGGATCGCGGGCCACCATGTGACCTACGTCCTGCTCGGGAACGCCCCGGGGCCCGTAGGATGCGGGAGTATGCAGGGCGCCACATAAGTAATCGTTACTCCACGGTTTCGTGGCTTCCGTGGACGGGCATAGGCCGTACACACTCCGCCGCCGCAGGCAATGAAGCCTGCCCAGGACGGCACGGCGAGCGCCCGTCGAGTGTCCGCATGCTGGAATGGACTATCCGGTTCCCGAGATCCAACCCATCATGTAACCTGCACGAAATTTCGCAGAGGGCCAACGTCGTCCCTCGGCACTCAACATGCCACGACGACGACGGGAGAGCCGATGCGTTCCGACGCCTGGTCGCCCATGGACGGTCGACCCGCCCCGCAGGGGATGTACGACCCCCGTAACGAACACGACGCCTGCGGGGTCGGGTTCGTGGCCACCCTCACCGGGGAGGCCAGCCATGAGCTGGTCGAGCAGGCGCTGACCGTACTGCGCAATCTCGAACACCGGGGCGCCACCGGCTCCGAGCCGGACTCCGGCGACGGCGCCGGCATCCTGCTCCAGGTCCCGGACGCGTTCCTGCGCGAGGCCGCCCCGTTCGCGCTTCCCGAGGCCGGCGCCTACGCCGTCGGTATCGCCTTCCTGCCCCTCGAGGACAGCGCCGCCGCCGTGGCGCGGATCGAGGCGATCGCCGCCGAGGAGGGCCTGGACGTCCTCGGCTGGCGCGAGGTGCCCGTCACCCCCGAGCTGCTCGGCAACGGCGCCCGCGCCACCATGCCCGCCTTCCGGCAGCTGTTCGTGGCCGACCGGACGAGCACCGGCATCGCCCTCGACCGCAAGGCCTTCGTGCTGCGCAAGCGCGCCGAGCGCGAGGCCGGGGTGTACTTCCCCTCGCTCTCCGCCCGGACGATCGTCTACAAGGGCATGCTCACCACCGGACAGCTGGAGCCGTTCTTCCCGGACCTCTCCGACCGCCGGTTCGCCACCGCCGTCGCGCTGGTCCACTCGCGCTTCTCGACGAACACCTTCCCCTCCTGGCCGCTCGCCCACCCGTACCGCTTCGTCGCCCACAACGGCGAGATCAACACGGTCAAGGGCAACCGCAACTGGATGGTGGCCCGCGAGTCGCAGCTCGTCAGCGAGGTGTTCGGCGGCGACGGCAAGGACCTCGCGCGGATCTTCCCGGTCTGCACGCCGGACGCCTCCGACTCCGCCTCCTTCGACGAGGTGCTCGAACTCCTCCACCTCGGCGGGCGTTCGCTGCCGCACTCGGTGCTGATGATGGTTCCCGAGGCGTGGGAGAACCACGACTCGATGGACCCGGCCCGGCGCGCCTTCTACCAGTACCACGCCACGATGATGGAGCCCTGGGACGGCCCGGCCTGCGTCACCTTCACCGACGGCGTCCAGGTCGGCGCGGTCCTGGACCGCAACGGGCTGCGCCCCGGCCGCTACTGGGTCACCGACGACGGTCTGGTCGTGCTCTCCTCCGAGGTCGGCGTCCTCGACATCGACCCCGCCAAGGTCGTCCGCAAGGGCCGCCTCCAGCCCGGCCGGATGTTCCTCGTCGACACCGCCGAGCACCGGATCATCGAGGACGACGAGATCAAGGCGGCCCTGGCCGCCGAGGCCCCGTACGCCGAGTGGCTGGAAGCCGGCGAGATCGAGCTGGAGGACCTGCCCGAGCGCGAGCACATCGTGCACACCCACGCCTCGGTCACCCGCCGCCAGCAGACCTTCGGCTACACCGAGGAAGAGCTGCGCGTCATCCTCGCGCCGATGGCCCGCACCGGCGGCGAGCCGCTCGGCTCGATGGGCACGGACTCCCCGATCGCGGCCCTCTCCGAGCGCCCCCGGCTCCTCTTCGACTACTTCACCCAGCTGTTCGCGCAGGTCACCAACCCGCCGCTGGACGCCATCCGCGAGGAGCTCGTCACCTCGCTGCGCTCCTCGCTGGGTCCGCAGGGCAATCTGCTCGACCCGACCGCCGCGTCCTGCCGCTCCGTCACCCTGCCGTTCCCGGTGATCGACAACGACGAGCTGGCGAAGCTGATACACATCAACGCCGACGGCGACATGCCGGGGATGAAGGCCGCCACGCTCTCCGGCCTCTACCGCGTCTCCGGCGGCGGCGCGGCCCTCGCCGAGCGCATCGAGGCCATCCGGGCCGAGGCCGACGCCGCCATCGAGAACGGCGCCCGCCTCATCGTCCTGTCCGACCGGCACTCCGACGCCGAGCACGCGCCCATCCCGTCGCTGCTGCTCACCTCGGCCGTCCACCACCACCTCATCCGTACCAAGCAGCGCACCCAGGTGGGGCTGCTCGTCGAGGCCGGCGACGTGCGCGAGGTGCACCACGTCGCCCTGCTCATCGGCTACGGCGCCGCCGCCGTCAACCCGTACCTGGCGATGGAGTCCGTCGAGGACCTGGTCCGCGCGGGCACCTTCATCGACGGCCTGGAGCCCGAGCAGGCCATCCGCAACCTCATCCACGCCCTCGGCAAGGGCGTCCTGAAGGTCATGTCCAAGATGGGCATCTCGACCGTCGCCTCCTACCGGGGCGCCCAGGTCTTCGAGGCCGTGGGTCTCGCCGAGGAGTTCGTCGGCACGTACTTCAGCGGCACCGCCAGCAAGATCGGCGGCGCCGGCATCGACGTCATCGCCAAGGAGGTCGCCGCCCGGCACGCCAAGGCCTACCCCGCCTCCGGCATCGCGGCCACCCACCGCGCGCTGGAGATCGGCGGCGAGTACCAGTGGCGCCGCGAGGGCGAGCCGCACCTGTTCGACCCGGAGACGGTCTTCCGCCTCCAGCACGCCACCCGCGGGCGCCGGTACGACATCTTCAAGAAGTACACCGAGCGCGTGAACGAGCAGTCCGAGCGCCTGATGACGCTCCGCGGGCTCTTCGGCTTCTCCTCCGACCGCCCCTCGATCCCCATCGACGAGGTCGAGCCGGTCTCCGAGATCGTCAAGCGCTTCTCCACCGGCGCCATGTCGTACGGCTCGATCTCGCGCGAGGCGCACGAGACGCTCGCCATCGCCATGAACCAGCTGGGCGGCAAGTCCAACACCGGTGAGGGAGGCGAGGACGCGGACCGCCTGTACGACCCGGCGCGCCGCTCCTCCATCAAGCAGGTCGCCTCCGGCCGCTTCGGCGTCACCAGCGAGTACCTGGTCAACGCGGACGACATCCAGATCAAGATGGCCCAGGGCGCCAAGCCCGGCGAGGGCGGCCAGCTGCCCGGCCACAAGGTCTACCCGTGGGTCGCCAAGACCCGGCACTCCACCCCGGGTGTCGGTCTGATCTCGCCGCCGCCGCACCACGACATCTACTCCATCGAGGACCTGGCGCAGCTGATCCACGACCTCAAGAACGCCAACCCGGCCGCGCGCATCCATGTGAAGCTCGTGTCCGAGGTCGGTGTCGGCACGGTCGCCGCCGGTGTCTCCAAGGCACACGCGGACGTCGTCCTCATCTCCGGCCACGACGGCGGAACGGGCGCCTCCCCGCTCACCTCGCTGAAGCACGCGGGCGGCCCCTGGGAGCTCGGCCTCGCCGAGACCCAGCAGACGCTGCTGCTCAACGGCCTGCGCGACCGGATCGTGGTGCAGACCGACGGCCAGCTCAAGACCGGCCGCGACGTCGTCATCGCCGCGCTGCTGGGCGCCGAGGAGTTCGGTTTCGCGACCGCCCCGCTCGTCGTCTCCGGCTGCGTCATGATGCGCGTCTGCCACCTGGACACCTGCCCGGTCGGCATCGCGACCCAGAACCCGGTGCTGCGCGACCGTTTCTCCGGCAAGCCCGAATTCGTCGTCAACTTCTTCGAGTTCATCGCCGAGGAGGTCCGCGAGCTCCTCGCGGAGCTGGGCTTCCGCACCGTCGAGGAGGCCGTCGGCCACGCCGAGCTGCTGGACACCAGCCGCGCGGTGCGGCACTGGAAGACCCAGGGCCTCGACCTGGACGCGCTCTTCCACGTGCCCGAGCTGCCCGAGGGCGCCGTGCGCCACGCGGTGACCGCCCAGGACCACGGTCTGGAGAAGGCGCTCGACAACGAGCTCATCGAGCTCGCCGCCGACGCGCTGGGCGCCGCCACCGCCGAGGACGCCCGCCCGGTCCGCGCCCAGATCGCCATCCGCAACATCAACCGGACCGTCGGCACCATGCTCGGCCACGAGGTGACGCGGAAGTTCGGCGGCGCGGGTCTGCCCGACGACACCATCGACATCACCTTCACCGGCTCGGCGGGCCAGTCCTTCGGCGCCTTCGTGCCCCGGGGCATCACCCTGCGCCTGGAGGGCGACGCCAACGACTACGTCGGCAAGGGCCTCTCCGGCGGCCGGGTGATCGTCCGCCCGGACCGGGGCGCCGACCACCTCGCCGAGTACTCCACCATCGCGGGCAACACCATCGCGTACGGCGCGACCGGCGGCGAGCTGTTCCTGCGCGGCCGTACCGGCGAGCGGTTCTGCGTCCGCAACTCCGGCGCCCTGGTGGTCTCCGAGGGTGTGGGCGACCACGGCTGCGAGTACATGACCGGCGGCCACGCGGTGGTCCTGGGCGAGACCGGACGCAACTTCGCGGCCGGTATGTCCGGCGGCGTCGCGTACGTGATCGACCTCGACCCCCACCACGTCAACGCCGGCAACCTGGCGGCGGTCGAGGCCCCCACCGAGGCCGACAAGCAGTGGCTGCACGACGTCGTGCGGCGCCACCAGGAGGAGACCGGCTCCACGGTCGCCGAGAAGCTGCTCGCCGACTGGCCGGCCGCGGCGGAGCGCTTCAGCAAGATCATCCCGTCCACGTACAAGGCCGTGCTCGCCGCCAAGGAAGCCGCTGAGCTCGCCGGTCTCTCCGAGCAGGAGACCACCGAGAAGATGATGGAGGCGGCGACCAATGGCTGACCCCAAGGGCTTTCTCACCACCGGTCGCGAGGTCGCGAAGACCCGCCCCGTGGCCGAGCGCGTCAAGGACTGGAACGAGGTCTACGTTCCCGGCTCGCTGCTGCCGATCATCAGCAAGCAGGCCGGGCGCTGCATGGACTGCGGCATCCCGTTCTGCCACAACGGCTGCCCGCTGGGGAACCTGATCCCCGAGTGGAACGACTACGCCTACCGCGAGGACTGGTCGGCCGCGTCCGAGCGGCTGCACGCCACCAACAACTTCCCGGAGTTCACCGGGCGGCTGTGCCCCGCTCCCTGCGAGTCGGCGTGTGTCCTCGGCATCAACCAGCCCGCCGTCACCATCAAGAACGTCGAAGTCTCCATCATCGACAAGGCGTGGGACAGCGGCGACGTCACTCCGCAGCCCCCCGAGCGTCTGTCCGGCAAGACGGTCGCGGTCATCGGCTCGGGCCCGGCGGGGCTCGCCGCCGCCCAGCAGCTGACCCGGGCCGGCCACACGGTCGCGGTGTACGAGCGCGCGGACCGCATCGGCGGTCTGCTGCGCTACGGCATCCCCGAGTTCAAGATGGAGAAGGTGCACATCAACCGCCGCATCGAGCAGATGCGCGCGGAGGGCACCAAGTTCCGCACCGAGGTCGAGATCGGCCGTGACATCGACGCGGCCAAGCTCCGCCGCCGGTACGACGCGGTGGTCATCGCGGCCGGCGCCACGGTCTCCCGCGACCTGCCGGTCCCCGGCCGCGAGCTCAACGGCATCCACTTCGCCATGGAGTACCTGCCGCTGGCCAACAAGGTGCAGGAGGGCGACTTCGTGGCGCCCCCGCTGACCGCCGAGGGCAAGCACGTCGTCGTGATCGGCGGCGGCGACACGGGCGCGGACTGCGTGGGCACCGCCCACCGCCAGGGCGCGGTCTCGGTCACCCAGCTGGAGATCATGCCCCGCCCGTCGGAGGACCGCGCGGCCCACCAGCCCTGGCCGACCTTCCCGATGCTCTACAAGGTCACCTCGGCCCACGAGGAGGGCGGCGAGCGGGTCTACTCCGTCTCCACCACCCACTTCGAGGGCGACGAGGACGGCAACGTTCAGTTCCTGCACCTCGTCGAGGTCGAGTTCGTCGACGGCAAGCTGACCCAGAAGCCCGGCACCGAGCGGAAGATCCCCGCCCAGCTGGTCACCCTCGCCATGGGCTTCACCGGCACCGACCAGTCCAACGGGCTGGTGGCCCAGTTCGGCCTGGAGCTCGACGAGCGCGGCAACATCGCCCGCGACGCGGACTTCGCGACCAACGTCGACGGGGTGTACGTGGCCGGTGACGCCGGGCGCGGACAGTCCCTGATCGTGTGGGCGATCGCGGAGGGCCGTTCGGCAGCACGTGGTGTGGACCGGTACCTTACGGGGAGGAGCGAACTGCCCGCCCCGATCCGTCCGACGGACCGGGCCCTGACGGTCTGATTCCCTCCACCCCAAAACGTTCCGTACAACGGTGTACGGGCTGCGCCGGTCCGGGGGACACCCCCGGCCCCCCGCAGCGCGGCGCTCGCCCCACTGTCCCCGACCGGACGACCGGGCGGGCGCCGCGGCGCGTCACCGCTTGTCGCCCCCGGCCCGCAGCCCCCGGAACTCCACCCGGGCGTCCTCCGTGTACGCGCCCAGGGCGCCCTGGAGATAAGGGCGTTCGGTGTCGGTGAAGTCGGCGAGGCCCGCCGTGTCCACGGCCACCCGCAGGTGGCCGCCCCGCTGCTGGACCTGGACCGTGTACCAGGCGCCGACCGGGAAGGGCCGCTCGCCGGTGGCCAGGAAGCGCTGGCCGCCCGGGTAGGCGGGATCGCGTTTGCCCAGCTCCCAGCCGTTGGGCTTGAGGGTGATGTAGTAGAAGTGCGCCGGGTCGGTGTACGCCCAGACCAGCCAGGCCACCTCCCAGGTGTTCGGCGTGGGGGTGCGCAACTGCTCGACCGTGCGCATCCGGGCCTCGTAGCCCACGTCCCCGTACACCGCGCGGCTCACCACCAGGCCGGCGTGGGTGGTGCCGGGGCCGGTGGCGGCCTTCGGTGTCAGTTCCAGGGCGTCGTCGGTTCCCGTGTTGATGCCGTGGCCGTTGAACACCGACCGCCAGGGGCCGTGTGCCGTGCCGTCGGCCCACGGCTGGCGCGCCGCCGGGCCCCTGTCCGCCACGCACCTGCTCAGGGCGAAGGCCCCGGCCGCCAGCAGCGCGGCGGCCAGGACCAGGGCGGTCGTCCGGCGTCTGCGGCCACCGCGCCCGGCCGGTGTGGCCGGGCGCCGCAGACGTGGGGCTGTCGTCATGCCGTCGAGTATGGCCCCGGTCCGCCGCCCGCGGGGGGCACGGGAAGAAGGGGCTCGGCGGCGCCCGGGACCTCGGCCGCGAAGTCCTCCCCGAGCTGGGCGACGATCCGGGCGGTGGCGCCGCCGTCGCCGTAGGGGTTGCCCGCCGTCGCCATCCGCCGGTACGCCTCGGGGTCGTCGAGGAGGGCCGCCGTGGCGCCCACGATCATCTCCGGGTCGGTGCCGATGAGCCGGGCCGCGCCCGCCTCCACCGCCTCCGGCCGCTCGGTGGTGGTCCGCAGCACCAGGGCCGGCTTGCCCAGGCTCGGGGCCTCCTCCTGGATGCCTCCGGAGTCGGTCAGGACGAGGTCGCAGCCCGCGAGCGTGGCGGTGAAATCCGGGTAGTCCAGCGGCTCGACCAGGGTGATGCCGGCCCGTCCGGTCAGCGGCAGCAGCGCGTCGCGCACCGCCGGGCTCTTGTGCAGCGGGATCACGATCTCCACATCGCCCCGCTCGGCGAGCCGGCCCAGCGCCCGCCCCATCGCCCGCATCCGGGGGCCCTGGTTCTCCCGGCGGTGCAGGGTGACCAGGATGCGCCGCCGCGCGGTGCGGAAGGCGCAGGTCCCGATCCCCTCGGCGAGCGCCCACTGGAGGTTGTCGATGACGGTGTTGCCGGTGGTGAAGATCTGGCCCGTGGGGACGCCCTCCTCCCGCAGATGCCGGGCGGCGCGCTCGGTGGGGGCGAAGTGCCAGCGCGCGATCCGCCCGATCAGGCTGCGGTTGAGCTCCTCGGGGAAGGGGTTGTCCAGGACCCCGGTGCGCAGCCCCGCCTCCACGTGCGCCACCGGCACGCGCTCGTAGAACGCGGCCAGCGCGCCGGCCAGCGCGGTGGTGGTGTCGCCCTGGACCACGACGAGGTCGGGCCGCTCCCGGCGCAGCAGTTGGCCGAGCCCCTCCACCAGGCGGGACGTCAGATCGGAGAGCTGCTGGCGGTTGCGCATGACGTCGAGGGCGTAGCGGACGTCGACGCCCAGCAGCCCCAGCATCTGGTGGAGCATCTCGCGGTGCTGGCCGGTGGTGACGACGACCGGTTCGAACTCGGTACCCGCGGCCAGCGCCCGGGCCAGCGGCGCGAGCTTGATCGCTTCGGGCCGGGTGCCGAGCACCAGCATGGCGCGCACGGGCACGCCGGATGAGAACGCGGACATGGGTCCCCCCTAGGACAAGGACGAGCACGATGAGAGAGAAGAAGGAAGAGAAGGCACGGGCGCGTACGGGGTCCGGCCCCGCCGCGGCGCGGCTCAGGTGCGGGCGGTCTTCAGCCAGGTGCGCTTGCCGGTCACCATCCGCCACAGCCCCCACCAGCCGGCCGCGAACCAGATGTAGCCGTAGAACACGAAGACATGGGCGACCAGCACCGACCGCACCAGACCGAGGTCCCGCTCCCGCTTGGCGTAGACGAACCCGTACGCGTACGCCGCGGTGAAGGAGAGCAGGTACGGGCCGAGCAGCCACATCGGTGACACCAGGGCCCGGCCCGCCTCGACGGAGGCGAGCACCGTGCCGCCGAGGGCGACCAGGAAGGACAGCGGCAGCAGCGAGGTGAGCAGGATCAGCACCGGGCTGGAGAGGTGGTAGAGCAGGTCGAGCGCGGGGCGCGTCGGGACCTCCCGCAGGATGAGCGGGACGAGGCCGGCCGACTGGAGGTGGCCCTGGAACCAGCGGGATCGCTGCCGTACCAGGCGCCGCAGGGAGAGCACGGCCTGCTGGGAGACCGAGGCCGTGGTGCAGTGCTGGGTGCCCCAGCCCCTGGCGATCAGCCGTACGCCTAGGTCCAGGTCCTCGGTGAGGCTGTCGCTCCAGGGGCCGCCGGGGCCCAGGGAGTGGAGCGCCGACAGCCGCATGAACTGCCCGTTGCCGCCCATGCCGACGCTTCCGATGAAGCGGCGCGCGCTCTGGAACACATCGCCGTAGACCACGAACTCCATGTCCTGGAGGCGGGCGAGCAGTCCGGTGGCGCGGTTGTACATCCGTACGCAGATCTGGGCGGCGCCGGTGCGGGGGTCGTCGAAGAACGGGTCGACGGCCTGCACGACATGGCCGTCCAGGCGCCCGTCCGCGTCGACCACGCAGACGATGACGTCGTCCGGGTGGTGTCCGTCGAGCACCCCGGAGGCGGTCAGGAAGCGTATGCCGTCGTTGAGCGCGGCGCCCTTGCCGCGCCGGGCGTCGGGCAGTTCGCGCCGGTGGAGCAGGACCCGGTCGCCCGCGGCCCGGGCGATGTCGGAGGTGCGGTCGTCGGAGGCGTCGTCGATGACGAGCGCCAGGAAATTTCCGGCCGGGAGCCCCGTGATCCGCGCAAGACTTTCGGCCAGTACCTGCTCCTCGTTGAGGCAGGCGAGGAGGAATACATAGAGCCGCTCTTTACGCGGCCCTTTCCGGCGGGGTGCGCGTCGTCTGGAGAGAGCGAAGAGGCCGGTGTTGTAGCAGCCCGCCATCAGGATGATGGAAATGCTGGACCAGAGGAGCGCTTCGAGGATCATGTGCGCCCCCGGTGCCCGTGAGGCTGGTCTGCACAGGTTGTTTTCGAATTCGTCCGCCATCGCATTCGAATTCTGATCGATATGAGGACGAAGGCGGTGAGGCAGTAGAGAGCGAAGCCGGCACCCGCCGTGGCCTGGAGAGCTTTGGCCAAAGGCAGGCCCGGTACGGTCTCGGGCGCAGCCGCCATCCCGGCCAGGGGCAGCACTGTGCCCCAGGCTGGCTTTCCGTACATGGGTTCCCCCCCATTTGTTCGCGCAGCAGGTCTCATGTCCCTGCGCGAGATGGCGAACGTAGCAGATCCGGACACCCCGGTGAGAGGTGAAGTTAAAAGTTCATGGATCGTTTTTTACCGAAGCCGGACGGACGCGTTCCGGGGATCCTTCGGCTATTGACAGGCTTTGTGGTCCGCCAGAAGAATCGTGGGCCTAATTCGGCCGGGTTTCACGGCCCGGGAAATCCGGGGCGGTGCGCGGCCGATCCTCTGGGGAAGAGGGGGGAAGCGGATCATGAAATCCGTGAGAAGAACGCCCGGCGGGCGCCGTCGGCGCAGGCTGTCGCTGGTCCCGCTGCTGATCGCCGCCCTGCTGGGCACGGGCGTGGCGGCCTCCGCCGCCGCGCCGGACGGCAGGCCGCCGCGCTCCGAGCAGCTGAGCCCGGCCGCCACCCTGGGCAGGGCGGGGCTGGGGGACTGGGCCAGGGCCCAGCTCGCGGCGGACGCGCAGCGCCGTGCGGCGCCGCGCACACCGCTGTCGCCCCTCACCTCGGTCCTGGGCGCCGTGACGGACGACGTACGGAAGCTGCTGTCGACCGCCGCGCCGGAGACCACTTCGACGCTGGTGCTCTACGACGACGCGGGCCCCTACGGGTACCTCGGTGAGCTGTACGCGATGGCGGCGGCGAACCTCGGCGGCCACTTCGGCGGCGTCACCGCCAAGCCCGTCCGCCAGTACACCGCGGGCCTGCTCGGCCAGTACACCGCGACGGTCTATCTGGGCTCCACCTACTACGGCGGCGGCATCCCCGACGCCGTGCCGGCCGCGTTCTACCAGGACGTGCTGGCCGGTACGAAACCGGTGACCTGGGTCGGGGACAACATCTGGAACATGGGCAACGCCGTGGGGGCGGCGCAGTTCACCCAGAAGTACGGCTGGGACCCCACGACGTCCTACTTCGCGGACGCGAACGGCTCGGTGGGCAACGTCAGCCAGGTGACCTACGGCGGACAGACCCTGACCCGGAAGGTCCCGGCGGGTCAGGACGGCGGCGTACTGCGCCCGAACATCCTCACCGGAGCCGGGTATCCGGCGGTCACCCGCGTCGCGGAGGCGCTGGACTCGGCGAGCGGGGCGAGCTTCCCGTGGGCCGTCCGGTCCGCGAACCTCACGTACATCGGTGAGATCCCGTTCAGCTATGTTTCCGAAAGCGACCGTGTGATCGCGTACGAGGACATGCTGTTCGACGCCCTCGCCCCGGGGACCGCCGCCCGGCACCGGGCGATGTTCCGCCTGGAGGACATCAGCCCCGACTCCGACCCCGCCGAGCTGCGGGCGATGGCGGACTACCTCTACAGCCAGCACATCCCGTACGGCATCAACGTCATCCCCGTCTACACCGACCCCAAGGGCGTCTACAGCAACGGCGTCCCGCAGACCGTGACGCTGGCGCAGCGGCCCCAGCTGGTGTCGGCGCTGAAGTACATGCTGGCGCGCGGCGCCGTGCTGATGGAGCACGGCTACACCCACCAGTACGGCACCACCGACAATCCGTACACCGCGGTGACCGGCGACGACTTCGAGTTCTACCGGGCGCACGTGGACGCGTCCGACAACGTCGTCCACGACGGGCCGGTCGCGGAGGACTCCACGGCCTGGGCACAGTCCCGGGTGACCTCGGGCCTGGCCGGCTTCGCCGCGGCCGGTCTGCCGCGCCCGCAGCTGTGGACGACCCCGCACTACGCGGGCTCCGCCACCGACTACCGCGTCTTCGCCCAGAACTACTCGGCCCGGCTGGAGCGGTCGCTCTACTTCGCCGGGACGCTCACCGGAGGTACGTCGGACCCGAACCGGTTCATCGGCCAGTTCTTCCCGTACGTCGTCAACGACGTGTACGGAACGAAGGTGCTTCCCGAGAACATCGGGAACTATGAACCCGTGGCACAGAACAACCACCCCGCGCGGTTCCCCGCGGACCTCGTCGCGTCGGCCAGGGCCAACCTGGCGGTCCGGGACGGCTTCGCGAGCTTCTTCTACCACCCCTACTATCCGCTCCAGCCGCTGAAGGACACGATCGACGGCATCAAGGCCCTCGGTTACACCTTCGTCAGCCCCTCGGCGCTGTGAGCGACATCGCCAAGAAGGCGGTCGCGGCCCTGGCCGCGACCGCCGCGCTGGTGCTCGCGGGCTGCTCGGGGGAGCACGGCGGCGACCGGCCGCAGCCGAGCGGCTCCGGTCCCGGGCACGGCGCCGCGGGGGACGGGCGGGTGCGGGGGATGACCCTGCCGTCGTGGTCGGCGGACGACTACGACAGCCCGCGCGCCGAGGCGTATCTCCGCGACATCGCGCACACCGGCGCGCGCTGGGTCGTCTTCACGCCCACCTGGTACCAGCGCACCACCCGGGAGAGCGAGCAGCGCCCCACCGAGGAGACCGCGAGCGACACGAGCCTGCGGCGGATCACCGCGCTGGCGCACCGGGCCGGGCTCCAGGTGATGCTGAAGCCGCACGTCGACCTGGTGGACGGCACCGACCGGGCCAAAATCCGCCCCGCCGACCGGGCGGCCTGGTTCACCTCGTACGAGAAGTTCATCACGCACTACGCGGCGCTCGCGCGGGAGACGGGGACCGAGCGGTTCGTGGTCGGCACCGAACTCGCGGGGGTGTCCGGCGACGCGGCGCCCTGGCGGCGGGTGATCGCGGCGGTCCGCGCCCGCTACCGGGAGCCACTGACGTACGCCGCCAACTACGACGAGTACGCCCGGGTCCCCTTCTGGCCGGAGCTGGACGTCATCGGCATCGACGCCTACTGGCCGCTGGGCGATGCCCCCACGGCGGACGCCGCGGAGCTGGGCCGGGCCTGGCGGCCGGTCGTCGAGGAGCTGGCGGCCTTCTCCGGCCGACAGCACCGCAAGATCCTCTTCACCGAGGCCGGCTACACCAGCCAGCGCGGCTCGACCACGGCGCCGTACTCGTGGACGGTGAGCAAACGCGAGGCGCCCGAGGAACAGGCCGCCGGCTACCGGGCGTTGCTGGACACCTTCACCGGGCGGGACTGGTGGGCCGGGGTGTGCTGGTGGATGTGGGACGACTGGCCGGACAGCGGGGAGACCCCGGCGAGGCTCGCGTACACCCCGCACGGGAAGCCCGCGGAGGAGGTGCTGCGCTCGCACTGGGCGGCCTCGGGGGACGGCTTTGACGGCTCTTCCGGTTAGGGACGCCTGCCCGTCCCCGTCCCGGCACCGGACCGCGATCTTCGCGACCCCGGAGTAATCCGGACAGTGGATGTCGGGTATCCGGGGTTTGCTGGGCGCATGGCACCGCAGACATTCAGCTGGACAGACTTCGAAGCGGCCGAGGCGGGGTTCGCCGACGCCGTGCGCGAGCGTTTCCTTCTCTACAAGCACCACGTCCTCGCGACCCTGCGCGCGGACGGCAGCCCCCGGGTCACCGGCCTGGAGGTCGAGATCCGGGGCGGCGAGCTGTGGCTCGGGATGATGCCCGGCTCCCGCAAGGCGGACGACCTGCTGCGCGATCCGCGCTTCGCGGTCCAGGCCAACCCGGGGCCGGACGCCGAGATGGCCGACGGCGACGTCCGGATCAGCGGGCGGGCGGTCGAGGTCGTCGACCCGGCCGAGCGCGCCCGGTACGCGGACGAGGTGCGTCCGCCCGAGCCGTTCCTCCTGTTCCGGGCGGAGCTCACCGAGGTGGTCCACACCGGGATCGACAAGGAGGCGGAGGAGATCGTGCTGCGGGTGTGGCGGCCGGGCGCCGCCCTGCGCACCATCCGGCGGGGCGGCGGGACGGAGCCGCCTCGCGAGAGCGCGTGAGCGCTCCGCCGGGAGGGCGGATGTCCGCCCGCGGGCCGGTGGCGGCTGGTCGCGCGGTTCCCCGTGCCCCTGGAGGCGCCCCTCCGGGGCGCCAGGGCCCCCACCGGCCCGCGGGCGAACGGGACCGCTAGGAGTAAGCCCCCAGTACCTCCGCCCGGCACTGCGCCGGGGTGCCCCACGCGTCCCGCAGCGGCCGGGCCTTGCGCAGCCAGAGGGAGAGGTCCAGCTCCTCGGTGTAGCCCACCGCGCCGTGGAGCTGGAGCGCGGCGCGGGCCGCCGTGTACGCGGCCTCGCCCGCCGCCGTCTTCGCCGCCGCGAGGTCGCCGGGGGCGAGGGTGAGCGCCGCCCCGTAGACCAGCGGCCGGGCGAACTCCACCGCCAGCAGCGTGTCCGCCAGCCGGTGCTTGACCGCCTGGAAGGACCCGACCGGCACCCCGAACTGGTTGCGCGCGCGGACGTACGCAACGGTCCGCCGCAGCAGTTCCTCGGCCACCCCGACCGCCTGCGCGGCCGACGCGAGCCGCGCCCAGCCGACGGCGCACCCGACGGCCTCCTCCAGGAGGGGGCCGGCGCACAGGAGCTCCCCGCCGGGGCCGGGGCGGGCGAGCCGGCGGGCGGGGTCCAGGGAGGTGTGGAGGGGGCCGTGGCCGGGGGCGAGCCGGAGCTCGGCCGCCGGGCCGGGGCCCGCCGCCGTCACCACCAGCACCGCGTCCGCCCCGTCCGGGTCCAGCACCCACCCGCCGCCCTCCGGCACGGCCAGCGTCACCACGGCCCCGCCCGTCAGCACACCCGGCAGCAGGCGCTCGGCCGGACCCGGCTCGCCCCCGTCCGCCAGCCGGCCGAGCAGGGCCGTCGCCGCCGCCGTCTCCACCAGCGGGCCCGGCACCGCGTGGCGGCCCAGCTCCCGGTAGGCCATGGCCAGCTCCAGCGGCAGACGGCCCGCGCCCTCGTACGCCTCCGGCGCGGCCAGCGCGAACACCCCAGCCCCGGCCAGCCGCCGCCACAGCGCCCGGCCGGGGCCGTGGTCCCCGGCCGCCCAGGACCGGACGGTCTTCGGGGTGTCAAAAGCGGTCAGGAGCGCGTCCAGGGAGCGGGTGAAGTCGCGCTGCTCGGCGGTTGGCACAAACCTCATCGGGGGCGGCCCTTCGGGAGGCCGAGCAGGCGCTCGGCGACGATGTCGCGCTGGATCTCGTTGGTTCCGGCGTACACGGGCCCGGCCAGCGCGAAGACGTACCCCTCGGCCCAGCCGCCCGGGGCGTCCGCCAACTCGCCCTCCGCGCCCAGCAGTTCCAGCGCGCTCTCGTGCAGCGCGATGTCGTACTCGGACCAGAACAGCTTGTTCAGGCTCGACTCCGCGCCCATCGCCTCGCCCGCCGCGAAACGCGACGCGCCCGCGTAGGTGAACAGCTGGTACGCCCGCGCCCCGATCACCGCGTCCGCGACCCGGTCGCGCGTTCCCCGGTCCTCGCCCCGCTCGCGCCACAGCCGCACCAGCCGGTCGGCGGCGGCCAGGAAGCGGCCGGGGGAGCGCAGGGTGAGCCCGCGCTCGTTGCCGGTCGTGGACATCGCGATGCGCCAGCCCTGTCCCGGCTCCCCGATCACGTCCTCGTCGGGGACGAACACCTCGTCGAGGAAGAGCTCCGCGAACGCCGGCTTGCCGTCGAGCCTTCCGATCGGGCGGACGGTCACCCCCGGGGCCCGCAGGTCGAACATCAGATACGTCAGGCCGCGGTGCGGCGGGGACGCCGCCGGGTCCGTACGGAAGAGGCCGAAGGCGCGGTCGGCGAACGCGGCCCGCGAGGACCAGGTCTTCTGTCCCGACAGCAGCCAGCCCCCGCCGGTGCGCACGGCCCGCGACCGCAGCGCGGCGAGGTCCGAGCCCGCCTCCGGCTCCGACCAGGCCTGCGCCCAGACCACCGCCCCGCTCGCCATGTCCGGCAGCACCCGGGCGCGCTGCTCCTCGCTGCCGTGGTCGAAGAGGGTCGGCGCGAGCAGGCTGATGCCGTTCTGGGAGACGCGGCCGGGCGCGCCCGCCGCCCAGTACTCCTCCTCGAAGGCCAGCCACCGGAAGATGTCGGCGCCCCGGCCCCCGAACCGCTCGGGCCAGGAGACCGCCGACCACCGGTCCGCGTACAGCTCGGCCTCCCACCGGCGGTGCGCGGCGAAGCCCTCGGCCGTCTCCAGGGACGGCAGCGGCGCGGCCGGCACATGCGCCGCGAGCCATTCGCGCGCCCCGGCGCGGAAGGCGTCCTCCCCGGCCGTGCGGTCCAAGTCCATTGCGGGGCCCGCCCCTTCGCCACCGACCGTTCCCTAACAAGTGTTTGGTAGGTTAGCCTGCGGGCGTGACCGACAACAAGGTTCCGTATGTGCCCGGACACGGCCTGCTCGACGGCCGCACCGCCGTCGTCACCGCCGCCGCCGGGGCCGGGATCGGCGGCGCGACCGCCCGCCGCTTCCTGGAGGAGGGCGCGCGGGTGCTGCTCAGCGACGCGCACACGCGCAGGCTGGGGGAGACGGAGCGGGCCCTCGCCGCCGAGTTCGGCGCCGCGGCGGTGGCCGCGCTGCCCTGCGACGTCACCGACGAGGCCCAGGTGCGCGCGCTCTTCACCGAGGCCGTACGGCTCCACGGCCGCCTCGACGTCGTCGTCAACAACGCGGGCCTCGGCGGCACGGCCGAGCTCGCCGACATGAGCGACGAGCAGTGGGACCGCGTCCTCGACGTCACCCTGACGGGCACCTTCCGCTGCACCAGGGCGGCCCTGCGCGCCTACCGGGCCGCCGGCCGAGGCGGTGTCGTCGTCAACAACGCGTCCGTGGCCGGCTGGCGCGCCCAGGCGGGCCAGGCCCACTACGCCGCCGCCAAGGCGGGCGTCATGGCGCTCACCCGCTGCGCCGCGATCGAGGCGGCGGCGTACGGGGTGCGGGTCAACGCCGTCTCCCCCTCCCTCGCCCGCCACCCCCACCTCGCCAAGGTCACCTCCGCCGCGCTCCTCGACGAGCTCGCCGCGCGCGAGGCCTTCGGGCGCCCCGCCGAGCCCTGGGAGGTGGCCAACGTCATCGTCTTCCTCGCCAGCGACTACTCCTCGTACATGACCGGGGAAGTCGTCGCCGTCAGCAGTCGGCACGCCTGACCGGCGGGACCACAATGGACCCGTGCCGAACAACAAGAAGCAGCAGGTGACCGCCGTGCCCGAGCGGCGCGCGGAACTCCTCGCCACCGCGGCCGAGGTGTTCGCCGCCCAGGGCTACAACGCCACCACCGTCCGCAGGATCGCCGACGAGGCGGGCCTGCTCGCGGGCAGTCTCTACTACCACTTCGATTCCAAGGAATCGATGCTCGACGAGATCCTCTCCACCTTCCTGACCGAGCTGTGGGAGGGGTACGACGCCGTGCTCGCGGCCGGACTCGGGCCGCGCGAGACCATCGAGGCCCTGGTCACCGAGTCCTTCCGGGAGATCGACCGGCACCGGGCCGCCGTCGCGATCTACCAGAAGGAGTCCAGGCACCTCACCGAGCTGCCCCGCTTCGCCTATCTCACCGAATCGCAGCGCCGCTTCGAGCAGGCGTGGCTGGGGACGCTGGAGCGGGGCGTCGAGGCCCGGGCGTTCCGCGCGGACCTGGACGTCCGGCTCACCTACCGGTTCGTCCGCGACACGGTGTGGGTGGCCGCGTCCTGGTACCGGCCGGGCGGACAGCACAGCCCCGAGGAGATCGCCCGCCAGTACCTGTCGATGGTGCTGGACGGGATCGCCGTACGAGAGTGATCCGCCGACGCTTCAGAGGAGTTGGGGACATGGCCGAGGCATACGTGGTCGAAGCGGTGCGCACGCCGGTGGGCCGGCGCGGGGGCGGGCTCGCCGGGGTCCATCCGGCGGACCTGGGGGCGCATGTGCTCACCGCCCTCGTGGAGCGCTGCGGGATCGATCCGGCCGCCGTCGACGACGTCGTCTTCGGCTGTCTGGACGCGGTCGGGCCGCAGGCGGGGGACATCGCGCGCACCGCGTGGCTGGCGGCCGGGCTGCCGCAGGAGGTGCCGGGCGTCACCGTCGACCGCCAGTGCGGCTCCTCCCAGCAGGCCGTGCACTTCGCCGCGCAGGCCGTGCTCTCCGGCACCCAGGACCTGGTGGTCGCGGGCGGCACCCAGAACATGTCGATGATCCCGATCGCCTTCGCCTCCCGGCAGGCGGCCGAGCCGCTGGGGCTGACCGAGGGCCCGTTCGCCGGCTCGGCCGGCTGGCGGGCGCGGTACGGGGACCGACCGGTCAACCAGTTCCACGGCGCCGAGCTGATCGCCCGCGAGTGGGGGATCAGCCGCGAGGACCAGGAGGAGTTCGCGCTGCGCTCGCACCGGCGCGCGGTCCGCGCCCTCGACGAGGGCCGTTTCGCCCGCGAGAGCGTGCCCTACGGACAGGTGCGCGCCGACGAGGGGCCGCGCCGCGACACGAGCGCCGCGAAGATGGCCGCGCTCGAACCGGTCGTCGAGGGCGGCACGATCACCGCCGCCTGCTCCTCCCAGGTCTCCGACGGCGCCGCCGCGATGCTCCTCGCGAGCGAACGGGCCGTGCGCGAGCACGGGCTCACCCCGCGCGCCCGGATCCACCACCTCTCGGTGCGCGGCGAGGACCCCATCCGGATGCTCTCGGCCCCGATCCCGGCGACGGCGTACGCGCTGCGCAGGACGGGTCTGACGATCGACGCGATCGACCTGGTCGAGATCAACGAGGCCTTCGCGCCGGTGGTGCTGGCCTGGCTGAAGGAGACCGGCGCGGACCCGGCGCGGGTCAACGTCAACGGAGGCGCCATCGCGCTCGGCCACCCTTTGGGGGCCACCGGCGTACGGCTGATGACGACGCTCCTGCACGAGCTGGAGCGCACGGGCGGTCGCTACGGCCTCCAGACGATGTGCGAGGGCGGCGGCCAGGCCAACGTGACGGTGATCGAGCGGCTGTGACCGGCGCGGACGGCGGCGCCCGCGGAGTGGCGCGGCGCACACGGCCGCCCCTTCCCACGAGCCGGTGACGTGGTAGAGTTTTCCCCGTTGCAGTTTTGGTACCCATAGACTTTATGTGCGCCTGACGGGAATGTTCCTCAGGCGCATTATTGTTTTACCGGCTTTCTCCGGATGGGGCCCCTACCTATTCAGGAGAATGACATGGCTACTGGCACCGTGAAGTGGTTCAACTCGGAAAAGGGCTTCGGCTTCATCGAGCAGGACGGCGGCGGCCCGGACGTCTTCGCCCACTACTCGAACATCGCCTCCTCCGGCTTCCGTGAGCTCCTGGAGGGCCAGAAGGTCTCCTTCGAGGTCACCCAGGGCCAGAAGGGCCTGCAGGCGGAGAACATCCTCCCCGCCTGATCTTCGGCGAATCCCGAGCCGGGACCCGCACCGCGCAGGTGCGGGTCCCGGCTTGCGTGCTGTCCGTCCCCCGGGCCCAGGAAGGCAAATCCCGTATGACGCGTACGACCCCCCGCAAGCGCTCCAGCTCCAGCTCCGCCAGGCCCGCCGCGAATGCCGCGCGAGGCCGTACCGCACAGCCGCAGGGTGAATTCACGCTGCCGGAGTCGGTCACGCCCCCGCTGCCCGCGGTGGCCGCTTTCGCCGACCTCGACATGCCGGCGGCGCTCCTCAAGACGCTGGCCGCCCAGGGGGTGAGCGAGCCCTTCCCGATCCAGGCCGCGACGCTGCCGAACTCCCTCGCGGGGCGCGACATCCTCGGCCGGGGCCGTACCGGCTCGGGCAAGACCCTCGCCTTCGGCCTCGCCCTCCTCGCCCGTACGGCCGGCCGCCGCGCCGAGCCGAAGGCGCCGCTCGCGATGGTGCTCGTACCGACCCGCGAGCTGGCCCAGCAGGTCACCGACGCGCTCACGCCGTACGCCACTGCCGTCAACCTGCGGCTGACCACGGTCGTGGGCGGTCTCTCGCTCACCAAGCAGGCGAACGCGCTGCGGCGCGGCGCCGAGGTGCTCGTGGCGACGCCGGGCCGCCTCAAGGACCTCATAGAGCGCGGCGACTGCGTGCTCGACCAGGTGCGCGTCACCGTGCTCGACGAGGCCGACCAGATGGCCGACATGGGCTTCATGCCGCAGGTCACGGCGCTGCTGAAGCAGGTCGAGCCGGGCGGTCAGCGGATGCTGTTCTCCGCGACCCTGGACAAGAACATCGACCGGCTGGTCCGGATGTTCCTCACCGACGCGGTCGTCCACTCCGTCGACCCGTCGGCGGGCGCGGTCACGACGATGGAGCACCACGTGCTCTACATCCAGGACGAGACCGACAAGAAGGCCGTCACCGCGCGGATCGCCGCGCGCGACGGCCGGGTGATCATGTTCCTGGACACCAAGCGTTCGGTGGACCGGCTGGTCAAGCGGCTGCTCGCGAGCGGTGTGCGGGCGGCGGGCCTGCACGGCGGCCGTTCCCAGCCGCAGCGCAACCGCACGCTGGACCAGTTCAAGAACGGCCAGGTCACCGCGCTCGTCGCGACGAACGTGGCCGCGCGCGGCATTCACGTCGACGACCTCGACCTCGTCGTCAACGTCGACCCGCCGACGGACCACAAGGACTACCTCCACCGGGGCGGGCGCACGGCCCGCGCGGGTGAGTCGGGCAGCGTCGTCACGCTGGTCCTGCCGGAGCAGAAGCGCGAGATGTCCCGTCTGATGACGTTCGCGGGGATCCGCCCGCGGACGGCGGCGGTGAAGTCGAGCGACGAGGAGCTGGTACGGGTGACGGGGGCGCGTGAGCCGTCCGGCGTCCCGGTCGTGGTCGAGGTCCCGGCGCCGGCGCAGCCGGCCGCCCGTCCGCGGGCCCGGGGTGCGCGCTCGGGCGCCCGTACGTCGTCGGGCCGCGGGGCGCAGTCCCAGGGAGCCTCGCGCACCGGGCAGTCCCAGGGAGCCTCCCGCGCGGGACAGCCCCAGAGTGCCCGCGCCGGTCAGTCCCAGGGGGCCCGTGCGGGGCAGGGCGGTGGCGGTGCTCGCCGTGGCCGCCCGCAGCAGGGCGGCCGACGCGGCGCGTCCGCGTAGCGGGATTTCCCCCACCCCGCCGACGGGCCTGCGGCCCGTGTGACCCGCTCTTTCGTCCGCGGATCGTGCTGGGTTGCTCGCGCAGTTCCCCGCGCCCCTGAATACCTAGGGGCGCGGGGAACTGCGCGAGTAGCCACCCACCGGTCCGCAGACGAGCATCCCGCCCCGGGAGGGCTCCGTCCGTCCTTGCCACCCTTGATGTCCGAGCCCTTGGCGACCAACCCGGGCTCAATGGTCCACAGTGCCCGTATCAAAGCCTCGCGCTGTGCGGCATCCGGCGAGGGCACCGACGGCGAAAGCCCGCTCACCTTCGCCGAGGGGCAGATGAGCGGGCCACGCTACTGGCTCAGACTTCCGACGAGTTGCAAGAAGCACACCCGACGTTGAAGGGCTTGCCTGTCTCAGGGTCGACTGTGAGGGTCGCTCCGAGACCGTGCGGACAGAATCGACGGGGGCGCCTTCCGGGGCGCTTTTCGACCCGAAGACGCTGCCAGCTTGCCAGCAGCTTGCTGTACCGAGGGTCATCCCACCTGCGGGGCACTCCGCCTTGTTCGCTCACTGCGGTTCCTTCCTGACGGACCGTAGTCAACTGTAGAGCGGAAGCCGCAAGTTGAGGGCGCGCCTGCCGCTGGTCACTCAGACGGCTTGCGGTGCCGCACAGCTGGACCCGCCATCGGTGCACTCGCTGTGCATGCAATCGGCGGACACCAGTACCTCCCTCTGCGTTTCCTTGGCCCACAGGTACAGGTCCGGCACGTACCCCGCGCGTTCGATGGCGCTCAGCGTCCGGATCACCGTTGCTTCGTCGTGTTCCTTTGTCGCCGGGGTCTCCGGTACGTGGTGGACGAACTTCCCGAGATCGTCCGTCAGGCGTTGATAGGTGCGCGTGTCCTGGATCAGAGCGTGCCATCCCTCGTCGACGATCCGTGAGGGCCGAAGGGCGAGTCCGGGCGTCTTGTTGCCTGCCGCTGCTGCCACGAACTTGAGGGCTTCATCAACGATTCGCCCTGCCAGCGATTCGCTGATGTCAGCGTTGGCGCGCTGCACCAGGCGCACGGCGCCTTCGAAGCTCTCATCTGCGATCAGTTGCCGGGCACTCGGCTTGAGGTCGCCGGCCTGCGCCAACTCGCTGAGAACGGACATCGGGTTGCCTTCCCTTCGATGGGTTGGTTGGACCGTTCCGGTCCCGCAGCGGAGCCTGCGTACGGGACCGGAGCGGTGCTTGGGCGGGTGGTGGGCCGCTTCCGGCGTCTCCGCTTCACGGGACGTGCGTCTGAGCGGGGACTTGCCCCGCACCCCCGGCCGGGACGGACCACTCGTTGTGACTCACTGGGGGCCGGGGAACTTATGGGGCCGCGCGTTCGTGCTGCGGCTCCTGGGGAGAGGGCGGCGGGATCTCCTGTTTCCCCTCGTTCAGCTCCAAGCGGCGCACAAGTGCCACGTCTTCAAAGGTCCGGGCGAACGTGGGGTGTCCGGACAGGCCGGTGTGCGTCATCATCGCCAGATCGGCGGCCTTGAGGTCTGACGTAGCGGCCAGCGTCCACAGGCAGGCACTGTCAAGACAGCGAGCCGAGACGGTGATCTCTCCGTGCGGGTGCGTGCCGATGGAGTGCTTTACCGGCCGGATCACGGTTCGGGGGGTTCTCACAGCCCCGACCTCACAGGGCGCGACCACACGCGCGCCTGCCAGACTTCGCCGTCAGTCGGCGGGCGGAGCCTGCTCGGCGGGGCGGCCCACTCGGCACCCCCGCCCGGCGGCACGAGGTACACGCTGCCTTCGAACAGGCGACGTACCTCCCCGATCCGCCTGTCTGCCGTGTCTACTGCATAACCACCCATCGTGGGCGCCCAGTTGTCGACCATCGCTTTTCTCCATCCCCTCGAACGTCGGAAGCCTTGATCGTGCTGCCGCGAGGGAATGCCGACTAGCGGCCCCGTGTAGGCCAACTGTCGGCCAGACTGGGCACATGTCGGGGAACATGGGGGCCAACATCCGACGCGAGCGGGAACAGCGCGGATGGAGCCAGGCGCGCCTGGCGCGGGAGGTCTGCCGAGTCGCCGGGGTTCAGGGCGAACCGGTCGGCCGCCAAGAGGTCAGCCGATGGGAAACGGGGAAGCGCACGCCCCGAGAGTGGTTGCCGTCTATCGCTGACGCTCTCGGCGTGCCCGTGGATGCGCTCACAGTGCCGCAGCCGCCCGCTGAACCCCCGTTGCCGACGCTCGCTGACTATGTGCCTGCCGATGATCCGCTAGCACCCCTCAGCGCCCGCACGGGGCGACGCATCGGCATGGAGCAGGTAGGCGACTTGCAACAGCGCGTGCACGGCCTACGGCTGGCCGATGACGTTCTAGCCGGTGGCGACCTGATCCGTCCCGCGCTCCGCGAACTCCGATCGGCCGTGAAGCTTTACCGGGAAGGCAGCCACAGCGGAAGGGTCGGCCGCGAACTCCTGCGTCAGATCGGCGAGTTGGGGCAGATCGCCGGCTGGATTGCGAGCGACGCCGGGCAGTACAGCGAGGCGGAACAGATCTACCGACTAGGACTCAGCGCCGCCAGGCAGGCAGAGGATCACACCCTGGCCGGGAACCTCGCCGGGTCGCTGGCATACCAACTGAGCAATACCGGCAGGGAAGTTGAGGGGATTCAACTCGCCCGCGCCGCTCTCGCCGTGGCCGGAACAGACACACCGGCCAAGGCTCGCGCACTGTACCTCGACCGGGCGGCATGGGCGCACACCAAGGCCGGTGAAGTCCAGCCTGCCATTCGGGCACTGGGAGAGGCCGGCGAGGCGCTGAGCCAGGACAGCGAAGGAAGCGAGGCGCCGGCCTACCTGTATTGGGTTGACTCCGGCGAACTACAGGTCATGGAGGCCCGTGTCTACACGGAGCTACGCCGGCCACTCCGCGCCGTTCCGCTGCTCCGGGACGTACTCAGCCGGTACGACGCGACCCACACGCGGGAGCTCGCCCTGTACCTGTCGTGGCTCGCCGTCGCCCTCTGCGATGCCAACGAACCCGAGGAGGCGGTAACCGTCGCCGAACGCGTGATCTCACTTTCCGCCGACGTGGCCAGCGAACGAACAGCAGAGCGTGTGCGAATCGTGCTCGCTCGCCTGGAAGAGTTCCACGACATTCCAGATGTCCGAGCACTGCTCGACGGCGCCGCATAAAGGCACGAAGCCCCCGCACTCGCCG
This sequence comes from Streptomyces sp. NPDC031670, assembly GCF_055580545.1. Lineage (NCBI taxonomy): Bacteria > Bacillati > Actinomycetota > Actinomycetes > Kitasatosporales > Streptomycetaceae > Streptomyces > Streptomyces sp. NPDC031670. The sequence goes on along the minus strand of NZ_JBVILC010000006.1, from coordinate 224,897 downwards.
TCCCTTTCTGCGAGGGATGACGAGCGCGGGGGCTAATTGGTGTGATCAGCCCACGAGGACGTTGGTCAGCCGTGCGGCGGCTTTGCCGCCGAAGAGGGCGAGGCTGCAGTAGAAGTCAATGCGGGTGCGGCGGCGCACAGAACTTGTACGTTCCCGTCCGTGTCGGCCCCTCCCAGCGCGAGGGGCCGCACGTGATCAATCTCCACTGCATCCGCGGGGAAGTCGTTCAGACACCAGTCACACCAGCCAGACCCGCGCTCGTCCACCCGTCGGCGAAGCCTCGCCGCAGTGTCAAATCGGGCCGCTCGTCGGCGTCCCCGTGCCCGCCGAGAGCGGACGTTAGTACGCCCCTCAAAAGTGTTGTGATGAGCCTTGCAATGTCCGCGGTGGGTAGCGGGCTCGGTGCAGTCGATACAGCGCATGTGCGCCCCCTGGCGCTCGTTGATGTGTGGAGTGCCCGCCCCCGGACTCGAACCGGGAACAGCGCGGGTCTAGGCCGCGTGCCTCTTGCCAGTTCGGCTGGGGGGGGGCTGGTGTCATCCTCGCCGGCGAGGCGCGGCAACATGGGGACTGCACGCGCTTACGACCCCTTTCGGCTCGCCCTGGCGGGCGGGTTACTCGTGGGCGGTGCAGTTCTCGCATGCGTTGCCTCACGACTCCGGCAGGCCATCCCGGTAACGCGGGGTGCGTCGTGCACGGGCAGCGCTGGTGAGAGTCGGGCACTCGGACCGCCGGGTGTCCCCCTTGGGGTGGCACGATCATCTTGCGGTGCTCGCGTGCCCACTTCGCAAGCTCGTGCATGTCCTGCATGGACCGGACAGCCCGGTCGAAACGCCAGAAGACAAGGGCGTCGAAGTCGTCGGGGCGCTTCAGCCACTCGCCGAGCTGCGGACGCTCGAAGGGGCCGACCTGGACGCGCTTACGTCCAGGTCGACCGCTTCGCGCAGCTTCTCGCCCGAGCCGAAGTCGATACCGAGGGCTACCGCCGCCTGGTCGTCGGCTTCCCGCTGCCGCTCGGGGCTAGTGGTCTCGTCTGTGCGCACCGACAGGCGTACGCACCGCACCCCACGCAGGGTCTCGGTAGCGTGGACTACTGCCGTAGGGGTGCTGGTCTCCATGCCCTCTGTGGAGACCAGCGAGTTCCTCACGCCCCTGACCAGCGTGGATGCTGCCATGACCCGAGCACTCCAGAACACTCAGTCCTGAGCATCGGGAAGGGGCGGGGTAGGGGAAAACCCCTGGAGCCGCGACAGCGTCCCCTCCGCCTCCCCCATCACCCTCCCCACCACCTCCCCCACACTCGGCAGATCCCCGATCACCCCCGCCACCTGCCCGGACGCCATCACCCCCGCCTCCACCCGCCCCTGAACCATCGCCGCCCGCAACAGCATCGGCGTATTCGCGGCGAGCAGGACCTGACTCCATGTCAAGTCCTTGCCGTGGCGCAGGGACCGCCCGTCCCGGACGAGGCGCGGCCACGACAGGCCGGACAGGGAGCGGAAGGCGGCGGCGTGCCGCACCGCCCGCGCCAGCGCCCGTACCCGCCCGGCACGTTCCAGCGAAGCCACCAGCTCCGTGCGCAGCACGCGGTGCGGCAGCCCGTCCACCGCCCGCGTCACCGTCACGTCCCCGACCCCCGCCGCCAGATACCGCGCCTTCACCGCGTCCGGCACCGGGGAGTCCGAGGTGAGCAGGAACCGCGTGCCCATCGCGACCCCGGCCGCCCCGTACGCCAGCGCCGCCACCAGACCGCGCCCGTCGTGGAAGCCCCCGGCCGCCACCACCGGGATGTCCACCGCGTCCACGACCTGCGGCAGCAGGACCGTCGTCGCCACCTCCCCGGTGTGCCCGCCGCCCTCCCCGCCCTGCACGATCACCGCGTCCGCGCCCCACGCCGCCACCTTCTCGGCGTGCCGCCGCGCCCCGACGGACGGCACCACCACCACGCCCGCGTCCTTGAGCTCCGCGATCAGCTCCCGCGAGGGGGCGAGCGCGAAGGACGCCACCCGCACCCCCTCCTCCACGATGATCCGCACCCGCTCGCGGGCGTCCCCCGCGTCCGCCCGCAGATTCACCCCGAACGGCGCGTCGGTGCGCGACTTGACCTTCCGTACCGCCGCCCGCAGCACCTCGGGCGTCATCGTCGCCGAGGCGAGGATGCCCAGCGCCCCGGCCTCGGCCGTGGCCGTCACCAGCCGGGGGCCGGCCACCCACCCCATCCCCGTCTGCACGATCGGGTGCCGCACCCCCACCAGCCGGGTCAGCGCCGTCTCCATCAGCCGCGCACCTCTTCCTCGCGCCGGCCCTGCGGGTCGAGCACCTCCCGGATGAGGCGCAGCTCCCCGGCGGTGGGGCCGCGGGTGTACGGGACGTCGTCCGGCGCCGCCAGCGGGAAGCCCGTCGCCTCGCGCACCTGCCCGACCGTCACCCCGGGGTGCAGCGAGGCGAGCCGCATCCCGCGGTCCGGGGTGGCGAAGTCGAGGACGGCGAGGTCGCTGACGACGCGGGGGATGCGGTGGTAACGCGCCCCGACGGCCGCCGCCCGGTCGTAGCCGACACCGCACACCATGTCGACGGCGGGGACGAACACCCGGGGGGAGTGGCGCGGTATCCAGTAACTCACCGGGTTGTTGAGCGTGTTGACGGGCGCGCCGCGCACCCCGAGCAGCTGGCGCGCGGGCCGCGCCCAGTCGCCGATGCAGGAGATGTTCTGGTTGCCGAACCGGTCGAGCTGGCTCGCGCCCATCATCACGTGCCGACGGCCCCCGGTGACCATGGTCAGATGGCGGCGGTACGGCAGCCAGCCCTCCGCCGCCCCGTCCGCCCCGATCAGCGTCGCCTCGCCGTCGGTCAGCAGCAGGTCCGGGGCGAAGGTCAGCCGGGCGAGCCGGGCGCCCAGCGAGGGGATCAGCCCCATCGGGCTCGCCAGCACCTCCCCGTCGCCGCGCCACGCCTCGGCGCAGGCCACCACGCAGTACTCGGCGCGGCTCGCCGCCGGCGCCCCGTTCACCGCCACCGCGTCCTCCTCCCTCACCGGACCTCCTCGTGCCAGGCCCGTACGGCCGACTGGTAGTGCTTCTCGTCCGGCCCCGACAGGAACCGCGCCGCGAAGTCCTTCCACGGCGTCGTCGCGTACAGCTTCTGGAAGGGCTCGTCGCGCTCGTAGTCCGGTACGCACGAGGTGAAGTGGGCCCCGTTCGGCGCCTCGACGACGCCCGTGACCGTGTGCCGCCCGACGAGCAGGGTCTGCGGGACGGCGTCCGCGAAGCCGCCGGGCTCCACCAGCCGCTCGCAGGAGACGTAGGCGCTGTCGGCGGCCTCGCAGAACAGGTCGTCGAAGTACGGGTCGGGGCCCAGGTACTGGCCGTTGCCGAGCCGGTCGGCGCGGTTGAGGTGGACCAGCGCCGCGTCCATGCGCAGCGCGGGCACGGCCACGAACGTCTCCCCGTCCCCGTACGGCGACGTCACCGTCCGCAGCCCCGGGTTGACCCGCATCACGTCGGAGCCCAGCCCGGCCCGTACCGGCAGGAAGGGCAGCCGGTTGGCCGCCGCGTGCAGGCCCCACATGAACATCGCCTCGTCGAGCTCCGTCAGGGCGAGGGTCCCCGCCTCGCGCGCCGCGCGGAAGTGCGGCTCCAGCGGGATGGAGTCGAGGGTGGCGAAGGGGGCGACCAGCTCACGGATCCTGCCCGAGGCGGCGAGCAGGCCGACGTCCGGGCCGCCGTAGGAGACGACCCGCAGATCGGTCACCGGCGACCTCAGCAGCGCCCGCACCAGCGCCATGGGCTTGCGGCGCGAGCCCCAGCCGCCGATGCCGAGGGTCATACCGCTGCGCAGCCGCGCGACGACGTCCTCGGGCGTCATGGTCTTGTCCGTCATGCCCGCTCGCCTTCCTTCCCCGGCTCCTCGCCGAAGGTGTCGCGGATGCGGGCGGCCACCCCGCTGAGGCCGGCCTCGAAGGTGAAGCCCTGCTCGAAGCGGTAGCTGCGGCGGACGTCGACGGGGTCGATGCCGTTGATGGCGGCCTTGGCCAGCCGGATGAGGGTGGCGTCCTTGCGGGCGATCTCCCGGGCCAGTTCCAGCGCCGCGTCCAGGAGTTCGGCCGGGCGCACCACCTTCCACACCGACCCGTGGGCCAGCAGCTCGCGGGCGGTGGCCGTGCGCGAGGTGTAGTAGAGCGCGCGCATCAGGTGCTGGGGGACGAGCCGGGCCAGATGGGTGGCGGCGCCGAGCGCGCCCCGGTCCAGTTCGGGCAGCCCGAAGACCGCGTCCTCGGCGGCGATCACCACGTCGGCGTTGCCGACCAGGCCGATCCCGCCGCCCAGGCAGTGTCCCCGCACCGCCGCGACCACCGGCACCTCGCACTCGTACACCGCGGCGAAGGCCTCGTAGCAGCCGCGGTTGGCGCCGATGAGCGCGCTGTGCCCGCTGTCGCGCCGCAACTCCTTGATGTCGACCCCGGCGTTGAAGCCGCGCCCCTCGGCGGCCAGGACGACACAGCGCACGCCCTGGTCGCGCCCGGCCGCGCGCACGGCGTCGGCCAGCTCGTACCAGCCGCGCACGGGAAGTGCGTTGACGGGCGGGAAGTCGACCGTGACGAGGGAAATCCCCTTCTCGGGGGCGGTGGTGGAGACACCCATGGGCGGATCAGCTACCTTTCCACCAAACATTTGTTAGGTGAGGAAGGTAGCGCGGATGGAGCTGGCCGGGAAGGCGGCGGTCGTCACGGGCGGCACCCGGGGCGTGGGCGCGGGCATCGCACGGGCGTTCCTCGCGGCGGGCGCCGAGGTGGTGGTCTGCGCCCGCAGACCGCCGGACGAGCCGGTCCGGGCGGCGGGCCGCGAGGCCGGGTTCCGCCCGCTCGACCTGCGTGAACCGGCAGCCGTACGGGAGTTCTTCGACGCGGTCGCGAGGGCGTACGGGCGCCTCGACGTGCTCGTCAACAACGCGGGCGGCACGCCCTACCGCCTCCTGGGCGAGTCCTCGGCCGAGCGCCACGCGCGCGTGGTCGAGCTCAACCTCACCGCTCCGCTCACCGCCTCGCTCGCCGCGTACCCGCATCTGCGCGCGTCCGGCGGCTCGGTGGTGATGATCGGCAGCGTCAGCGGGAGCCGCGCCTCGCCCGGCACCGCCGCGTACGGCGCGGCCAAGGCGGGCCTGGAGAGCCTGGCCCGCTCGATGGCGGTGGAGTGGGCGCCCGGGGTGCGGGTCAACACGCTCGTGCTCGGCATGGTCCGCACCGAGCTAGCGCATCTGCACTACGGGGACGAGCGGGGGGTCGCGGCCGTGGCGGCCACCGTGCCGCTCGGGCGGCTCGGCGAGCCGGACGAGGTGGGCGAGGCCGCCGTCTTCCTGGCCTCCGCCCGGGCCGCGTACATCACCGGCGCGTCCCTGCTCGTCCACGGCGGCGGCGAGCGCCCGGCGTTCCTGGACGCGGCCACGGTCAACAGGCCGGCGGGGTCGGCAGAGTCGGCAGGGTCGGCAGGGACGAAAAGGGAGTCGGGATGACGCAGACGAGTGCGGGACGGGTCGTCGTGGTGACGGGGGCGGGGCGCGGGCTGGGCCGCGCGCACGCCCTGGCGTTCGCGGCCGAGGGGGCGAGCGTGGTCGTCAACGACCTCGGCGTCGGCCTCGACGGCGCCCCGGCCCCCGGCAGTCCGGCCGACCGGGTCGCCGCCGAGATCCGCGCGGCGGGCGGCGAGGCGGTCGCGCACGGCGGGGACATCGCGACGGCGAAGGGCGCGGCCTCCCTCGTCGAGGCCGCCCTCGACCACTTCGGGCGCCTGGACACGCTGGTGAGCAACGCGGGCTTCCTGCGCGACCGGATGCTGGTCAACCTCGACGAGGCCGACTGGGACGCGGTCGTGCGGGTCCATCTCAAGGGCCACTTCCTGCCGCTGCGGGAGGCGGCGGCGCACTGGCGCGCCGAGTCGAAGGCGGGCCGCCGCCCGGTGGCCCGGGTCGTCCACACCACCTCGGGCGCGGGGCTGCTGGGCAGCGTGGGCCAGGGGAACTACGCGGCGGCCAAGGCGGGGATCGTGGGTCTGACCCTGGTGGCGGCGGCGGAGCTCGCGCGCTACGGCGTCCAGGTCAACGCGATCGCCCCGGCGGCGCGCACCCGGATGACCGAGCGGGTCTTCACCGGTCTGGCCGCCGCGCCCGAGGACGTGTCACCACTGGTGGTGTGGCTGGGCTCGGCCGCGAGCGAAGGGGTGACGGGCCGCGTCTTCGAGGCGGAGGGGGGCCGCATCACGGTGATGGAGGGCTGGCGGCCGGGCCCGACGGCGGACAGGGGAGGCCGCTGGACCCCGGCGGAGGCGGGAGAGGCGGCACGACGGCTGCTGCGGGAAGCCGAGGCGCCGGGAGCGGTGTACGGGGCGGAGTGAGGGGGACGGTACGCGGCGGAGCGCGGGGCGGGGAGGGGGTCACGGCCCGAGTCTCGCCGCCGCCTCGCGCTGGAGGGTGCTGTTGCCGGCCAGGAAGCGGACCACGGTGATCAGCTCCTCGGTCGTGAACTCCGCACAGAACTCCGCCACTTCACGGGACCAGTCCACGAAGAACCGCTTCAGGCCGTGGATGTTCTCCCAGCGGATCTCGATGAGCACCCGCCGCCTGTCGGTGGGGTGCTTGGCGCGCCGGACGAAGCCCTTGGCCTCCAGGCGGTCGACGAGGCCGGTGACGGAGGCGGGGGCGAGGCCGGTGTGCTGGGAGAGCTCCTTGGCGGTGAGCGGCCCGTACCGCTCCAGCAGATCGAGCGTTTTCGTCTCGGAGGCTCCCAGGCCTTGCCTTTCGGCTATCGCGGTGTGGAACATCACCGTGACGCCGCTGTGTTCGCGTGCCACGTGGAGAAGGTCTTCGACCGCCTTGGCGCGGTCGGCGGCGAGGCTGTGGTCCATGGTGTGGTCCATGGCGGGGAGGGTAGCAAGGCCGTTAGTTCGCCAAAACGAAAGAATGGCCAAATTCTGCCCATGAGGGCAAAGGGCGGCGGAAGCCCCCGTTACGGCCCGGTGCCGCGGGTTAACTCGTGGAAAATTCAAGGGGATTGGTGTTGACCCGCCCCGCTCTACGCGCGTCATCATGGCCGCCATGAGAATCCCCCCACGCGTCACCACACTCGGCGCGGCCCTCACGGTCGCCGCGACCCTGCTCCTCGGCCCGACCGCGGTCCAGGCCGCCGCGTCCACCGCGTCGGTGCAGAGCACCGGAAGCATCTGCTCCTCGGACCTGCCCGCGCAGGCGCACGACACGCTGCGGCTCATCGACTCGGGCGGCCCGTTCCCGTACTCGCAGGACGGTGTCGTCTTCACCAACCGCGAGCACGTGCTGCCGTCGCAGTCGAGCGGCTATTACCACGAGTACACGGTCAAGACCCCGAACTCCCCGACCCGCGGCGCCCGCCGCATCGTCACGGGCCGCCAGGCGGACGAGGACTACTACACCTCGGACCACTACGCGACCTTCGACCTGGTCGACTTCGGCTGCTGACGCCCGTACCGCGGCCGGAAGGCGGGGCCGCGACACATGGCCCCGCCCTGTGAGCGGCGCGGGGCTATGTGTCGCAGCTCAGCACCGTCCGGCACACCCCGCACCGCACCCGCACCCGCCCCCGCACCCCCACTCGGTTGCGCTGCCCGCACGTCGGGCACGAGAAGCACACCCGCAGCTCCCCGCCCGCCCCCTCGAAGGAGTACGGCGCCCCCGCGGCGGACCCCCGCACCCCGCCCCGCTCCAGCGCCACCCGCCGGTCCTTGGCGTACCGGCGCCGCCCGGCCCATCCGGCCGCCATCAGCGGCGGCTGCTCCCCGTCGCGGCGGGCGCGGGCGAGGCCGGCCCGGTAGGCCGGGTACGCCTGCGGGCTGGTGAACCACGGCGAGGGGTCCTCGCCGAACACGGCCGCCCGCTTGGCCAGGACGTATCCGAACTCCTCCGGTGTCAGATATCCGAGTTTCTGGCTGGACACCCCGTCCTCGCGGAACGCGTCGAGCAGCAGCCACCCCGCGCCCAGATACGTCGTCACGGTGTCCGTGAGGATCTCGTTGTCCCGTGTCCCGGGGAACCCCAGCCCGAGCCGGTGCAGCAGCACATGGGTGATCTCGTGGGCGAGCGCCGCCCCGATGTCCCGCCGGTGGGCGCGGAAGCGGTCGTTGAGCTCGATGAAGTACTCCGGCCCCGCGGCCAGTTCGACCGAGGCCGCGTGCCGCATCCCGCGGAACCCGACGATCATCCGCGCGTCCGGCAGGCGCAGATGGCGGACCAGCGCCCGGGCGACGCGCTGGGCGCCCAGATGGAGGTCGTCGTGGTCGGCGAAGGCGACGTCGGCGGGCAGGACGCTCGTCGCGTACCCCTGGACCCCGTCGTACGACAGCCGCCGGTAGAGCGCGGTGATCGCCGCCCGTACGGTCTCGATGTGCGGGAACCCGTGGACGACCGGACCCGGCGCCGGTGCGTCCCCGGGTCCGCCCGCGCTCTCGTGGGCCACGCTGCCACCCCCGCAGGACGGTGAACGAGCCTCCACTGTACGGGTGTTGGGGAGCGCGGGGGCCTTCGCGCGCATGGCCGGAAAGCCCTCCTTGTCGCCTCCCCGGGCGGCTCTCATAATCCACAGCACGCGCATTGACGCGCCCATGTCATCCCCACGGTGTGTCGGCGCGCGGACGTCCACCCCCCACGAAGGGCAGTCCCTTGAAGAACACACTCACGCGCGTCCTCAAGAGATGCGTCGCCGTCGCCGCGGTCACCCTCGCCGCGTTCACGCTCCAGCCCGCCACCGGCGCCTCGGCGTCACCGACGCCCGTGGTCGGCGGAACCCGCGCCGCCCAGGGCGAGTTCCCGTTCATGGTCCGCCTCTCCATGGGGTGCGGCGGCGCCCTCTACACCCAGCAGATCGTCCTCACCGCCGCCCACTGCGTGAACGGCTCGGGCGCCAACACCTCCATCACCGCGACCACGGGGGTCGTCGACCTCCAGAGCAGCAGCGCGGTCAAGGTGAAGTCGACCAGGGTGCTCCAGGCGCCCGGCTACGACGGCAAGGGCAAGGACTGGGCGCTGATCAAGCTCGCCAAGCCGGTCGCCCAGCCCACCCTCAAGATCGCCACGAACACCCAGTACAACAATGGCACCTTCACCATCGCCGGCTGGGGCGCCCGCAGCGAGGGCGGCGGCCAGCAGCGCTACCTCTACAAGGCGACGGTCCCCTTCGTCTCCGACGCCCAGTGCCAGCAGGCGTACGGCAGCGATCTCGTCCCGAGCGACGAGATCTGCGCCGGCTACGTCGACCAGGGCGGCGTCGACACCTGCCAGGGCGACTCCGGCGGCCCCATGTTCCGCAAGGACAACGACAACGCCTGGATCCAGGTCGGCATCGTGAGCTGGGGACAGGGCTGCGCGGAGCCGGGCTACCCGGGCGTCTACAGCGAGGTCTCGACCTTCGCGGCCGACATCGCGAAGGCGGCGGCGACGCTGTAGCTCCACGGGCCGGCCAGGACTCGGTGCGGGCCGTCCCGGACCGGTGCGCGCCGATCCCGGCCGGCCCGTGCGACCCCCGTTCGTCCGCGGGCCGTGCCGGCTCGCGCACGCGGTCCCCGGCGCCCCCGAGGTGGCCGGCCGCAGCCGGGGAACCGGCTCGGCCCAGGGCTCTCCGGGGCGCGGGGAACCGCGCGACCAGCCACCCGCCGGCCCCCGGACGAGCCGCTGAGTCCAACAACCCCGCCCATTTGTCCATGGGCGCACCCCACCCGCCCAGCCCATCGTGACCTGGCACGAGACACCCCGTCGCAACCCAGGAGGCTGTCGTGAACGCCGAAGAGACACGCGGACCGAAGCGGAGGACCGTGGTCGCGGCCACCGCGCTCGCCGGGGCGGGGGCCGCGCTCGGCGCGCCCGGCACCGCCCGCGCGGCGGCGACCGGCGAGGGCGTCATCCGCTCACCCCACCTGGAGGTGAGGGTCGACACCGCCTTCCCGCGCGTCATCGCGTACACCCACCGCCCCACCGGCGCGAAGCTGTACGGGCAGCAGGACCCCGTCACGACCGTGCTGGTCGACGGTGTGGCCCACACACCCGCCGTCACCGCGCGCACGGCCCGCGACCGAGCCGCGTACACCCTCGCCTTCGGCGGCACGGGCACCTGCGTCGACGTGGAGATCCGCGTCGACGCCGACCGTGTCCACTGGCGCGCCACCCGTATCCACGACACCCCCGCGCTGCGCATCGGCACCCTTCAGATCCCCGGCCTCGCCCTGCTCTCCGTCCGCGCCGACCAGCCGGGCGCGGTCCTGTACGCGGCCCGGATCCAGCTGGACAAGGCCAGGAGCGGCGACACGCTCGTCCGCCTCACCGCGGACACCGCCCCGGACGCGGCACCCGTCGGCTGCGCCTACGCCGTCGTCGCCCACGACACCCTCGGCGGCGCCGTCGAGACCAACACCGTCTACGACGAGCCCGCCAGCGCCGCCGGGACCACCTGGGAGAACGGGCGGCTGTGGCGCCAGACCGTACGGCGGGACGGATACGTCGAGGCCCGGCTCGTCCCGGGCCAGTGGACCCACCGGGCCGCCACCGCCGCCGTGGACGACACCGAGCCCCTGCCGTACGCCACCGTGATCGTCACCGGCGACCGGAACGGCGACGGCACCGTCGACTGGCAGGACGCGGCCATCGCCTTCCGCGACATCATGGTGAACCCGCTCGGCGCCGACGAACAGCATCTGCGGGTCGTCCCGCACATCCCCTTCAACTTCGCCTCGCAGGCGACCAACCCGTTCCTGGCCACCCTCGACAACGTCAAGCGGATCTCGCTCGCCACCGACGGGCTGCGCCAGTACACCCTGCTCAAGGGCTACCAGTCCGAGGGCCACGACTCGGCCCACCCCGACTACGCGGGCAACTACAACGAGCGCGCCGGCGGCCTCGACGACCTCAACCACCTGGTCCGCGAGGGCAAGAAGTGGAACAGTGACTTCGCCGTCCACGTCAACGCCACCGAGTCCTACCCCGTCGCCCACGCCTTCTCCGAGACGCTGGTCGACAAGGCGAACGAGCAGTGGGACTGGCTCGACCAGTCGTACCGCATCGACCAGCGCCGCGACCTGGTCTCCGGTGACATCGCCCGCCGCTTCGCCGCGCTGCGCCGCGACACGGACCCGGCGCTGGACGGCCTGTACATCGACGTGTTCCGCGAGTCCGGCTGGACCTCCGACCGCCTCCAGCGCGAGCTGCGCGCCCAGGGCTGGCTGGTCGCCTCCGAGTGGGGCCACGGCCTGGAGCGCTCCTCGCTCTGGTCGCACTGGGCCAACGAGACCGACTACGGCGGCGACACCTCGCGCGGGATCAACTCCCGGCTGATCCGGTTCATCCGCCACCACCAGAAGGACGTCTTCGCCGACAAGTGGCCGACCCTGCTCGGCCACTCCCGGATGGGCACCTTCGAGGGCTGGGTCGGCAAGACCGACTGGACGGCGTTCTACGAGCTGATCTGGACGCACTCGCTGCCCGCCAAGTACCTCCAGGCGTATCCGGTCCGGCGCTGGGACGAGCACGAGGTCACCTTCTTCGGTCCCGGCGCCACCTCGGTCTCCGACACCGACGGCACCCGCCGGATCACCACGGACGGGCGCGTGGTCTACGACGGCGGCGCCTATCTGCTGCCGTGGGAGCCGCGCCGCGCGGCCGACCCGGCCAAGCTCTACCACTACAACCCGGCCGGTGGCACGACCCGCTGGCGGCTGCCGCGCGGCTGGTCCGGGGCCCGTACGGTCGTCCTGTACCGGCTCACCGACCAGGGCCGTGCCGACGCGCGGGAGCTGCCGGTCCGCTCCGGCACGGTCACCATCGAGGGCGCGGCGGCCGGGCAGCCCCATGTCGTCGTGCGCGAGCGGGCCCGCGCCCGTGACCCGCGCTGGGGCCAGGGCACGGGCCTGTACGACCCCGGCTTCCACTCCGGCTCCCTGAAGGGCTGGACGGTCAGCGGCCCGGCCTCCGTGCGCCGCAGCGCACTCGGCGACTACGAGCTGGTGATCGGCGCCGGCGCGGCGGCCTCGGTCGGCCAGCGTCCGGCCCGCCTCGCGCCCGGCACCTACGCCGCGTCCGTGCAGGTCGAGGTGGGTGAGCGGGCGGGGGAGCGGCGGGTGGCGGCCCTGGAGGTGCGCACTGCCGACGGGGTGTGCGCCCGCACCTGGACGGCGACCTCCACGGCCACCAACTTCGTCGCCGCCGACCGCAAGCACGGCACCCGCTTCCAGCGGATGTTCACCCACTTCACGGTCCCCGAGGGCGGCGGCCCGGTCGAGCTGAGCCTGTGCGCCGAGGCGGGGGAGGCCCGGGTGCGGTTCGACAACGTACGGATCGTGCCCGCCCGGCCCACCGTCAAGGAAGGTGCGCTGGTGTACGAGGACTTCGAGAACGTGCCGCAGGGCTGGGGCGTCTTCGTCAAGGGCGACGCGGGTGGTGCCACCGACCCCCGCACCCACATCGCGCAGCGGCACGCCCCGTACACCCAGCGGGGCTGGAACGGGAAGGCGATCGACGATGTGATCGACGGCGGCCAGTCGCTCAAGTCGCGCGGCGAGAACGAGGGTCTGGTGTACCGGACCGTGCCCTTCACCGTCCGCTTCCTGCCCGGCAGGCGCTACCGCGTGGCCTTCCGGTACGCGTGTGAGAAGGCCGGACAGTACGCGTGGGTCACGGCCGTCGACGAGGGCTCCGGCACCCGCGAGCTGAGCCGGGAGGTGTTCGGGGAGGCGACCGGGCCGACCGTGTTCGGCTACGAGTTCACGGCCCCCGCGAGCGGCGAGGCCTGGGTCGGGCTGCGCAAGGCCGGGGACGACGGGACGGCGGAGTTCACACTCGACGCGTTCGAGGTGCGCGAGGCGTAACCGGGGGAACCGGGAACTGCCCCGCCCCCTCCGGAGGGGGCGGGGCAGCGGCCGTACCCGGGGGGCAGGAGAGGGCCAGGCGGTGTTCCCGGGGACCTTCGAGCGCTAGTGGAGCGTCACTTCCGCGCCCGTCGCGTCCTCCGCCTCGGCCTCCCACACCCATACCTCGTTGGCCCGCTCCCGCAGCACCGCCCCGGGAACATGGAGGGACCGCTGCGGACCGGCGTTCCAGTACCGCCCCAGGCAGAAGCCGTTGACCCAGACGAACCCCCGCACCAGACCGCGCGGTTCCAGGCGCGCGTCGCCCGCGTCCGGGGCGTCGAAGGTGCCCCGGAACAGCCCCCGCCCCGCCCCCGCGGGCGCACCGAAGGACAGCCGCCGCATCCGCTCCGGGTCCGCGAGCGCGTCCTCGAAGGCGTCCAGCCGCAGGCCACGCGCGCGTACGCCGTGCAGGAACTGGCGTTCGTGGAGCACCCCGCCGGTGATCCCCTTCGGCTCACCGAGCGTCGGCCCGTAGTTGACGCGCCCCAGCGACTCCACCCACAGCTCGATCTCGGCGGGCCCCGCGACCGGCTCCGGCAGCACCGCGTCGTCCTCGGTGAGCACCCCGGCCCGCACCCCGTCGACAAGGACGACGGCCCGGTCCCGCAGACCCAGCACCCGCAGCGGATACGGCTGCCGCGGACCGGGCACCTCGAACCGGTAGCGCACCACCCCCCGGTCCACGTCCAGCTCCTCGAACGTCGGCGGTACCGCGTGCACCTCCTCCGCCGTCCCCAGCGCCTCCAGTACCTCCTCGGCCGCCACCCACCCCGTCAGCGGCACGGTGACCGGCGCGCCCCACCGCGGCGGCGCGGGCGGCGGCGCGGGAAGCGGCTCCCGGGCGTACTCGGCGAGCACCTCGCGGAACGCCCAGAACTTCGGCGTCGGCAGGCCGTACTCGTCGATGGGCGCGTCGTAGTCGTAGGAGGTGACGTCCGGCCGGAGCGGGCCCAGATGCTCCACGCCGTCCCGGTTGGCGCCCGCCCACCCGGCGAAGCTGGTGCCGCCGTGCGCCATGTAGAGGTTGACGGAGGCACCGCACTCCAGGATCTCGCGCAGCACCCCGGCCGCCTCCTTGGCGTCCCGCACCACCGGCTCCGCGCCCCAGTGCTCGAACCAGCCGCACCAGAACTCCATGCACATCAGCGGCCCCCCGGGCCGGTGGCGGCGCAGCACCTCGAAGCCCTCGCGGGCACCCGAGCCGAAGTTCGCGGTGGCGAGCAGACCGGGCACGCAGCCGCCGCTCAGCATATGGTCCTCCGGCCCGTCGGAGGTGAACAGCGGTACGGTCACGCCCAGTTCGCCCAGCAGGTCCGCGAGCGCCCGCAGATACACCTGGTCCGTGCCGTAGCTGCCGTACTCGTTCTCCACCTGCACCATGAGCACCGGACCGCCCCGGTCGGTCTGCCGGGCCACGACCTGCGGCAGCAGCGCGCCGAACCAGCGCTCCACATGCCCGAGGTACTCCCGGTCCCGGGTGCGCACCCGCCGCCCCAGCGCCCCCGTCAGCCAGTGCGGCAGCCCGCCGTTGTCCCACTCGGCGCAGATGTACGGGCCGGGGCGCACGATCGCCCACAGCCCGGCCGCGTGCGCCGCGTCCAGGAACCGGCCGAGCGCCTCGGGGTCCCGGAAGCGGCCCGGGGCCGGCTCGTGCAGGTTCCACGGCACATACGTCTCGACGCAGTTCAGCCCCATCGCCCGCAGCATCGCCAGCCGGTGGCCCCACCGCGACTCGTGCACCCGGAAGTAGTGCAGCGCCCCCGACAGCAGCCGCACCGGGCGTCCGTCCAGCAGAAAGTCCCGCTCACCCACGGTGAAGTCGGCCATCGGCCCCGCCCCTCTCTCGTTCCGCGCCCCCACCACTGTCACCCCTGGCGCGGGCCGGGGTCCATGGACAAAGATCGGCGCTGATTGGACGCAAAAAGGTGACGGGAGGCGGCACGGGCGGCATGTACCACACCTGGATGCGCTACTTCACGCCGAGCCAGGTCCACCACCGGCTCGGCCTTGTCTGCCTGGGCGTCGGCCTGCAGCACGGCACCCTGCCCGCCGTCGGGCCGCGCACCCTGGACCACCACGTCGCCGTGGTGATCGGCGCGGGCGGCGGCTGGTTCGAGGGCACGGACGGGCGGCGGGTCGCCGTCACCGCGCCCGCGCTGATCTGGCTCACCCCGGGCGTGCCCCACCACTACGGACCCGACCCGGCCACCGGCTGGGACGAGTCGTTCGTCGACTTCGCCGGACCCGCCACCGCCACCTACACCGAGCTCGGCTACATCGAGCCCGACCGGCCCGTCGTCCCGCTCGCCGACACGGCCGGCGCCCGCGCGGCCGTGGGCCGGATCGCCCGGGCCGCCCGCCGGGGCAACCCGCTCCTGGAGGTCGAGACGGCCGCCGCCGTCCACGAACTCCTCGTCGCCCTGCGCCGCGCCCGCGCCGACCTCGCGCCCGACGGCGACCCCGTCCTCCAGGCGCTCGCCCGCGACGCCTTCCAGCCGCTGTCGGTGGCCGAGCACGCCGCCCGGCACGGGATGACCCCCGCCGAGCTGCGCACCGCGGTCCGCCGGGGCGCCGGGTGCAGCCCCAAGGACTATCTGCTCGGCATCCGCCTCGGCCGGGCCAAGGAACTGCTCGCCGCCACCGAGCTGCCGGTCGCCGCCGTGGCCCGCCGGGTGGGCTACGACGACCCCGCCTACTTCTCCCGGCTGTTCACCCGGCGTGTCGGCACCGCCCCGGTCCGCTTCCGCGAGCAGCAGGGAAGGGCCGTCCCCGGCGGCTGGAGCGAGAGGATCCCGGATCCTGAACACCCTCCGACGATCCCCGGCCCGGCCACGTAAGCTCGACGACCATGACCACGATCGACCCCTCCGTGCAGGCGGAACTCGCCCGGCTCCGGGACAGCATCGACAACATCGACGCGGCCGTCGTCCATATGCTCGCGGAGCGCTTCAAATGCACCCAGCAGGTCGGCCACCTCAAGGCCGAGCACAAGCTGCCGCCGGCCGACCCCGCGCGCGAGGCCCAGCAGATCGACCGGCTGCGCCGCCTCGCGGAGAACGCCAAACTGGACCCGGCCTTCGCCGAGAAGCTCCTGAACTTCATCATCGCGGAGGTGATCAGGCACCACGAGACGATCGCCAAGTCCTCGTGAGCCGTCCGTCCGCCGGGCGCGTGCGCTGAGAGCGCAACACCATCCCGATGTGCCGGCCGGGGCACATCGGGCAGCATGGCCTCCATGTCCGTACTGACGCGCGACGAAGCGCAGACCCGTGCCCGGCTCCTCGACGTCCAGCGGTACGAGATCGACCTCGATCTCACCACCGGCGAGGAGACCTTCGACTCCCACACCGTCATCCACTTCACCGCAACGGCGGCCGGAGACACCTTCGTCGAGGTCAAGCCGGCCACCCTGCGCTCGGTCAGCCTCGACGGGCAGCCGCTGGACCCCGCCGCCCTCACCGGGAACCGTCTCGCGCTCACCGGCCTCACCGAGGGCCCGCACGAACTGCGCGTCGACGCGGAGATGACGTACTCGCACACCGGAGAGGGACTGCACCGCTTCACCGACCCGGCCGACGGCGAGACCTACCTCTACACCCAGCTCTTCATGGAGGACGTCCAGCGCGTCTTCGCCGCCTTCGACCAGCCCGACCTCAAGGCCGCCTTCGACCTCACCGTCACCGCCCCCGAGGGCTGGACCGTCCTGGCCAACGGCATCACCGAACACCAGGGCGGGGGCCGCTGGAAGGCCGCCACCACACCACTGCTCTCCACCTACCTCGTGGCGCTCGCCGCCGGCCCCTGGCACTCGATCACCACCGAGCACGCCGGCCTGCCCTTCGGCCTGCACTGCCGCCGCTCGCTCGCCCCCCACCTCGACGCCGACGCCGACGAACTCTTCGAGATCACCCGGCAGTGCTTCGACCGCTACCACGAGAAGTTCGACGAGCCCTACCCCTTCGACTCCTACGACCAGGCCTTCGTGCCCGAGTTCAACGCGGGCGCGATGGAGAACCCGGGTCTGGTCACCTTCCGCGACGAGTTCATCTACCGCTCCGCCGTCACCGACACCGAGCGCCAGACCCGCGCCATGGTCGTCGCGCACGAGATGGCCCACATGTGGTTCGGCGACCTGGTCACCCTGCGCTGGTGGGACGACATCTGGCTGAACGAGTCCTTCGCCGAGTACATGGGCTACCAGACACTCACCGAGACGACCCGCTTCACCGACACCTGGGTGGACTTCGGCATCGTCCGCAAGACCTGGGGCTACGACGCCGACCAGCGCCCCTCCACCCACCCCGTCGCCCCCGACCCGGCCGCCGTGCCCGACACCGCCTCCGCGATGCTCAACTTCGACGGCATCTCCTACGCCAAGGGCGCCTCCGCGCTGCGCCAGCTGGTGACCTGGATGGGCGAGAAGGACTTCCTCGCGGGCATCAACACCCACTTCGAACGCCACAAGTTCGGCAACGCCACGCTCACCGACTTCATCGATAACCTCGCCTCCGCCACCGACCGCGACGTACACACCTGGGCACAGAAGTGGCTGCGCACCACCGGCGTGGACACCCTCACGCCGGCGGTCGACGAAGCCGACGGCTCCTGGACGCTCACCGTCCGGCAGGACGGCGACCGCCCGCACCGGATCGCAGTCGGCGCCTACGACACCGACCCCGCCCGCCCCGGCCGCCTCGTACTGCGCGAACGCCACGAGATCGACGTCCCCGGCGCGCCCCTCACCCGCCCCGGCGCCCGCCCCGCGCTCGTGCTCCTCAACGACGGCGACCTCTCCTACGCCAAGGTGCGCCTGGACCCCGAGTCCTGGGAGACCGCCCTGCGCTCCCTGTCCGGACTGCCCGACCCCCTCGCCCGCGCCGTCCTCTGGAACGCCGCCCGCGACATGGTCCGCGACGGCCGGCTGGCGCCCGCCGCCTATCTGGAGGCCGCCCGCGCCCACCTGCCGTACGAGTCGGACCTCGCCGTCGTGCAGGGCGTCCTCGTCTTCGCCGCCGCCCAGGCCGCCGACCGCTACCTCCCCGACAGCGCCCGCCCCGCCGCCCTCGCGCTCCTCGGCGAGCTCACCCGGGACCTGCTGCGGCGCACCGAGGACGGCGACAACCCGGGCCTGCGGCTCATCGCCGTACGCCACTTCATCGACTGCGCCGCCCAGCCCCACACCATCCAGGAGTGGCTGGCCGACGGGAGCGTGCCCGGCGGCCCCGAGCTCGACCCGGAGCTGCGCTGGCGCGTCCTGAACCGCCTCGCGGTCCTGGGCGCGGTCTCCGAGGCGGAGATCGACGCCGAGCTGGCCCGCGACCACAGCGCCACGGGCGAGGAGGGCGCCGCCCGCTGCCGCGCCGCGCTGCCCGACCCGTCGGCCAAGACGGCCGCGTGGGCCGCGATGTTCGAGGGGGACACCCTCTCCAACTACCTGTTCACCGCCACCGCCCAGGGCTTCTGGCAGCCCGAACAGGCCGACCTCCTGAGGGAGTACGTGGCCGCGTTCTACGTCGACGCGGTCCCGCTGGCCGCCCGGCGCGGCCCCGCCATCGCGGAGGCGGCCGGCCGCTATGCCTTCCCGCACTTCGCGGTCGACGAGGAGGCGGTGGCCCTCGGCGAGGCCTGCCTGTCCCGCGACGACCTCCTGCCGGCGCTGCGCCGCAAGCTGACCGACCAGGTCGACGACCTGCGCCGGGCACTGGCGGTACGCAACGCCTGACCGGCCGGGCCCGGTCACCGGGGTGGCGTGCTCATACCAGCGCGCCACCCCCCGGCACCCCGCCTCCGGGGGCCAAGTACCACTTTCGGGTTGAGATCGCCCCGCGGGGCGGCCCCACCGCGCCGCGACGCCCCACGCTGGTGGAGCCGTCGTTCGCGTACCCGAAGGACCCCCCCATGCCCACCCCGCCCCTAGCCGGCGGCCCCACCGGCCCCGCCGCCCTGCGCCCCCTCCTCGGCGTCGTCCTGGACGCGCTGGGCGAGGGCGCGGCGGCCCGCGGCGGCCCGCTGCCGCCCGGCGGCCCCGAAGCCGTGGCCCTGCGGGTCCGGGCCGCGGTCGGCGAGGTGTTCCCCGCGCACGGCACCGGCGCCGAAGAGGCACTGGACACCCTGGTCGGGGCCCTCGCCGAAGGCGCGGCCGACCCCGCCGACCCGCGCTGCGCCGCCCATCTGCACACCCCGCCACTGGCCCTCGCGGCAGCCGCCGACCTCGCCGCCTGCGCCCTCAACCCGTCCCTGGACTCCTGGGACCAGGCCCCCGCCGCCGCCGAACTCGAAGCCCTCGTCACCCGGGCGCTTGCCGCCGAGTTCTGGCCCGGCGGCGACGCGCTCGTCACCAGCGGCGGCACCGAGTCCAACCAGCTCGCCCTGCTCCTGGCCCGCGAACGGCACGGCAACGTCCAGCTCGTCCGGGGCGCCAACGCCCACCACTCGCTCACCCGCGCCGCCTGGCTGCTGGGACTGCCGCGGCCCGTCACCGTCCCCGCCCCCACCGGCACCCTCGACCCCGCCGCCCTCGACGAAGCCCTCACCGCCCTGCACGGGCCCCTGCTCGTCGCCGCCACCGCAGGCACCACCGACACCGGAGCCATCGACCCGCTCCCCGAGATCGCCGCCCTGTGCGCCCGGCACGGCGCCGAGCTGCACATCGACGCCGCGTACGGCGGCCCCCTGGTCTTCAGCGACACCCAGCGCGGCAAGCTGCACGGCCTGGAACACGCCCACTCCGTCACCCTCGACCTGCACAAACTCGGCTGGCAGCCGGTCGCCGCCGGGCTCCTCGCGGTCCCCGATCCGGCCCGCCTCGCCCCGCTCGCGCACACCGCCGACTACCTCAACGCCCAGGACGACACCGAAGCGGGCCTGCCCGACCTCCTCGGACGCTCCCTGCGGACCACCCGCAGACCCGACGTACTGAAGATCGCCGTCACCCTCCGCGCCCTCGGCCGCACCGGACTCGCCGCCCTCGTCGACCGCACGGCCGGGCTCGCCCAGACCCTCGCGGACCTCGTCGAGCGACACCCCGGACTCGACCTGTACGAACGGCCCGCGATCTCCACCGTCCTGTTCCGCCCGGCCGGCGCCACCGACGGCGAGGTCGCCGCGATCCGCCGCGCCCTGCTCACCGAGGGCCGGGCCGTGCTCGGCCGGGCCCGCGCCGACGGGCGCCTGTGGCTCAAGGCCACCCTGCTCAACCCCCACACCACCACCGGCGACCTGGCCCAGCTCCTCAAGACCGTGGAAGGCAGCACCCCGCGATGACCGCACCGGAACCCGCCCAAGACATCGACCGTCCGCACGACCTGGTGGGCATCGGAGTGGGCCCCTTCAACCTCTCGCTCGCCGCCCTCGCCGACGGGGTGCCCGGCGGCCTCTCCACCGCCTTCTACGAACAGCGCCGGGCCTTCCACTGGCACCCCGGCCTGCTCATCGAGGGCACCACCCTCCAAGTCCCGTTCCTGGCCGACCTGGTGACCCTCGCCGACCCGGCCAGCCCCTGGTCGTTCCTCAACTACCTGCGCCACCGCGAACGGCTCTTCCCGTTCTACTTCGCCGAGCGCTTCCACATCCAGCGCACCGAGTACGACGCGTACTGCCGCTGGGTCAGCGAGAACCTGCCGGGCCTGCACTTCGGGCACCAGGTGGACGCCGTGCGCTGGAACGCCGAACGGGAGGTGTTCGAGGTCGACTACACCCAGCTCGACGCCCACGGCCAGGCCGAGGCGCTGGGCCGCGCCTTCGCCCGCAACCTGGTCCTGGGCGTCGGCACCGAGCCGTACGTCCCGGAGCCCCTCAAGCCGCTCGCGGACGCGCCCGCCGTGCCCGTCATCCACTCGGCGGACTACCTGGACCACCGCGAGCGGTTCCTCGCCGCCGACCACGTCACCGTCGTCGGCTCCGGCCAGTCCGGCGCCGAGGTCTTCCTCGACCTGCTGCGCAGCCGCCCGCCGGGCCACGAGGGCCTCACCTGGCTCGCCCGCACCGAGACCTTCGCACCCATGGAGTACTCGAAGCTGGGCCTGGAGCACTTCACGCCCGACTACACCCGCTACTTCCACGCGCTGGCCGAGCCCGTCCGCGACGAGCTGGTGCCCCGGCAGTGGCAGCTCCACAAGGGCATCGACGCCGGCACCATCGCCGCCATCCACGACGAGCTCTACCGCCGCACCCAGCACGGCGGCTGGCCCGACGCCACCCTCACCCCCGGAGTCAACGTCCGCACCGCCGGCCGGGTCGCCACCACCCGGATCGAACTGCATCTGGAACACGCCCAGCAGGGGGTGCGCTCCCGGCTGACCACCGACGCGGTGATCCTCGCCACCGGCTACCGGGAGCGCCCGCTGGCCCGCGTACTGTCCGGGCTCGACCCCTATATGCGCCTGGACTCCTCCGAACGCCCGCGCATCGACGCGGACTTCCGGCTCGTCCTGGACGCCTCGGTCACGGGAGCGGTCTACGTCCAGAACGCGCAGCGGCACACCCACGGTGTGGGCGCCCCCGACCTGGGCCTGGCGGCCTGGCGCAGCGCGGCGATCCTGAACACCCTGACAGGCAAGGAGCCGTACCCGCTCCCCGCCCGCACGGCGTTCACGACGTTCGGCCTCACCCGCCCCGAGGTACCCCGCCCGGCCCCGAGGACCCCGGAGGGCCTGATCCCCCTGGAGGGCTAGAAGACAGGGACTCCGTCCCGGACCAGCTTCCAGTCCGCGGAAGCGAACGTGGCGGGGTCCACGACCCCCTTCGCCTTCACCCAGGCGATGATCGTGTTCCGGATCTCCTCGGAGTTCGCCCACACCTGCTTCGCCCCCGCGACATGGGGGAAGTTGCCGCCGCCGTTGGCGCGGTAGTTGTTGACGGCGAGCACGAACTGCGCGGCCGGATCGAGCGGCTTGCCCTGGAAGGAGAGGTTCACGATCCGGGAACCGGCCGGCTTGGCGACGTCGATGTCGTACACCAGCCCCGACACCGCGTCGTAGTTGTAGTCCGGCGTGTTCTCCGCGTTCGTCAGCTTCGCCGGATCCACCGGCGCCCCGGCCGGCGTCTGCACGTAGTACCGAGCCGAGAACTCCAGATAGTCCTTGAGCTGCGCACCCGTCAGCACCCGCGCTTCGAGCGTGTTCTCGAACGGGTACAGCCCGGCCGCGTCCTTGATGGTGACCTGGCCCGCCGGGATGACGGCCGTACGCGAGAAGCAGGACGCCTGCGACAGCACCGGCAGCGCCGCGTACGCGCCACCCGCGAGCGCCGCCTTCACCGTGTCCACCTGGACCGCGTTGATCAGGTCGATGATCGGCTCGTCCTTCCAGGCCGCTTCGGCGGTGCTCATCGCCGCCTTCGACGTGCCGATGACCTGGTTGACGTAGGCCACGACCTTCCGGTGCTCGTCGGAGAGCAGCCGGACGATCTTCGGGTCCTCGGCGGCGGTGTTGGAGTTGAGGACCTTCGCACCCGCCTTCTCCACCGTCCAGCGGCCCTTCTCCCACACCAGGTCGAAGTCGAAGACGGTCAGCCGCTGCCCCCACTTCAGCGGCTCCGACAGCACGACCTCCTTGCCGGTCTCCTTGTTCGCCACCCGGTACTCGGGGATCTCGGTGTGCGCGTGCCCGACCAGGATCGCGTCGATCCCCGGCACCTGCTGGGCCACCAGCGCCGCCGCGTTCTCGATGTACGGCAGCTGGTCACCGTAGGAGGAGGTGCCGGAGGACCCCGAGTGGGCCGCCACGATCACCACGTCCGCACCCATCGAACGCAGCTTCGGCACCCACTTCGCGGCCTGCTCCTCCAGGCCCGGGAAGACCATCCTGCCGCTGACGTTGGCCTTGTCCCAGATGGCGATGCCGGGGTTGGTGAGGCCGAGGACCGCGACCTTCACGTCCCGCCCGTGCGGGGTGCACAGCCGCTTGATGACGTACGGCTGGAAGGCCGGCTTCAGCGTCTTGGCGTCCAGCGCGTTGGCGCCGAGCAGCGGGAAGTCGCACTGCTCCTCGAACTTGCGCAGCACCGGGATGCCGTAGTTGAACTCGTGGTTGCCGAGGGCGGCGGCGTGGTAGCCGATCGCGTTCATGGCCTGCGCCATCGGGTGGACCGGGCCGTGCTTGGCCGTGATCGGGTCGACCTTGGCGTAGTAGTACGACAGCTGGGTGCCCTGGATGGTGTCACCCGCGTCGATCATCAGGGTGTTGTGGCGGCCCTTCTCCTTGCGGACCTGCTCCACGAGCGTGGAGATCTTGGCGAGGCCGACGTCGTTGTGGGCCTTGTCGTCGAACTCCTTGTCCGTGAAGTAGTCCCAGTTGAAGACATTGCCGTGCAGGTCGGTGGTGCCCATGACGCTGAACGAGTACCGCTTCGGCGCGTGGCCGTGCCCGCGCTCATGGGCCTCGGCGGGGGCCGCGACGCCCCCGGCTATGGCCGCACCGGCTCCGGCGGCGGCCGTGGTGCCCAGGAACGTCCTACGGTTCAGCGGCATGTGATGCACTCCCTGACGAGGTGTTACGCGCGTAGACGTCCTCGACGCGCGTAGAAGGTCGAGAGGATTTTGGCGCAGAACCGGCCATCCGCAACACCCCTGCCGGGTTTCGATCGGATGACCACGGGAAAACACGACGGTCCCGGGCGGCCTCGCCACCCGGGACCGTGCGCTTCTTCCCGGCTACGCGCAGGTCAGCCGGGGACCCGCCCAGTCGGCGTGGTCGTAGTCGACCCCGTCACCGCCGTCGGTGACCACCAGCCGTACCTCCAGCGCACCGGTGACATCCGCGCTCAGCGTCCGTGCCGCGTCCGCCGACGTCAGCTTCCCGCTCTCGGCGGCGAGCCTGCCGTCCCGCCAGATCTGGAACACCACCGATCCCTTGGTGGTGACCTCGTCGTCCACCCCCACCGCCGTGGTCAGCGAGGAGCAGCCACCGCCCAGGTAGTACGCGACGGAGGAAGCCGCGTGGGTGCCGAGCCCCTTGGCGTACACCGTCCCGTTGACGGTGAGCGGCCGGCCGTCGCCCGCCGCCTGCTCGGCGTTGCTGCGGTCCTTCTCGACCGGCCCCCATCCGTTGACGGCCGAGGACCAGGACAGGTCGCTCAGGTCGTGCGTACCGGCCGAAGGACCGCTGCCGCAGGCCAGCTTGGCGTCGGCCCAGTCGGCGTGGTCGTAGGTGATGCCGTCCCCGCCGTCGGTGACCACCAGCCGCAACGCGGTGCCGCCCCTGAGGTCGGCGCTCAGGTGCTTGGGCCCGTCGGCCGCGGTCCGTACGCCGCTGTCGGCGGCCAGCGTGCCGTCGCGCCAGATCTGGAACCGCACCGACCCCTGGCTCACCGACTCGTCGTCCACGCCCACGTCGACCCCGAGCGAGGAGCAGGCGCCCCCGAGGTGGTAGGTGATCTCGCTGGGCGCGTGGGTGCCGAGGCCCTTGGCGTACGTCGTGCCGCCGATGGTCAGGGTGCGGCCGTCGCCCGCCGCCTGCTCGCCGTTGCTGCGGTCGCGCTCCACCGGGCCCCAGCCGCCCGCCGCCGAGGTCCACGGCAGATCGCTCAGCTGGCTCACGCCGGTCGGCGGCGGCACCGGAGTGCCCGGCGTCACCCGGAACATGACCGTGCCGTGCGCGGGCACCGACGCGCTGATGGTGCCGGTGGTGGTGCTGGTGGCCTTGGACCACAGGTCCTTCAGCGCGTACGAGGACGCCCCGCCGATGCCGATGTCCTGCACCGTCGTGGAGATCGTCCTGGCGGAGGTGGTCTCGTTGGTGAGCGTGACCGAACGGCCCCCGTCGGCCAGCGGTTTCGCCATCACCACGAGACCGCCGGAGCTGGAGACGACCGTGCCCTGCCGGCCCAGCGGGTCCTGGTCCACCGCGATCACATCGGTGTTCTTGAGGATGGCGAGCGTCGAGGCGCTCGCGGTGCGCAGATCGCTGCCGATCAGCAGCGGCGCGGCCATCTGCGACCAGAGGCTGAAGTGGGTGCGGTACTCGGTGTCGCTCATCCCGCCGTTGCCGACCTCCAGCATGTCGGGGTCGTTCCAGGCGCCCGGCCCGGCGTACGGCGCCAGCGGCTGGTTCTGATGGGCGATGGAGATCATGCTCGACCAGGAGTCACTGATGTCCCCGGTGGTCCGCCAGGAGTTGCCGACCGCCGGGGCCCAGGTCCAGGGCTGGTTGGAGCCCCATTCGCAGATGCTGTAGAGGATCGGGCGGCCGGTGGAGCGGGTGGCCGCCGTCAGCGCGTCGCCCATGGCCCGGTAGCGCTGCCTGGCGTCGACGCCGGCGTTGTTGCAGTTGTCGTACTTGAGATAGTCGACGCCCCAGGAGGCCCACAGGTTCGCGTCCTGCTGCTCGTGGCCGAGGCCGCCGGGGAAGCCCTGGACGTCGCAGGTCTTGGTGCCCGCGCTGGAGTAGAGGCCGAACTTCAGGCCCTTGGAGTGCACGTAGTCGGCGACGGCCTTGATGCCGTGCGGGAAGCGCACCGGGTCGGGGACGAGGTTGCCGCTCGCGTCCCGGTTGGGCAGGGCCCAGCAGTCGTCCAGATTGACGTAGGTGTAGCCGGCGTCCTTGAGGCCCTGCGAGACGAAGGTGTCGGCGATGCCCTTGACCATCGTCTCGTTGAACTCGGCCCGGCAGTGGGTGGAGTTCCAGTTGTTGAACCCCATCTGCGGGGTCCGGGCGAGGCCGTTGTCCACCGTCGGGGCGGATTGCGCGGCCGGTTTGGACGACGCGGCTGCGGCGGGCGGCGCGGCCGTGGCGGCGAGGGCGACCAGGCCGCCCGCGAGCAGGGGAAATGCGGCGAGTGCGGTGCCGGCCCGTTTCCTGAACCTTGTGGTTCTTGTGAGTCTCCTGAGCGATGACATGTGCGGCTCCGTCGAGGTAGGGGCGCCGAATTCAACGAGCTCAAACGAAAACGAACATATTTCAGCGTCGAGACCTGAACATGTCAAGGGTTTGCGCGGGGTCCGGGGCCACGTGCCGCCCGCTCATCGGAGCGCCCCGGCGCACAATTCAACAGTTGTCAATAACCCTTCATGCAAAGGTTGTTGAGTAGTCATGCCGGACCAATTCTCTACCGGCCGGTAAGGCCTAGGCTCGAAGCATGCGTCGAGCAAAGATCGTCTGTACCCTGGGGCCCGCCACCGACACGTACGACCAGATCAAGGCACTGGTCGAGGCCGGAATGGACGTCGCCCGCTTCAACCTCAGCCACGGCACGTACGCGGACCACGAGGAGCGCTACCACCGCGTGCGCAAGGCCGCCGAAGAGACGGGCCGCAGCGTCGGAGTGCTCGCCGACCTTCAAGGTCCGAAGATTCGCCTCGGACGTTTCCGTGAAGGCCCCGTACTGCTTGAACGCGGCGACGAGTTCACCATCACCGTGGAGAACATCGAGGGCGACCGCCACACCTGCGGCACCACCTACTCCGGCCTCGCCGACGACGTCACCACCGGCGAGCGCGTCCTCGTCGACGACGGCAAGGTCGCCCTGGAAGTCGTCGGCGTCGAAGGCCCCCGCGTACACACCCGCGTCATCGAGGGCGGCATGGTCTCCGACCACAAGGGGCTCAACCTCCCCGGCGTCGCCGTCTCCGTACCCGCGCTCTCCGAGAAGGACGTCGAAGACCTGCGCTGGGCCCTGCGCACCGGCGCCGACGTCATCGCCCTCTCCTTCGTCCGCAGCGGTCGCGACATCGAGGACGTCCACCGCGTCATGGACGAGGAGAACCGCCGCGTCCCCGTGATCGCCAAGATCGAGAAGCCGCAGGCCGTCGACAACATCGACGACATCGTGGCCGCCTTCGACGGAATCATGGTCGCGCGCGGCGACCTGGGCGTCGAAATGCCCCTCGAACAGGTCCCGATCGTCCAGAAGCGAGCCATCAAGCTCGCCAAACGGAACGCCAAGCCCGTCATCGTCGCCACCCAGATGCTGGACTCGATGATCGACAACTCCCGCCCCACCCGGGCCGAGGCCAGCGACGTCGCCAACGCCGTCATCGACGGCACGGACGCGGTGATGCTCTCCGGCGAGACGAGCGTGGGCAAATACCCGGTGGAGACCGTCCGCACCATGAGCCGCATCGTCGAGGCGGCCGAGGAGGACGTACTCGCCAAGGGCCTGCCGCCGCTCACCGAACGCAGCAAGCCCCGCACCCAGGGCGGCGCGGTGGCCCGCGCGGCGGCCGAGATGGGCGACTTCCTCAACGCCAAGTACCTCGTCGCCTTCACCCAGTCCGGCGACACGGTCAAGCGCCTCTCCCGCTACCGCTCACCGATCCCGCTGCTCGCCTTCACCCCCGACCCCGCCACCCGCTCCCAGCTCAACCTCACCTGGGGCGTGGAGGCCTTCCTCGGGCCGCACGTGGAGTCGACGGACGCGATGGTGGCGCAGGTCGACGAACAACTCCTGAAGATCGGCCGCTGCCGGCGGGGCGACATCGTGGTCATCACGGCGGGCTCCCCGCCCGGGGTCGCGGGCTCCACCAACCTGGTCCGCGTCCACCACATCGGCGAGGACGACAGCCCCACGCGCTGAACCGCACCGCGGCGGGAACGGAGGCCGGGCCGGAGGAGGACCACCCGAGGGCCCGGCTCCGAAGGGCGGGCGCCGACGGGGCCGACCTCAACGATGCGTGACCATGGATTCGCACGAAAAGTACCCCGGGTCGGATTCGAACCGACGCTGGATGGTGTTTGAGACCATTGCCTCTACCGCTGGGCTACCGGGGCATCCTTGGAACCAAAGGTAGGCGGCTACCCGCCGTGACCACACCTTACCGCAGCTGGGTACGCTCTTGGGAAGCAGTGCCTGCCCCGCAACAAGGAGCCCCCGTGACCGCCCCCGAGTCGCCCCAGCCCGTCGCCGACGACGACCAGTCGCACGTCCCGCCGCTGACGACCCGCGTCGTCATCGCCGAGGACGAGGCCCTCATCCGCCTCGACCTCAAAGAGATGCTCGAAGAAGAGGGCTACGCGGTCGTCGGTGAGGCCGGGGACGGGCAGAAGGCCGTCGAGCTCGCCCGGGAGCACCGCCCCGACCTGGTCATCCTCGATGTGAAGATGCCGGTCCTGGACGGCATCTCGGCGGCCGAGCAGATTGCCAAGGAGTCCATCGCCCCGGTCCTGATGCTCACCGCGTTCTCGCAGCGCGATCTCGTTGAGCGGGCGCGGGACGCCGGTGCGATGGCGTACCTCGTGAAGCCGTTCTCCAAGAGCGACGTGGTGCCCGCGATCGAGATGGCGGTCTCCCGCTTCACCGAGCTGAAGGCGCTGGAGCAGGAGGTCGCGGACCTCTCCCAGCGTCTGGAGACGCGCAAGCTGGTCGACCGCGCGAAGTCGATCCTCCAGACGCAGTACGGGCTGACCGAGCCCGCCGCGTTCCGGTGGATCCAGAAGACGTCGATGGACCGGCGCCTGTCGATGCAGCAGGTGGCGGAGGCGGTCATCGAGGACGCGGAGGAGAAGAAGGCAGCGAAGGGGTAGGCGCGGCCTGGTTCTTGTCTCCGGGTGACCTGTGGCTTGTCGCGCAGTTCCCCGCGCCCCTCAACGTGTACGGGCCGCGCCACTCCTCGTGGCGCGGCCCGTACACGTAACCCTTGCTAGTCCTCGCCGAGGTACGTCTTGCGGACGTTCTCGTCGTGGAGGAGGTCCTGCCCGGAGCCGGAGAGCTTGATCTCGCCGACCTCCATCACATGGGCGTGGTCCGCCAGCGACAGCGCGGCCTGGGCGTTCTGCTCGACGAGCAGGATCGTGGTGCCCTGGGCCTTCAGTTCGACGATGGTCTCCATGATCTTCTGCATCATGATCGGGGAGAGGCCCATCGACGGCTCGTCCAGCATCAGCAGCTTGGGCTGGGACATCAGGGCCCGGCCCATCGCGAGCATCTGCTGCTCGCCGCCGGACAGTGTGCCGGCCGCCTGCTTGCGCCGTTCGCCCAGGATGGGGAAGAGCTCGTACGCCCGCTGGATGTCCTTCTCGATGCCGTCCTTGTCGTTCCGCAGGAACGCTCCGAGCTGGAGGTTCTCGGCGATGGACAGTCGCGGGAAGATATGCCGGCCCTCGGGGGAGTGGGCCAGTCCCAGCGACACGATCTTGTGCGCGGGGATGTTGGCCAGCGGCTTCCCGTCGAAGGTGATCCGTCCGCCGGAGGGCTTGAGCAGCCCGGACAGGGTGCGCAGGGTCGTGGTCTTGCCGGCGCCGTTGGTGCCGATGAGCGTGACGACCTGGCCCGCCTCGACGCTGAAGGAGATCCCCTTGACGGCCTCGATCTTGCCGTAGGCGACGCGGAGGTCTTCGACTTCCAGAAGAGCGGTCACTGGGAGTCTCCTTCGGTACGGGTCTTTCGTGGAGCGTCGGCGTCGGCATCGGCTTCGCCGGGGGCGTCGGCGGCGGCCTCGGGCTCGGCGGTGGCCGGAGCGGCGCCCGAATCGGCCTCGGCCGGAGCCGGAGCGGCCTCCGGGGCGGCCTCCGGGGAGGCGGGAGCCTCGGCGGTGACCGCCGCGGCGGCTGCCGCCGCCTCCACCTCCGCGACCTCCTCGTCCCCGGGCGCCCCCTCGAACGGGGTGCCGAGGTACGCCGCGATGACGCGCTCGTCGCCCTGCACCACGTCGGACGTGCCCTCGACGAGCTTCTCGCCCTGGAGCAGCACCGTCACGCGGTCGCACAGGTTGAAGATGAAGCGCATGTCGTGCTCGATGACGAGGACGGCGATGCCCATGTCCCGGATGGCGAAGACCAGTTCCTCGGTGGCGCGGGTCTCCTGCGGGTTCATACCGGCGGTCGGCTCGTCGAGGAGGAGCAGTCCCGGTTCGCTCGCCAGTGCCCGGGCGATCTCCAGCTTGCGCTGCTCGCCGTAGGGCAGGTTGCGGGCGAGGTGGTCCGCCTTGTGTGCCAGGCCGATGAACTCCAGGAGTTCCATGGCGCGTTCGCGGGACCTGGCCTCGGCCTTCTTGAAGCCGGGGCCGCGCAGCAGGGCGGACCAGAGGCCCTCCTTGGTGCGGGTGTGGCGGCCGACGAGCACGTTCTCCAGGACGGTCATGTTGGCGAAGAGCCGGATGTTCTGGAAGGTACGCGCGATACCGGCCTGGGTGACCAGGTGCGGCTTGGGCGGCAGCACGGTGCCCTTGTACGAGACCTTGCCCTCGGTGGGGACGTAGAGCCCGGTGAGGCAGTTGAAGAAGGTGGTCTTGCCGGCGCCGTTGGGGCCGATGAGACCGACGATCTCGCCGCTGTTGACGGTGAGGTCGACGTTGCGTACGGCGGTCAGTCCGCCGAACCGCATGGTGACGCCGGACGCCTGGAGCACGGGGCTGGGGGCGGTGGTGATGGTCTGTGCGGTCATCGTGGTTACGCCTCCGCCTTGGTGACGCCGACGGTGGTGTCCGGAAGGCCCTTTTCGGGGACGTCCAGTTGGCCGGTCTCGTGGAATTCGAGCTGGCGGCGCCGGTTGGCGACGATGCCCTCGGGGCGGAACCGCATCAGCAGGATGAGGGCGACGCCGAAGCCGAAGAGCTCGTACTCCTTGAGGAAGCTGAGCTTCTCGGGGATGAGGTAGAGCATCGAGGCGCCGAGCAGCGGGCCGCTGACCGTGCCCATGCCGCCGAGGACGACGGCCGCGAGCAGGAAGGCCGAGTTGGGCGGGGCCGCGCCGGCGAACTGGAACGGGGTGGGCACCACGCTGTAGTTGACGTGGGCGAAGACCGTGCCGGCGAGGCCGGCGAGGGAGGCGCCGAGGGCGAAGGCGATGAGCTTGACCCGGAAGCCGTTGATGCCCATGGCGGTGGCGGCGGTCTCGTCCTCGCGGATGGCGATCCAGGAGCGGCCGATACGGGAGTTCGCGGCGCGGTTGAAGACGAGCACGATGAGGGCCGTGATCAGCAGCATCAGGAACAGGTAGTTGCCGAAGCGGCCGATGGTGCGTCCGGCGATGTCGTGCGCGGCGCCCAGGTTGAACCCGAAGATCTCCAGGTCGGGGATCTGGGAGATGCCGTTGGGGCCGTTGGTGAGGTTGGGTCCGGAGTGGCCGTCGAGGTTGTTGACGGTGATCCGGAAGATCTCTCCGAAGCCGAGGGTGACGATCGCCAGGTAGTCGCCGCGCAGCCGCAGCGTTGGTGCGCCGATGATCACGCCGAAGACGAGTGAGGCGCTCATGCCGATCAGCGCGGCGGCCCAGAACGGGACCTGCACACCGGAGAAGCGGGAGAACTCGGAGCCGGAGACCAGGGCGGCGGCGTAGGCGCCAACGCCGAGGAAGGCCACGTAACCGAGGTCGAGCAGGCCGGTGAGGCCGACGACGATGTTGAGGCCGAGGGCGACGGTGCCGAAGATGAGGATGTTGGCGCCGAGGTTGGCGTTGTGGTCCTCGCTCTGGGTGAAGGGGAAGATCACGGCGGCGAGGAAGACGGCGGTGGTGGCGAATCCCTTGTGCCGGGCGTTGAGTTCGGTGAACCGGTCGAAGAGGCCGGCGGCGAACAGCGCCATGGAGGCGAAGAGGACCAGGAGCAGCAGACCGATGAAGGTCTCGCTCTCCTCGTCGTCGATGCCGATGCCGTACGTGAAGACGACCAGGCCGAGCGCGGTCGCCAGCGAGATGATCAGTCGCTGGACCCAGCTGGGCACGGGCGCCGCGGCCGGGATGCGGTCGGGCTTGGCGATGTGGTCGCGCAGCGAGCGGCCCGTGCGGGGCAGCGCGAGCGCGCCGATGACGGGCAGCAGGGAGGCGACGGCCGCGACGAACGCGCCGGGCTCCAGGTTGGCGAGTCCGCCGAGGTCGTAGGCGATGGCGATCGCGGTGTACCAGACGACGGCGAACGCGGAGACCGCGGCGAGCAGCACCGGGTTGTTGGTGCCGCCGGGGTTGAGCCAGCCCAGGCCCCGTATCCCGTAGCCCGCGAGGGCGTAGAGCAGGGTGAGCACTCCGGCGACCAGGGTGAGGGTCTGGAGGCCGGCCGGGTAGCCGGTGACGGTGAGGTCGCCGGGGAACTCGGAGGTCCAGGTCCAGGCGAGGAAGGTGGAGGCGATGGTGGCGACGGCGCCGACCGCGACGAGCAGCCGGGCGGCGGACGCGGGCAGCGGAAGGATGCCGCGCGGCTCGGCCGTGGGGGCGACGGTGCTGGTGGTGGTGCTGGTGGTCATGTGGATCACGCCCTGTCCGCGACGCGTTCGCCCACCAGGCCTTGTGGCCTGAAGAGCAGGACGAGGATGAGGAGGACGAACGCCCAGACGTTGGCCCAGCCGGAGCCGCCGAGCTGCTGCATCCCGGGGACGTTGGAGATGTAGGCGCTGGCCATGGTCTCGGCGAGGCCGAGGACCACGCCGCCGATCATGGCGCCGTAGATGTTGCCGATGCCGCCGAGGACGGCGGCGGTGAACGCCTTGAGGCCGGCCTGGAAGCCCATCTCGTACTTGATGGAGCCGTACTTGAGGCCCCAGGCGACACCCGCGACGGCGGCGAAGATGCCGCCGATGGCGAAGGCGATCATGATGATGCGGTTGGTGTCGATGCCCATGAGCTGGGCGGTGTCCGGGTCCTGCGCGGTGGCCTGCATGGCGCGGCCGGTGCGCGAGGAGCGGACGAAGAGCGCGAGCGCCGCCATGCAGAGCGGGGCCGCGGTGATCAGGAAGATGTCACCGGAGCCGAAGGTGATCGAGCCGACGTGGAACGGTCCGCCGGGGAGCTGCGGGAACGGTTCGTCGTTCTTGGCCTTCGGGTACCAGTTGAAGACCGCCTGCTGGAGCGCGAGCGAGAGGCCGATCGCGGTGATCAGCGGTGCCAGGCGTGGCGCGCCGCGCAGTGGTCGGTAGGCGAAGCGTTCCGCTCCCAGGGCGATGAGCACGGAGACGAGCGCGCCGCCGATGAGCATCAGGGGGAGGGCTATCCACATGGATATGCCGTCGGGCAGCACGTAGAGGTAGACCGTGAGTCCGCCGAAGGCGCCGGTCATGAAGATCTCGCCGTGGGCGAAGTTGATGAGCTGGACGATGCCGTACACCATCGTGTAGCCGATGGCGATCAGCCCGTACATCGAGCCGAGGAGCAGCCCGTTGGCCAGCTGTTGCGGCAGGGTGTGCACCGCATGGCCTCCATGTGGATGGGGAGTGAGTGCAAGGGGAGTAGACGTCGGGCCGCGCGGTGGACGGGTTGCCGTGGCCGCGCGGCCCTGTTGTCGTGCGGTGGTGCGGGTGGTGCGGGTGGTGCGGTAGAGCGGTGATGCGGGGTGGTGCGAGTGGAACGGGTGGAGCGGGTGGAGCGCCTGGAACAGGTGTTACGGGTGTTCCAGGCGTCCCGGGCCGTACAGGGACGGGCTGGGATCAGCCGGCGTTGTACGTGCCGCTCTTCACGGCCTTCCACTTGCCGTCGGTGACCTGGTAGACGGTCAGCTGCTTGTTGGTGGTGTCACCGAACTGGTCGAACGAGACCTTGCCGGCGATGCCCTCGAAGTCCGTCTTCTGGACCTCGGCGACGACCTGCTGGCGGGCGTCGGCGGGGATCTTGCCGTCCTTCACCACGTTGCCGACGGCCTTGATGATCGCGGTGGCCGCGTCGTACGAGTAGCCGCCGTAGGTGCCGTAGTCGCCCGGGTACTTCTTGTCCTTGTACTTCTGGATGAAGTCCTTGGCGGCCTGGAGGGTGTCGACCGGGACACCGACCGAGGTGGCGAGGTCGCCCTCGCCCGCCTTGCCGGCGGTGGTGATGAAGGTGTCGCTGTAGATGCCGTCACCGCCGAAGAGCGGGATCTTCGCGCCGGAGTCCTTCAGCTGCTTGGTGACGATCTGCGCCTCGTCGTACTGGCCGCCGTAGTAGACCAGGTCCGCGCCCGAGTTCTTGATCTTGGTGACGAGGGTGGCGAAGTCCTTGTCGCCCACGTTGACGTGGTCCTCGCCCGCGACCTTGCCGCCGGCCTTGGTGAAGCCCTGCTTGAAGAGGGCGGCCAGACCGGCGCCGTAGGTCTGCTTGTCGTCGACGACGAAGACGTTCTTCTTCTTCATCGTGTTGACCGCGTAGTCCGCCGCGAAGCCGCCCTGGATGGCGTCGGTGGTGGCGGTGCGGAAGTAGGTCTTGAACGGGCGGGTCTTGTTCCCGGCCGCCCAGTCCTTGCCCTGGGTCAGGGTGGGGTTGGTGTTCGAGGGGGAGATCTCGACCAGGTTGGCGTTGGCGAAGACCTGCTGCATCGTCTGGGCGACACCCGAGTTCAGCGGGCCGACCACACCGAGGACGTCCTTGTTGGCGACGAGCGCGGTGGCGTTCTGCTGGCCGGTCGGCGGCAGCGCCTTGTCGTCCAGCGCCTTGACCGCGAACTTGACGCCCGGGACCAGGTTCTTCGCGTTGGCGTCGTCGACGGCTATCTGCACGCCGTACTGGATGCCGAGGCCGGTGGCGGAGTTCTGGCCGGTGAGCGGGGCGTCGACACCGATGACCACGGTCGTGGTCTTGCCGCCGCCCTCGTCGTCCTTCTTGTCGCGCGAACCGCACGCGGTGAGGGTGAGAGCCCCCGTGGTGAGCACGGTGGTGAGTATGAGCAAGGAACGGTGTCGCACGATATGTCCTCTCCCTGGCGCGACGCCTCCGCTGAGGCGCCGTGTGACTCGCCGGGCCGTACTGGGGTTGGTACAGGGGCCGTGCAGCAGACGCGCCCGGCGGCGCGGTGACTGGCCGTGACTCTAGGCGCAGGTGGCGGAGTGGGGGACCAGGGAAGGTCAGGATGTGACTTTCTTGTTATGACGAGCGGACACGCCGAGGGGAGCTCTGTGGACAGATGGGGGCATTGGTGCGCCCGAAGAACGCCCACATACTGAGAATTCCCAGTTCCGCTAAGGGGCTTGAGCCGATCTTGCTACTGACAGGGGGCTTGTCGGGGGAACCCGCCCCACCTGCGGCGTTGTCCCGGTCACGGATTTTGGTAATGATCTTGTGAAAACCAACCGGAGGCCGGGATCCCGTTCATCCCTTTCGCCCGAGTTACGGAGCGTTACGATCGGGAGTGGCCGGAAGGGGGGTGTGGCTGCGTCCCGGACGTGAGGGGGGCAGGCGCGGACCCGTGCCGGTCCACGCGGCTCCCTGCGCATCCCATGCGGATCTACATGGATATGCATGGGTCTGCGAGGATCTACGTGGCTCCGGTGGACCTGGGCGGATCTAGTGGTTACCACCCCCCATGGCTCCGTGACGCAGGGTGCACTGTTCCTGGGCTTGGCGAGCTATCAGGCGCAACGCCGCTTCGGTGCCGTGCGCGCGCTGCTCGTCCCGGGCGGCGGCGACGATCTGCTCGTGGATCGTGTGCTGGTCGATCGAGAACCCCTTCTGCTCCCAGTCCAGCCCCGACCAGCGGTTGTTCTGGATCACGGCCCGGGCCCAGTAGCCGACCAGCTGCCGGCAGTCCTCTTCGGGGGTGCTGGTGGTGGGAGCCGGGACGGGTGTGACGGCGGTGACGCGCTGTTCCGCACGGGAGCACCCGACCGCACCGCCCCCGACGAGGAGCGCCCCGACCGTGAGCGCCCCGACGCCGATCCGGAGCGGGGTGTACCGGCGCGCGGAGGGGTGTCCGGTTCCCGATGGGCTCACCATGACGGGAACGGTAGGGGGTCACGATCGGTGACACAACTGGGGTGCGGAAGAAGGTGGTTGGGGTTTCGGGAGTTCCCCGGCCCCGCCCCTTCCCTTGACCCTCCGGGGGGTGACCCTCCGGGGGTGGTGTGGGGGTGTCGCTGGGGTGCGGGGCCCTCGGGGGCCGGTTCGGGGTCCGGGGTCCGGGGGGCGGGGCTTCGCCCCTGCGGCCCGCTTCGCGTTCGTGTGCGGGCCGGTGGGTGGCTGGTCGCGCAGTTCCCCGCGCCCCTTCTCGGGCCGGTTGTCCTCTGCGGGCGGGTGGTGGGTTGCTCGCGCAGTTCCCCGCGCCCCTGTGGGCACCTCCGGGTGCTGGATATCCGAGGTCCTCGGGCAGCGGCGATTCGGCCCCACGTTCCCTCCGGCGTTCGAGGGGCGCGGGTCCGGGCCGGAGGCCCAGGACTTCAGGGGCGCGGGGAACTGCGCGACCACCCCCCACCGGCCCGCAGGTCCGCACAAAGCGGGTACGGGCCGCAGGCCCCGCCCAGGGGTGCAGGGGCGCAGCCCCGCCCGGGGGCCGCGGCCCAGCCTCGTCCGGGGGCTGGAGGCCCGGCCCCGTGCGGCCCTCCCGAGGGCCGGAGCCCGGCCCGGGGGCCGGGGCTCAGCCCCGGGAAACCCACCCCCCACCCCCGGAGGGTTTAGGCGAAGGGGCGGGGTGGGGCCAAACCCCCCGTCACGCCTTCGGCGCCTCCGCATCCCGCAGCAAACAAGTAAGCCGAGCCGAACACACCCGCTTACCGTCCTCATCCGTGATCACGACCTCGTACGTCGCCGTGGACCGCCCCCGGTGCACCGGCGTGGCCACCCCCGTGACCAGCCCACTCCGCACCCCCCGGTGATGCGTGCAGTTCAGGTCCACCCCCACCGCGATCTTGGTGATCCCGCCGTGCAGCATCGCCCCCACGGACCCGAGCGTCTCGGCCAGCACGGCCGACGCCCCGCCGTGCAGCAGCCCGTACGGCTGCGTGTTGCCCTCGACCGGCATCGTGCCGACGACCCGCTCCGCGGAGGCCTCCAGGACCTGCACGCCCATCCGGGTGCCGAGGTGTCCCGCGGAGAACAGCGCGGGCAGGTCGATGCCCAGCGCCGCGTACTCGTCGACGACCCCCTGCGGGAACTTCACCTTGCTCTGCTCACCCATGGCGCGGGACTCCGATCGTGGTGGTCCGGTTCCGTCTCCGTGGCCCGCTGGCCACGCCGACCTGTCTGAGCGAACGCTTAGACGGTCGCCGATTGTTCCAGACGCACGATCACGGACTTGCTGGCAGGGGTGTTGCTGGTGTCGGCCGTGGAGCCCAGCGGCACCAGGACGTTGGTCTCCGGGTAGTACGCCGCCGCGCACCCCCGCGTCGTCGGGTAGTGCACGACCCGGAACCCCGGCGCCCGCCGCTCCACCCCGTCCGTCCACTCGCTCACCAGGTCCGCGTACGCCCCGTCCGCGAAGCCCAGCTCCCGGCCGTCCTCCGGGTTCACCAGGACCACCCGGCGCCCGCCCTTGATGCCCCGGTACCGGTCGTCCAGGCCGTAGATCGTGGTGTTGTACTGGTCGTGCGAGCGCAGGGTCTGCAGCAGCAGCCGGCCCTCGGGCACCCTCGGATACTCCACCGGCGCCGCCGTGAAGTTGGCCTTGCCGGTCGCGGTGGGGAAGCGGCGCTCGTCGCGCGGCCCGTGCGGAAGCTGGAAGCCGCCGGGCTTCGCCACGCGCGCGTTGAAGTCCTCGAAGCCGGGGACCACGCGCGCGATACGGTCGCGGATCGTCGCGTAGTCCTTCTCGAACTCCTCCCACTCCACCTTCGACCCCGCACCGAGCGTGGCGCGCGCGAGACGGGCGACGATGGCGGGCTCGGAGAGCAGATGCGGGCTCGCAGGGCGGAGGTTGCCGCGCGAGGAGTGCACCAGGCCCATCGAGTCCTCGACGGTGACGAACTGCTTGCCGCTCTTCTGTACGTCCTTGTCGGTGCGCCCGAGCGTCGGCAGGATCAGCGCGCGCCGGCCGGTGACCGCGTGGGAGCGGTTGAGCTTGGTCGACACATGGACGGTGAGCGAGGCGCGGCGCATCGCGGCCTCGGTGACCTCCGTGTCGGGCGTGGCGCCCACGAAATTGCCGCCCATCGCGAAGAACACCTTGGCCCTGCCGTCGCGCAGCGCCTCGATGGCACGGACCACGTCATAGCCGTGGTGGCGCGGCGGCGCGAAGCCGAACTCCTTCTCCAGGGCGTCGAGGAACGCGGGCGCGGGCCGCTCGAAGATGCCCATGGTGCGGTCGCCCTGCACGTTCGAATGGCCGCGCACCGGGCAGACCCCGGCGCCGGTGCGGCCGATGTTGCCGCGCAGCAGAAGGAAGTTGACGACTTCCCGGATGGTCGCGACCGCGTGCTTGTGCTGGGTCAGGCCCATTGCCCAGCAGACGATGGTGCGCCGCGAGGCGAGCGCCATGGACAGCGCCTGCTCGATCTCCGCGCGCGTGAGGCCCGTCGCGGCCAGCGTCTCGTCCCAGTCGGCGGCGCGGGCCGCCTCGGCGAACTCCTCGTACCCATGGGTGTGTTCGCGGACGAACAGCTCGTCCACGGCCCCCTCGGTCTCCACGATCATCTTGTTGAGCAGGCGGAACAGCGCCTGGTCGCCGCCGATGCGGATCTGGAGGAAGAGGTCGTTGAGCTTCTGGCCGCCGAGCGCCAGCCCCTTGGCGGTCTGCGGGTTCTTGAAGCGCTCCATGCCCGCTTCGGGCAGCGGGTTCACCGAGATGATCTTCGCGCCCGCCCGCTTGGCCTCTTCCAGGGCGGAGAGCATCCGGGGGTGGTTGGTGCCCGGGTTCTGCCCGGCGACGATGATCAGGTCGGCCTGGTGCAGGTCCTCCAGGGAGACGCTGCCCTTGCCGATGCCGATGGTCTCGGTGAGCGCCGAGCCGGACGACTCGTGGCACATGTTGGAGCAGTCCGGCAGGTTGTTCGTGCCGAACTCGCGCGCGAAGAGCTGGAGCAGGAACGCGGCCTCGTTGCTGGTGCGCCCCGAGGTGTAGAAGAGCGCCTCGTCCGGCGAGTCCAGCGCCTTCAGCTCGTCCGCGATGATCTCGAACGCCCGCTCCCAGGTCACCGCCTCGTACCGGTCGGCGCCCTCCGGCAGGTACATCGGCTGGGTGATCCGGCCCTGCTGTCCCAGCCAGTACCCACTGCGGCCCGCGAGATCGGAGAGGGGGTGTGCGGCGAAGAAGTCCGGGGTGACGCGGCGCAGCGTCGCCTCTTCGGCGACCGCCTTCGCCCCGTTCTCGCAGAACTCCGCCACGTGCCGCTTGTCGCCCTCCGGCCAGGCGCACCCCGGACAGTCGAAGCCGTCCTTCTGGTTGACCTTCAAAAGCGTCCGCGTCGCCCGGGCCACGCCCATCTGCTGCTGGGCCATCAGCGCCGTGTACCCGATCGCGGGCAGCCCGGCGGCGGCGTGCTTGGGCGGCTCGACCTGCGGCGCGTCCTGAACCGGGTCCCCTGCGGGCGGCTTGGTGGCCATGGCGCTCCCCTTCGAGCGACGTGTGCGATACGTACGTTTCCGATCCTGTCACGGGCCACTGACAACGGCCCCGGCGCGGTCCCCGCTCCGCACTGGCGGGGATTGTCAGTGGGGCGTGGCAGGATCGGGGACGTGGCTGAGACAGCATCGAAGAAGACCCCTGACAACCGACCGCGCCTGCTCCTCATGGACGGGCACTCCCTGGCGTACCGGGCGTTCTTCGCGCTGCCCGCGGAGAACTTCACGACCGGCGCAGGTCAGCCGACCAACGCCGCGTACGGCTTCATGTCGATGCTGGCGAACACGCTGCGTGACGAGACGCCCACGCACTTCGCGGTGGCGTTCGACGTGTCGCGCAAGACCTGGCGCTCCGAGGAGTTCCCGGAGTACAAGGCGAACCGCTCCAAGACACCCGACGAGTTCCGCGGCCAGGTCGAGCTGATCGGCGAGCTCCTGGACGCGATGAACGCCCCGCGCTTCGCGACCGAGGGCTTCGAGGCCGACGACATCATCGCGACGCTCGCCACCCAGGCCGAGGCCGAGGGCTTCGAGGTCCTCATCGTCACCGGCGACCGCGACTCCTTCCAGCTGGTCTCCGAGCACGTGACCGTCCTCTACCCCACCAAGGGCGTCTCCGAGCTGACCCGCTTCACCCCGGAGAAGGTCGAGGAGAAGTACGGCCTGACCCCGCAGCAGTATCCGGACTTCGCGGCGCTGCGCGGCGACCCGTCCGACAACCTCCCGGGCATCCCCGGCGTGGGCGAGAAGACCGCCGCGAAGTGGATCAACCAGTTCGGCTCCTTCGAGCAGCTGGTCGCGCGCGCGGACGAGGTCAAGGGCAAGGCCGGGCAGAACTTCAGGGACCACCTGGAGTCCGTCAGCCTCAACCGCCGCCTCACCGAGATGGTGCGCGACGTGGAGCTCCCCAAGACCCCGGCCGACCTGGAGCGCCTGCCGTACGACCGGACGGCGCTGATCGGCGTCCTGGACGTGCTGGAGATCCGCAACGCCTCGCTGCGCGAGCGGCTCCTCGCGGTCGACCCGGGCGCGGGCGAGCAGGAGGCGGCCCCGGCCCCCGCCGCCGGCGTGGAGCTGGACGGCGCGGTGCTGGGCG
This sequence comes from Streptomyces sp. NPDC031670, assembly GCF_055580545.1. Lineage (NCBI taxonomy): Bacteria > Bacillati > Actinomycetota > Actinomycetes > Kitasatosporales > Streptomycetaceae > Streptomyces > Streptomyces sp. NPDC031670. Next base: position 184,793 of record NZ_JBVILC010000006.1, on the reverse strand, counting down.
CGGGCGAGCTCGCCCCCTGGCTGGCCGAGCACGGCACGGGGCCGCTGGGCCTGGCCACCGTGGACGCCTGGGGCCTCGGTACGGGCAGTGTGAGCGAGATCGCGCTGGCCGCCGCCGACGGCCCCGCCGCCTGGTTCGACCCCTCCGAGCTCGACGAGGCGGACGAGCGCGCCTTCGCCGCCTGGATCGCGGACGCCACCAGGCCGAAGGTCCTGCACAACGCCAAGGCCGCGATGCGGGTCTTCCCCGAGCACGGCTGGAGCGTCGCGGGCGTCACCATGGACACGGCACTCGCCGCGTACCTGGTCAAGCCCGGCCGCCGCTCCTTCGCCCTGGACGCGCTGTCCGTGGAGTACCTGGGTCGCGAGCTCGCCCCCGCGGCCGTCGACGGGCAGCTCGCCTTCGGCACCGACGACCAGGCAGAGGCCGAGGCCCTGATGACCCAGGCGCGCGCCGTCCTGGACCTGGGCGAGGCCTTCACCGAGCGGCTCAAGGAGGTCGGCGCGACCGACCTGCTCCACGATGTGGAACTGCCCACCTCGGCCCTCCTCGCCAAGATGGAGCGGTACGGCATCGCGGCCGACCGCCCCCATCTGGAGGCGATGGAGCAGCAGTTCGCGGGCGCGGTGCAGCAGGCCGTCAAGGAGGCCCATGCCTCGGTGGGCCACGAGTTCAACCTCGGCTCGCCCAAGCAGCTCCAGGAAGTCCTCTTCGGCGAGCTGGCGCTGCCCAAGACCAAGAAGACGAAGACGGGTTACACGACGGACGCCGACGCGCTGGCGTGGCTGGCCGCCCAGACCGAGCACGAGCTGCCGGTCATCATGCTGCGCCACCGCGAGCAGGCGAAGCTGCGTGTCACCGTCGAGGGTCTGATCAAGACCGTCGCGGCCGACGGCCGCATCCACACCACCTTCAACCAGACGGTGGCCGCCACCGGCCGCCTCTCCTCCACCGACCCCAACCTCCAGAACATCCCGGTCCGTACGGACGAGGGCCGCGCCATCCGCCGCGGCTTCGTGGTCGGCGAGGGCTTCGAGTCGCTGCTCACCGCCGACTACAGCCAGATCGAGCTGCGGGTGATGGCCCATCTCTCGGAGGACGCGGGCCTCATCGAGGCGTTCACCACGGGCGAGGACCTGCACACCACGGTCGCGTCCCAGGTCTTCGGCGTCGACAAGACCCAGGTCGACCCGGAGATGCGCCGCAAGATCAAGGCCATGTCGTACGGCCTGGCCTACGGCCTCTCGGCGTTCGGCCTCTCCCAGCAGCTGAACATCGAGGCGTCCGAGGCGCGCGGCCTGATGGACACGTTCTTCGAGCGCTTCGGTGGCGTACGGGACTACCTCCAGCGCGTGGTGGAGGAGGCCAGGGCGACCGGATACACGGAGACGATGCTGGGCCGCCGCCGCTATCTGCCGGACCTCAACAGCGACAACCGCCAGCGCCGCGAGATGGCCGAGCGGATGGCGCTCAACGCCCCGATCCAGGGCACGGCGGCGGACATCGTCAAGGTCGCCATGCTCAGGGTGGACCGGGCACTGACCGAGGCGGGGCTCGACTCCCGGCTGCTGCTCCAGGTGCACGACGAAATCGTCCTGGAGATCGCACCGGGTGAGCGCGAGAAGGTCGAGGCGCTGATCCGCCGCGAGATGGCCGGGGCGGTGTCGCTGCGCGCCCCGCTGGACGTGTCGGTGGGCGCCGGCGCGGACTGGGAGTCCGCCGCGCACTGAGTACGGGGTCCCGGTCCGCCGGGCCCCTGAGTACCTGCCCGCCGGGGCGCCGCACCCGGCGGGCAGTTCTCTGTGCGGCGGCCACCGGACGGTGACTCCTGCGTGGGGGCATCGGGCCGTGGGGCGTTGGGTGTGAACCGTGGGGCTTGGACCGTGGGACCTGGACCGTGGGACTGAGGGGGCCAACCGATTCTGCGCCATATCCGGGAGGCTCCCGGGTGACGAAACGGCGAAAAGGTGAATAAGGGTCAGGGGGCGGTGTCGCGGCACCCAGTGGGTCCGTTAGGGTCTCCAGGAGCCAGCGCTGGGGAGCGCGAACTGCTGACCACGGGGAGGGGCTGGGCACATGGCACCGCAGATCGGTCGACGGCTGCGCAAGGGGGCGACCACGACCGCCGTGGCCGCGGCGGCGGTGGCGGCGCTCTCCGCCTCCCAGGGACCCGGCGTCCTGGCCAACGGCCCGACGGGTGAACACGCGGCGTCCGGCACCCCGACGCCTCCCCCCGGAGCCCCGGCCAGCGGCAACTCGCCGTACTACACGGACCTCCCGCCCCTCGTCTCCCCGAACCCTCCGGCCGTCCCGAGTACCGGTTCGCCCGTCATCGGCGCCGACCAGCAGGGCATACCCGCGACCATCCTCGACGCCTACAAGAAGGCCGAGGCCGAGCTCGCCCGCAACCGGGCCTCCTGCCACCTCCCGTGGGAGATACTCGCGGCCATCGGCAAGGTCGAGTCCGGCCAGGCCAACGGCGGCCGAGTCGACGCCGACGGCACCACCCTCAGCCCGATCCTGGGCCCGGTCCTCAACGGCGCCGGCTTCGCGAACATCACCGACACCGACAGCGGTGTCTACGACGGTGACGCGGTCCACGACCGCGCCGTCGGCCCCATGCAGTTCATCCCCTCCACCTGGGCGAGCTCCGGCCGCGACGGCAACGGCGACGGCCGCAAGGACCCCAACAACATCTACGACGCCGCGCTGGCCACCGCCTACTACCTGTGCGGCAACCGCGACCTCGCCGTCCAGTCCAACCTGGACGAGGCAGTTCTCAGCTACAACCGCTCGCGGACGTACCTGAACACGGTCCAGTCGTGGTTCGACTACTACAAGCGCGGCACGCACGAGGTCCCGAACGGTACCGGCGTGCTGCCCGGCAGCCGCAGCGACACCCCGGCCCGCCGCCCCGCCCGCACGGTCCCGACCCCGGCTCCGCACCCGTCGGCCCCCGCCCCGACACCGAAGCCGACGCCGTCCACGCCGAGCCCCACACCGTCGCGCCCGCACCCCTCCAAGCCGACCCCGAGCGAGCCCGGCTCGCCCAGGCCGCTGCCGTCGAAGCAGGCGAGCACCTTCGAGGACGCGGGCACGGCGCCCCTGACGGCCACCGCGGGCTCCTCCTTCGCCGGGCAGCCCACGGCACGGGTCAAGGACCAGTTCGGCCGGCCGATGGGCAAGGCCACTGTCCGCTTCCAGATCGTCGGCACCACCGAAGCCCGCTTCCCGGGCGGCGCCACCCAGGCCACGGTCACCACCGGCGCCGACGGCCGCGCCACCGCGCCCGCACTGCTGGCGGGCGAGCAGAGCGGCACCTTCACCGTCCACGCCACCGTCGTCGGCGCCACCCTGCCCGAGATCAAGTGGACCGCCACCGTCAATGCCCGCCAGGCCGACGCCCTCGCGCGCACCGACACCAAGGAGCTGACGGCCGCCCCCGGCGCGGAGTTCGCCGACTACGTGGAGGTCAAGGCCACGTACAAGGGAGCCGTCGTCCCCGGGATCGCCGTCGCCGCCGCGATGATCGTCACGCCGGACGCACCCGCCGCCGGCACCCCGGTCGCCGATACCAGGACCAACGACAAGGGCCCCTACTTCAAGGACGAGAAGGGCAACCCCATCCGGTCCCTCAAGGACCTGAAGACCGACGCCAAGGGTGTGCTGCGGCTCCCCAAGATCTACGCGGACGGCCAGACCGGGACCTTCGTGCTCCGCCTCACCACCCCCGGCGGCGCCACCCTCGACATCCAGCTCAAGGTCGCCTGACCACCCCACCTCCCGCGGCCTCCCGCCGCCGTTCCTCGTACCGCCCCCGCTGCCGTCCGTGCAGCGGGGGCGGTCCCGCGTGTTCTCATCTCACCCCCGCGTTGCTACCGTGCCCCAACCCTGACGCCCCATCAGCTCCGGGAGGCCGAGCATGCGCGCCCTCGTCGCCGCGGCCATCGGGCTCGCCGCCGCCCTCGCCATCGTCCTGACCGTCTCGGCGATCGGCGGCCCCGAGGGCACCACCTCGCCCAAGCCGCTGCTCACCACCGTCCCCACCGCCCCCGGCGCCGTCCCGCCCGGGAAGCCGTAGCAGAAGCAGCCGTAGCAGAGCCGTAGCAGAAGTAGAGGAGAGCCGGCCGCATGCGACGCAAAGCCAGCCTGATCCTGCTCGCCCTCGCCGTCTTCTTCGCGGCCCTCTCACCGCTGCTGCGCTGGTATGCCTTCCCCCGGCTCGCCAAGGTCCCGCCCAGCCAGTACCAGGAGACGGTCCTGGAGGCCAGGAACGCCACCCTGATCGACTACAAGCAGCTCAAGTCCGTGACGGTCCCCAAGGTGACCATCGTGCAGACCCTCAAGGGCAACGTCGAGCAGTCCCGGAAGATCGAGAAGACCGCGGGCAAGGATGTCGTCGTGTGGGACTCGCTGTCGTATGTCCTCGACGACAAGGGCCAGTTCGTCTCCCGGATCCCCGAACGCTATGTCTTCGACGCCCACACCCAGGCCCCTGTCCACGCCACCGGCGAAATGGTCGACGGCGACCCGGTCAAGCGCGAGGGCCTGGAGTTCAAATGGCCCTTCCTCACCGAGAAGCGGGACTACGAGTACTTCGACGCCCAGACCCGTACCACCAACCCCATCCACTACAAGGGCACGGTCACCTTCCACGGCCTGAAGGTCTACTACTTCGAGCAGACCGTCCCCTGGACCCAGGTCCCCTTCCCCAAGGCGATGCCCCTCGGAGTCACCCCCGAGATCGCCCAGCAGACCGGGCTGACCCGGTGGTACTCCACCAAGAGGATGTTCTGGATCGACCCCGTGACCGGCGGACCGGTCAACGGCGAGGAGATCCATCAGGAGGAGCTCCGCAACGCCACGGCTCTGTTCGGCCAAGACAAGATCACCGCCTTCTCCGGTCATGTGAAGATGCGTGAGGACTACGTCGACCACACGGTCGCGCTGATCAAGAAGAACCGCACGCTGATCCTGCTGCTCACCTCCTATCTCCCCTGGGGCTTCGCCGGGCTCGGCGCCGCCCTGCTCGCCCTCTCCCTGTGGCTGGAGGCCCGCAGCCGCCGCCCCGCCACCCCGGCCCCGACCGCCCCCGCGGAGCCCGAGCCGGTCGGGGCGTGACCTCGGCGACGGGCGCCCGGCGGCTGCCCCGGCAGAGCGGCCCGCGTCCGGCGCGGGTCAGCGCTTGAGCCGGGCGTTGGTGTGGCGCGTCGGCCGGGCCTGCGAGGGATCCTCCGGCCAGGGGTGCTTGGGATAGCGCCCGCGCAGCTCGGCGCGGACCGCCCGGTACCCCTCCCGCCAGAAGTTCGCCAGGTCCGCGGTGACGGCGGCGGGCCGGCCCGCCGGGGACAGCAGATGTATGAGCACTGGCACCCCGGCGACCTCCGGCGTCCCCTCCAGCCCGAACATCTCCTGGAGCTTCACCGCGAGCACCGGCTGAGCGCCCCCGTACTCCACCCTGATCCGCGACCCGCTCGGCACCTCGATGCGCTCCGGGGCCAGCTCATCCAGGCGCGCCGCCTCGCCGCCCGCCCACGGCAGCAGCCGTGTCAGCGCCTGCCCCGCGTCCAGCCCCGCCAGATCCGCCCGGCGCCGCGCCCGGGACAGCTCCGGCTCCAGCCACTCCTCGGCCCGCGCGAGCAGCGCCCCGTCCGACACCTCCGGCCACGGCTCGCCCAGCGTCCGGTGCAGGAACGCCAACCGCTCCCGCAGCCCCACGGCCTCCCGGGACCACCGCAGCAGCCCGGTGCCCTCCCTCCCCAGCCCGTCCAGGAGCGCCTGTCGCACCAGAGCCGCGTCGGGCTGCTTCAACGGCCGCACCGACAGCTCCACCGCCCCCAGCCGCGCCACCTGGCGGGCGACCACGTCGCCGTCCTCCCAGCGCACCTCCTCGCCCTCGGCCCCCAGCGGGCCGGCCGCCAGGCGTGCGATGCCCTCGTCCACGACGGCGGCCAGCCGCACCCGCGCCGAGGCGGCCTGCACCGGCCGGTCCGCCACGGCCACCGCGAGCCAGTCCGCACTGCGCAGCCCGGACCCCTGGCCCAGCTCGGCCCGGGTGCCGGACACCATCAGGAACGAGCCCTCACCCCGCGCCCGGGCCACCCGCTCCGGAAACGCCAGCGCGGTGACCAGCCCGGCGACGGCATCGTCCGACCGCGCCCCCGCGCCGGACCCCGCGCCCGACCCGGGCGTCAGCCCCGCTCCCGGCCCCGTCAGGCTCCCGGAGCCTGAGCTGCCCGGCGACGGGGGCACCGGACCCGCGCCCGTCACCGCCGAGGTCAGCCGCCGTACCTCCTGGCGCCAGCGCGCCCCGTATCCGTCGCCGCCCCGGCGGGCCGTGCGCCACGCCGCCGCCAGGTCGTCCCCGTACTCCCTCGGAGGCTCCTCGCTCAGCAGCGCCACCACCTCGGCCGCCCGGCGCGCGCCCACCTCCGCCGTGCCGTCGAGGAGCGCGCGGGCCAGCCGGGGGTGCACCCCGAGCCCGGCCATCCGCACCCCCCTTTCAGTGGCCCGGCCGTCCGCGTCCAGCGCGCCGATCGCGGTCAGGACGGACCGGGCCGCCGCCATCGCCCCGGCCGGCGGGGCGTCGAGCAGTGCCAGCCCCTGAGCGCTCGGATCGCCCCAGCACGCCACCCGCAGGGCGAAGGACGCCAGGTCCGCGATCTTGATCTCGGGGGAGGGGAAGCGCGGGCGCCGGGCGTCGTCGGCCGGCGCCCAGCACCGGTACACCGTGCCGAACGCCTCCCGGCCCGCGCGGCCCAGCCGCTGGGTCGCCCCGGCGTCCGACACCGACACGGTCGCCAGCGACCCGAGCCCCCGGGCATGGTCCACGCGCGGCTCGCGGGCCAGCCCCGAGTCGACCACGATCCGCACCCCCGGCACGGTCAGACTGGACTCGGCCACGGAGGTCGCCAGGACCACCCGCCGCCGTCCCTCGCCGCCGCGCAGCACCGCGTCCTGGACCGCCGCCGGAGCCCGCCCGTGCAACTGGAGGACGTCCGCTTCCACCCCGTCCAGCATCCCGGCCGTCCGGGCGATCTCGCCGGTGCCCGGCAGGAAGCAGAGCACATCGCCCTCGTGCTCCTCCAGGGCCAGCCGGACCGTCGCCGCGACATGGCGCAGCAGCTGGGGGTCCACCCAGGTGCCGTGGGCCGGGCGGATCCCGGCGGGCGGCGGGGCGTAGTGGACCGCCGCCCCGTGGCCCTGTCCCGTACTGCGCACCACCGGGGCGGGCCCCGAGCCGTCGGCCATGGTCAGAAGGTGCGCCCAGGCCTCCGCGTCGCTGGTGGCGGACGCGGCGATCAGCCGGAGCTCCGGGCGCAGGGCGGCCCGTACGTCCACGAGGAAGGCGATCGCGGTGTCCGCGTCGAGATGGCGCTCGTGGCACTCGTCGAGCAGCACGACGTCCACCCCCGCGAGCTCCGGGTCGCGCTGCAGCCGTTGCAGCAGGACGCCGGTGGTCACCACTTCGACGACCGTGCCGGGGCCGGCGCGGCGCTCCCCGCGCACCGAGAACCCGACCGCGTCGCCGACCTCCTGGCCGAGCAGCCAGGCCATCCGGCGGGCGGCGGCACGGACGGCCATCCGCCGCGGCTCGGCCACCAGCACCCGCCGCCGCGGCCCGGCCCCGGTCAGCCCGGCCAGCGCCAGCGGCACCAGCGTGGTCTTGCCGGTGCCCGGGGGCGCGGACAGGACCGCCGTGCCGCGCCCGTCGAGTGCGCTCAGCAGCTCGGGCACGGCATGGCGAACGGGAAGACGCTCGATCGCGTCAGTTCGGATCACGACCACAGTTTCGTACGTCCCGGCCCGGACCGGTTTCCGGTCGTCCACAGACCAGCTGGTTTGTATGACTAATCAGGGTGCGTTGCCGACAGCCCCGCCGACCCGCCGCCGAACCGGCTCCCGCCCGGCCCCGCCAGTCCCGCCAGTCCCGCCAGTCCCGCCAGTTCTGCCAGTCCCGTTAGTCCCGTTCGCACACGAAGATCGCCGTGCCCGGGAGCAGGTTCCCCCGCAGCGGGGACCAGCCGCCCCACTCCTGCGTGTTCCACGTCGGCCACTCCGGCTCGACCAGGTCGACCAGCCGGAAACCGCCGGCCACCACGTCCCGGACCCGGTCGCCCAGCGTCCGGTGGTGCTCGACGTACACGGCCCGGCCGGCCTCGTCCTGCTCCACGTAGGGCGTGCGGTCGAAGTAGGACGCCGCCACGCTCAGCCCCTCCGGCCCGGGCTCGTCCGGGAACGCCCAGCGGATGGGGTGCGTGACGCTGAAGACCCAGCGCCCGCCGGGCCGCAGCACCCGCCGGACCTCACGGAAGACCCGTACGGGGTCCGCCACGAACGGGACCGCCCCGTACGCGGAGCACGCGAGGTCGAAGGAGCCGTCGGCGAAGGGGAGGACGCCCGCGTCCGCCTCCACCAGCGGAATCGTTCCGCCGTCGATGCGCAGGGCGTGCTGGAGCTGGCGGTGCGAGAGGTCCAGGGCGACCGGCCGGGCGCCCTGGGCGGCCAGCCAGCGCGAGCACTGGGCCGCCCCGGCGCCGATCTCCAGGACGTCCCGCCCCTTCAGCGACCCGGCCGGACCCAGCAGCGCCGCGTCGGCCTCGTCCAGCCCCTCGGGGCCCCAGACGAAACGGTCGTCCCCCAGGAACGCTCCGTGATCGGTCTGGTACTCGTCGGCGTTCCGGTCCCACCAGCTGCGGCTGGCCCGGCTGCTCTCCGCGTCGTCGGCGTCACGCCGCGTCGCGTCCGGCTCGTATTCGGCGTCGAACTCTTGGATCATCGTGTCCGTCGTTGTAGTTTGCGCAGAGCGCGAGCACGTGTTCGGCCCAACGACTTCTGCTGGGCCTTTTCGGGTCAGCGTGGCCTCGGAGAACCTCAGTTGTGCCGGGAATGCGGGGATCCGCCCCGGGTGTGCGCCTTCGCGCATTGACCCTGTCCGGCTGCCCCCGTATGCTACAAGTTGCGCTGCGAGCCTGCGCACCTCAGACCTAGCAGGCGCGCTTCCATCTGTTGTATGTCCCCTCGGTTGTCGAGGCGCCATCCGGACCGACCCGGATAGGCGCTTCCCAGGCTGTCCGGCTTCTGCAGAGGCGATACGGGCTCTCGGCGTGGCAGTACCTACGACTTTCTGTCCGTAACCGGAGCCCTTTCCCACATGACGAGCAGCACCGAGACCACCTCTACCACTCCGCAGGTAGCGGTCAACGACATCGGTAACGAGGAAGCCTTCCTCGCCGCGATCGACGAGACGATCAAGTACTTCAACGACGGCGACATCGTCGACGGCGTCATCGTGAAGGTCGACCGGGACGAGGTCCTGCTCGACATCGGTTACAAGACCGAAGGCGTGATCCCGAGCCGCGAGCTCTCGATCAAGCACGACGTCGACCCGAACGAGGTCGTCAAGGTCGGCGACGAGATCGAGGCCCTGGTTCTCCAGAAGGAGGACAAGGAAGGCCGTCTGATCCTGTCCAAGAAGCGTGCGCAGTACGAGCGCGCCTGGGGCACGATCGAGAAGATCAAGGAAGAAGACGGCATCGTCACCGGTACCGTCATCGAGGTCGTCAAGGGTGGTCTCATCCTCGACATCGGCCTCCGTGGCTTCCTGCCGGCTTCCCTCGTCGAGATGCGTCGTGTCCGCGACCTCCAGCCCTACGTGGGCAAGGAGCTCGAGGCGAAGATCATCGAGCTGGACAAGAACCGCAACAACGTGGTCCTGTCCCGCCGCGCCTGGCTCGAGCAGACCCAGTCCGAGGTTCGCCAGACGTTCCTCACCACCCTGCAGAAGGGTCAGGTCCGCTCCGGCGTCGTCTCCTCGATCGTCAACTTCGGTGCCTTCGTGGACCTGGGTGGCGTCGACGGTCTCGTGCACGTCTCCGAGCTCTCCTGGAAGCACATCGACCACCCGTCCGAGGTTGTCGAGGTCGGCCAGGAAGTCACCGTCGAGGTCCTCGACGTCGACATGGACCGCGAGCGTGTCTCCCTGTCGCTGAAGGCGACCCAGGAGGACCCGTGGCAGCAGTTCGCCCGTACGCACCAGATCGGGCAGGTCGTCCCCGGTAAGGTCACCAAGCTCGTTCCGTTCGGTGCGTTCGTGCGCGTCGACGAGGGCATCGAGGGCCTGGTCCACATCTCCGAGCTGGCCGAGCGCCACGTGGAGATCCCGGAGCAGGTCGTCCAGGTCAACGACGAGATCTTCGTCAAGGTCATCGACATCGACCTTGAGCGTCGCCGGATCTCGCTGTCCCTGAAGCAGGCCAACGAGTCCTTCGGTGCCGACCCGGCGTCGGTCGAGTTCGACCCGACCCTGTACGGCATGGCCGCGTCCTACGACGACCAGGGCAACTACATCTACCCCGAGGGCTTCGACCCCGAGACCAACGACTGGCTCGAGGGCTACGAGACCCAGCGCGAGGCGTGGGAGGGCCAGTACGCCGAGGCGCAGCAGCGCTTCGAGCAGCACCAGGCCCAGGTCATCAAGTCCCGCGAGGCCGACGAGGCCGCCGCTGCCGAGGGCGCTGCCGCCCCGGCCGCCGGTGGCAACGCCGGTGCCGGCATCTCGGGTGGTTCGTACTCCTCGGAGTCGGACGACAACTCCGGCGCCCTGGCGTCGGACGAGGCCCTGGCTGCCCTGCGCGAGAAGCTGGCGGGCGGCCAGAGCTGACGCTCTGACCCCGGTCGGTAGATAGCCGAAATGTAAGGCCCGCTCCCCAATGGGGGGCGGGCCTTACATCGTTCCCGCTCACTGACGCTCCGGGCGCGGCTGTGTCAGGGGGTGACCGGGATGTTGGTCAGCCCCTTTCCGCCGGTCACCGTGTTGCTGGCGTAGACGGTCGTCGGACAGTTGTTCGCGTTGTAGTTGGTCACGTTGACGGCGAGCCGCAGCGCACCGGGGGAGTCGCTCAGGTCCGACGTGTTGGAGCGGAAGACCGTGCCGCAGCCCCAGCCGGACTGCTGCGTGTGCGTCTCGTAGCCGTTGTTGAGGGTGTGAACGCCGGTGTTGCCCTCGACCACCGCCTTGTTGCCCTTCACATCGACCCAGGAGTCGTCGTAGTTGGCGTTGGTCAGCCCGCTGCCGTCGAAGTGGTTGCCGACGATCCGGGTCCCGGTGGTGCCCTCCTTCACGTCGACGTTCTCGCCGCCGACGCCCGGACCGATGGTGTTGCCCAGGATCTGCACCTGGTCGCTCCGGTCGGACAGGTCGCCCGCCGTGCCCACGTACACGCCCTCGCCCATGCCCGAGCCGTCCCGGCCGGTGTCGTAGACGCGCGAGTTCCTGATGACGCCGTTCTTGCTGGACTTGCGGAAGTGGACGCCCTCCATGGAGAGGCCGTGCACGGTCACGGAGTCGATCACGACACCGCTCGCCGCGTCCATCATGATCCCCTTCTGGCCGCCGGTGACGGTGAGGCCATTGACCGTCCAGTACGAGGCGCCGTTGAGGTAAAGGCCGTATCCACCGCTCCACTTGAGCACGGCCTTCGACGAGCCCGTGAGGGTGATCCGCGCGGACGCGGTGCCGGCGGTGGTCGCCTTGAAGTTGCCGGTGTACGTGCCGTCGGCGAGCCGGATGATGTCGCCGGGGTGGGCGGCTGCGAGCGCCGACTTCAGTTGGGCGGCAGTGGTGACGTCGGCGAAGGCGGCGGACGCCTGGGCGGACGCGGCGGTGAGACCGAGTCCGCCGGTGGCGAGAGCGCAGGTGAGCAGGGAGACGAGCAGGGGGCGGTTACGCATGGGGGGCCTCCGAGGCGAGGTGGGGTAACCGTTCTCGTACACGGGAGTTCTCTTACCTGAACGGCGTACGCGTTCTTGAACACTGGGTCGTCTGGTGACGGTAGGGATGGTGCGTGAGCATGTCAAGGTCCGGACCAGCGGCCGGAAATCGCGCCCGGAGCCCCGTACCGGCCGCAGTGAGAACAGCATGTGAAACGGACGCGCGCGGGAATGCCGCTGTCGCATGGGGCGTTCTTCCCTACGAACACGAGGAGGAGCGGTAATCGTGCTTGATCCGCAGGGTTTGTACGAATGGGAGCCGAAGGGCCTCGCAGTCGTCGACATGGCGCTCGCGCAGGAGTCGGCCGGCCTGGTCATGCTGTACCACTTCGACGGATACATCGATGCGGGTGAGACCGGCGAGCAGATCGTCGGGAAGCTGCTGGACGGCCTGCCCCACCAGGTGGTGGCACGCTTCGACCACGACAGACTCGTCGACTACCGCGCCCGCCGACCGCTGTTGACGTTCAAGCGGGACCGCTGGGCGGACTTCGAGACCCCCGCGATCGAGGTGCGCCTGGTGCAGGACGCCACGGGCGCGCCGTTCCTGCTGATGTCGGGCCCCGAACCGGATGTGGAGTGGGAGCGGTTCGCGGTTGCCGTGCGGCAGATCGTGGAGCGCCTCGGCGTACGGCTTTCGGTCAACTTCCACGGCATCCCGATGGGCGTCCCGCACACCCGCCCCGTCGGCATCACGCCACACGGCAACCGCACGGACCTGATGCCCGGTCACCGCTCGCCCTTCGACGAGGCGCAAGTGCCAGGCAGCGCCGAGTCGTTGATCGAGTACCGCCTGATGGAGGCCGGACACGACGTCCTGGGCGTGGCCACCCACGTCCCGCACTACGTGGCGCGGTCGGCCTACCCGGACGCCGCGCTGACCGCCCTGGAGGCGATCACGGCGGCCACCGGCCTGGTGCTGCCGAGCATCGCCCACGGTCTGCGCACCGAGGCACAGCGCACCCAGACGGAGATCGAGCGCCAGATCGGCGAGGGTGACGAGGAACTCGTCACGCTGGTACAGGGACTTGAGCACCAGTACGACGCGGTCGCGGGCGCCGAGACCCGGGGCAACCTGGTGGCCGAGCCGGCGGACCTGCCGTCGGCGGACGAACTGGGCCGGGAGTTCGAGCGGTTCCTCGCGGAGCGCGAGGGAGACCTCTGACGGCGGCCGGGGTGGGGCTGTCGTATTCGGTGGACGGGTCCGCGGACCCGTCCACCGATGGCACACGCGGCATCCCCTAGGCTGCCGCTCATGCTGAAGGTGGGCCTGACCGGCGGAATCGGCGCCGGCAAGAGCGAAGTGTCGCGCATGCTCGTCTCGTACGGGGCCGTGCTGATCGACGCCGACAAGATCGCCCGGGAGGTCGTCGAGCCCGGAACCGCAGGCCTGGCGGCGGTGGTCGAGGCGTTCGGCCACGGCATCCTCGCGGCTGACGGCACACTGGACCGCCCCGCCCTGGGCGCGATCGTCTTCGCCGACCCCGCGAAGCTCGCGATTCTCAACGGCATCGTCCACCCGCTGGTGGGGGCGCGCTCGGCGGAGCTGGAGGCAGCCGCCGGCCCGGACTCGGTGGTGATCCACGACGTCCCGCTGCTGACCGAGAACGGTTTGGCGCCCCTGTACGACCTCGTGGTCGTCGTCGACGCCGCCCCCGCCACCCAGCTCGACCGGCTGACCCGGCTGCGCGGCATGGCCACGGCCGAGGCCGAGGCCCGGATGGCGGCCCAGGCCACCCGCGAGCAGCGCCTCGCCGTGGCGGACCTGGTCATCGACAACGACGGTCCGCTGGAGGCGCTGGAGCCGCAGGTCGCGAAGGTGTGGGCCGAGCTCCTGGAGCGCGCGGGCGCGCGCTAGGGCCCGTCGGCGGGAAGTCTCAAATCGCCGCACCGCCGCACAGCCCGGGATTACGATCCCGGTGTGCTCTTCGTACTGGCGGGTTTCACGGTCTTCGGCGGGCTGGTGGCACTGCTGGCCGGGGCGTACGGGCTGCGCGAGACCCGGCGTCTCGCGGCGGCGGGTGACGCGGTCTGGGCGCTGGTCAAGCCCGCTCCGCCCGGGTCCGGGCGCCCCCTCCTTCAGTACGAGACGGCCGACGGCCGCGTCCTGGAGCTGCCGTCCCCCGTACCGCCGACGCGCCGCGAGCCGCTGACCCCCGGCGGGCGCGTCCACCTCGCCTACGACCCGGCCGACCCGCGCGAGGTCATTCTCCTGGGCCGGGAACGAACCGGCCTGGACCGTACGTTCGTAGCGGCAGGAGGCGCCGTACTGGCGATGGGCCTCATCCTGGCGTTCGCCGCGCTGTGAGCGGGCCCCGCACTCCGTGCCGGAGGGAATGAATACGGAATACGGGAACTGGGCAGTGCGTTGTCAACGCGCAGCGAGGGAAAGGACTCGACCGTGGCCGAGAGCACCCCGGAAACGCACGTCATCGACTTCCGCGCGGCGGAGCAGCTGCTCGCCGCCCGGGACCCTCGCGGCGCGGTGAAGCTCCTCGACTCGGTCGTCGCCGCCCACCCGGAGAACACCGCGGCCCGTCTCCTGCGCGCCCGCGCGTTCTTCGCCTCGGCGCAACTGCGCGCGGCGGAGCTGGAGTTCCAGTTGGTCCTGGAGCGCGAGCCGGACAACGCCTTCGCCCACTTCGCCCTGGCCCGCACCTATGAACGCACGGCCCGCCCCGACCAGGCCGTCCGGCACTTCCGTCTCGCCGCGGCGCTGGACCCGAAGCCGGAGTATGTGGAGGCGGCCCGGTTCGAGACGGACGAGGGCTAACGCCTCCGCGGCGGCTCGTACGGGGGGATGTCCGGGCCCGGCTGGTAGTGAGGGCCCTGGTGGATGTGGTGGACGATCATCGCCAGGTCGACCGTGACCAGCAGGGCGAGGGCGGCGCAGGCGGCCGTCCAGCCGGGGCGGCCCTCCAGGGCGAAGCCCGCCGTGCCGGCCAGGGCCCAGATCAGACCCCACACGCTCAGCCAGAACCGCATCCTCAGTGGACTGCGTGCGGTCGAGGGCTCACTCCCAGTGCGCATGACCATCGCCTCTCCAGAGAAATTTTACCCACTGGATGGCTGGTTCGAGCTGTCCGATGCGGGACGGCTTGAGCCGTGATACCCCCATTCCTCACCTGTCTGCCGCATAGGGTGACGCGCATGGTGGACGAGGACGCTCTGTTGCCGGTGGGGGACGAGCTGCCGGAGATGCTGCTCGACCTCGCCGTACCGCACGAGGACATCAACGAACTGGTGGGGATCGCGCGGAGGGTGGTGGACGATCCGGAAGCGCGTGGGCTGCTGGCGGAGTCCGTGCGCGCGCTCGTCCGGGAGATCGGAAGCGTGGGATACCAGCCGGACCTGCCGCCGTTTCCGGACGCGCCGGCCGGATGGCAAGGGGAGTGGGAGGCGGTGGTCCGGCGCCTCTTCCCCGTCCTCACCCTGCTCGCCGCACTGCCGCATACGCGCGTGTACCACGACGAACGGGCCGTGCCCGCGGACATCGCCCGCCGCACCCTTGCCGACCTCGGACGCAGCCTGGCCCTGCACCGCCGGCGCCACGGCACCGCCGGTCTGGCGGTGCC
Organism: Streptomyces sp. NPDC031670; assembly: GCF_055580545.1. NCBI lineage: Bacteria > Bacillati > Actinomycetota > Actinomycetes > Kitasatosporales > Streptomycetaceae > Streptomyces > Streptomyces sp. NPDC031670. Next base: position 169,446 of record NZ_JBVILC010000006.1, on the reverse strand, counting down.
GCACTGGCTCTGGCACCACTTTCGCGGAGAGCTCTACCAACTGGGGCGGCTGCAGTTCCAGCGCGCCCGGCTCGGCGAGCGCACCGGAGAGGCGGTGCGGGCCGCCGGGCTGCCGCTGGGGCCCGGCGATGCCTGCCTCAGCATCCACATCCCGGACTGCCGGGGTCCGCTCACCCCGCGGGCGTGCGACACCTCGCTCGCGCTGGCCAGGGACTTCTTCGCGCTCCACTACCCCGAGGAGACCTACCGCGTCGCCGTCTGCCATTCATGGCTGCTGGACACGCAGTTGGAGAAGTACCTGCCCGAGGAGTCGAACATCGTCCGCTTTCAGCGCCGCTTCCGCGTTCCGTACCGGGAGACGGAACCGGACGACGGAACTCCGGTGTTCTTCGTCTTCGGGGATCCGGACCTGCCGGTGGAGGCGCTGCTCCAGCGGACCGCCGTGGAGCGCGCGGTCGCGGGCCATCTGCTCGCGGGCGGGCACTGGTACGGCGGACACGGGTGGTTCGAACTGTGACCCGGCAGCCGGACGGGCGGGCCGCCCGGCGACGGCCTCAGCGCCGTCAGTGCACGAAGGCGTAGCTGCGCCAGGGCGGCGTCTTGGGCGCGATGTTGTCCCCGAGGCGACTCGGGAGGTACGTCGCCTCCTTGCCACGGCAGTCGAGCGTCCGGTACAGACGGACATCCGCCAGGGTGTTGTTGTGGACAGTCGTGGCACCCGTCGGCGCCATGCGGTGACAGCCCTTGACCGGCGGGCTGCCGATCTTGACAACCCGCTGCGCCGAGGTCGCGTACGAGAAGGTGCCGACCGCGGTCCGGTTCATGCCGGAACAGCCCGTGGTGGCGAGCGTGAGGAGCGCCGCCGCCCCGGCGGCGGCACCGAGACGCCTGGCAGACGCCGAGCGCCGCCGGGTGGAGCGCCGGGCGGACGGGGACGGCTCAAAGGGGCGTGGCACGAGCTGGGACACAGGCACGGACATGGGCGGTCCTCGTCTGTACGTGTACGGCGGTGGTACGGCGGTCAGTACCGCCACCCTGCCGGTTCGACGACCTCCGGGCATCCTGTGCGCGGCCGGCCGGGCGACCCGCACCCGCGAGCCTCAGCCGACGGCTCGCACCAGAGCGCCCCCCATATCCACTGGCCCGCTTATGTGGTGCGCGCACATCCCGTACCTGTGCACCCGCTGCCTAGCGTCAGGGGTGTAGCCAGATCAGCCTAGGCAAGGGGGGCCCGGACGTGCGCAACAGACACTGCGGGGGATGGAGAGCGGCACTGGCCGTGACAGCGGCACTCGGCGCGCTCCTGACGGCCGGAGGCACCGCCACCGCCGGAAGCGCCGCCGTCGCCGAGAGCACGGCTGCGGGGAGCAGCACCGCCGCCCCGCCCCCGTACCTCACCCTGGAAGCCTCCTACGGCTCCGGCACGGTCACCAACGGCTGGGAGAAGGTCGAGCGCTACCGCGACACCACCCCGGGCTTCCAGCCGGCCGCCGCCGAGGGCTATCCGCCGGACGGGCGGGGCAACCAGGACGGCGTTCGCGTCACGTACTTCGGAGGCGTCGCCCGCCCCACCTCCGACCGCTTCCTGCTCTACTCGGCGCCCGGCTGGAACACCGGCTCCAAGGCCACCCCGGTCCTCCTGGTGCACGGCGCCAACGACTCCGCGGACCGCGCCTGGGCCAATCCCGGCGAGTCCGGCGGCTACGGCTGCGGCGCCCTGTCGTGCCCCTCGACCGGGATGATGCAGTACCTCGCCGCCCGCGGTCACCGCGTCTTCGCCATCGGCTTCGCCCACAAACAGGGCGACAACCTGATGCAGGCCCAGACCGTCGGTGACGCAGTCGCCGTCATCAAGGCCAAGCTGGGGGTCGGCCGGGTGGACCTGGTCGGCTGGAGCAAGGGCGAGCTCGCCACGCGCGCGTACGTGTCCTCCCTCAAGCCTTCCTGGGGTCGTGCCTACGCCGGTGACGTACGGAAGCTGATCACGCTCGGCGGCCCCAACGGCGGCTTCGACTACCCGTACGCCCACGGCTGGGCCCATGACTTCTCGATCTGGCCGGAGTGCGGCGGCAAGATCAACGCGCCCTCCCCGCACTCCCGGATGACCTGCTACGGGACCTACACGGCGCACCCCGAGTTCTCCATGACGCCCTCCGGCGGCTACGACGACTACCCCGGGCAGCGGCAGATGCTGGCCCGCTGGGACGGCGTGTACGGCGTCGACCAGTCGGCGCAGGACTGGTACACGACGTACTACGGAGGCCAGGGCTTCTACACGGCCGGTGACGGCATCCAGCCGGCCATCGACGCGGGCTCGCTGGTCGCGCCGCTGCAGCGGGCTGGTGTTCCCGCCTCCGTGACCACGTACCTGCTGGCGGGCGGCACCCCGGACGTCGTGGGCATCTTCAACGAGAACCGGGGCCCGAGCGACGGGGTCGTCTTCGTCTCCAGCGCGCTCGACACGACCGGTGTAGCCACCGTCGGCGGCAAGACCACCGTGACCGGCGCCAACCACCTCGAACTCGGCTGGAACAGCACCTCGCAGGCCCAGGTCGCCACCTGGCTGGGCTGAGACAGCCGTCGCGCCCCGCCCCGCAGCCACGTACCAGCAGTCGCGTTCCAGCAGTCATGTTCCGAAGCCGAAGGACGGCCCGTATGCCCACGCTCACCGCACGCCGGGTACCGACCGCCCGGCTCACCCAGCACATCCTTGAGGACGCCTCCAGGGACACGGGCGAGCCGGTCGTCTTCGTGCACGGAAACGTCTCCTCTTCCGTCTTCTGGCAGGACGCCATGCTCGCCCTGCCCCAGCGCTACCGGCCGGTCGCCGTCGATCTGCGCGGCTTCGGCGGCACCGACCCGCTCCCGGTGGACGCGACCCGGGGCCTGCGCGACTACGCCGATGACTTGGTGGCGCTCCTTGAGGCGTTGCATATGGAGCGCGCACACTTCGTCGGCTGGTCCATGGGGGGTGGTGTGGTGCTGCAACATATGCGGGACCGTCCTGCCATGGTGCGGTCCGTGACGCTCGTCAACCCGGTGTCCCCGTACGGGTTCGGGGGCACCAGGGGCGTGGAGGGCCGTCTCAACGCTCCGGACGGCGCCGGTTCGGGCGGCGGCACAGCCAACCCCGAGTTCGTACGGCTGCTGGCCGAGCGCGACCGGGGCGAGGAATTCCCGCTCTCGCCCCGCAGCGTGCTCGCGCGCTGCTACGTCAGGCCGCCGTTGCGACCGGACCGGGAGGACGACTACGTGGAGTCGATGCTCAGCACCCGGCTCGGTGACGACCACTACCCCGGTGACAGCAGGCCCAGCGAGGCCTGGCCCGGCACCGCCCCGGGCGGGCGCGGGGTGCTGAACTGCCTCGCCCCGACCCACTTCCGCCTCGACGACCTGCACACCGCTCTCGCCGGGCTCCCTGCCAAGCCGCCGGTGACCTGGGTGCGCGGCGAGGACGACGTGATCGTCTCCGACGCCTCGCTCTTCGACCTCGCCCATCTGGGCGCGATCGGCGCGGTGCCCGGCTGGGACGGCACCCCGGCGCAGCCGATGGTCGCCCAGACGCGGCACGTTCTCGCCCTTTACGCGCGCGTGGGCGGCGCGGTACGAGAGGTCACGGTGCCCGGCGCGGGGCACGCGGTGCACGTCGAACGCCCCGAGGAGTTCGGCGCCGCCCTGCTGGAGACGCTGGCCGAAGGAGTCTGAGGCGCAGATGGAACCGACGGAGCAGATGGAACCGACCAAGCCGGTAGGCCCGGTCAAGCCGGTAGGCCCGGCCGAGGGGGTGAAACCGGCCGAGCGGGTGGAACCGTCCGCCACGCGCGTGTGCATGACCCGGCAGGGCGCGGTGCGCGGCCGGGCCGTGACCGAGACGGTGACGGCCTTCCTGGGGCTGCCGTACGCGGCCCCGCCCTTCGGCCCGCTGCGGTTTCGCGAACCGGCTCCGGCGGCTTCCTGGGAGGGCGTCCGGGATGCCTTCGAGCACGGCCCTTCGGCGCCCAGGGCCCCGTACGCCCCGCCCATGGACGTCCTGATCCCGGACGCCGACGGCGGCCAGGGCGAGGACTGCCTCAACCTCAGCGTCTGGACCCCGCATCCCGGCCCCGGCGGCGGGCTGCCGGTGATGGTCTGGCTGCACGGCGGCGCGTTCTCCAACGGGTCCGGCGTGGGCCCCGCGTACGACGGCACCGCGTTCGCGCGCGACGGCGTCGTCTGCGTCAACGTCAACTACCGCCTCGGTACCGACGGTTTCCTCCGGCTGCCGGGCCGGCCGGACAACCGGGGGCTGCTCGACCAGATCGCGGCCCTGGAGTGGGTACGCGACAACATCGGGGGCTTCGGCGGTGACCCGGACCGCGTGACCGTGTTCGGCGAGTCGGCGGGCGCGATGAGCATCGGCGTCCTGCTCGCGCTCCCCCGTGCGCGTGGACTGTTCCGCCGGGCCATCCTGCAGAGCGGCGCCGCCCACCACTTCCTGCGGCCCGCCACGGCGGACCTGATCACCGCGCGCCTCGCCGCCGAGCTGGGTGTCGAGGCGACCGGGACGGCGCTGACCGAGGCGTTCGCCCGCGTCCCCCTCGCACAGCTGCTGCCCGCCCAGGCCGGACTGCGGGCCGCTATGGGGGCCCGTCCGGACCCGGCACTGTGGGGCGAGGCGGTGCTCAACATGATGCCCTTCGAACCGGTCCTGGACGCGCTTCCGCTGCCGTCGGCCGACTGCGGCGTGGACCTGCTCGTCGGCAGCAACCGCGAGGAGTACCGCCTCTTCCTGGTCCCCACCGAGCGGCTGCGCCTGCTGAGCGAGCGGAAGCTGCGCGGCACGGTGGCGGAGTACGGACTCGACCCCGACAAGGCGCTCCCCGTCTACGCCGGCAGCCGCCCCGGCGCGGCCCCCGGCGAGCTCTTCGACGCGGTGGCGACCGACTGGTTCTACCGGATACCGGCCGTCCGCGTCGCCGAGTCCGTCCCCGGTACGCGGGTGTACGAGTTCGCCTGGCGCTCGCCGCGGTACGGCGGTGACCTCGGCGCCTGCCACGGGGCGGAGCTCGGGTTCGTCTTCGACAACCTGCGCGACCCCGTGTACGCCCCGATGCTCGGCGACCGGCCGCCGCAGGACCTCGCGGACGCGATGCACGGCGCGTGGGCGGCCTTCGCGACGACCGGCGACCCGGGCTGGGACGCCTACGGCCGCACGACCCGTACGACGATGGTCTTCGGCGCCTCGCCCCGCACCCCGGCCGAGCCGGTCCGGGACCCGCGTCCGGCGGAACGTGCCTTGTGGGAGGGGGTGCGCTGAGGGCTCGGTGCCCGATTGTCAGACCCCGCCCGTAAGGTCGTAGAGCAGTCGCGGATCGTGCGCCGATCCATGGCTCTGCGCACGAGGGGAGGTGACCTGACATGACGCGACCCGAGCGGACGCCGCCGACGGCGTGGCCCGGTGTGTCCGCGGCGGCGGTGTTCCTGCCCGCGGGGCTGCCCCGCGAGGGCAGGGTCGCCTTCTGGGACCCGGCGGGCGGACCGCTGCCCGGTGGGGACGGCGGGGCGGGCGAGGTCACCGAGCTGACCGTGGTGCGGCGCCACGGCTCCGGCGCCGCACGGCGTGCCGTCATGGCCCGCCTGCTGCCCGTCACCGAGGCCCTGCCCCTGCTCGTCCGGGCCCGCCACCACCCCGGCGCGCACCCCGCGACCGCCAGCTGGGGCGCCGCCGCGCTGCACGCCCTGCACCTGGTCGCGCGCGGCCGGCTGCTGCCCGGCCTGACCGGGACCGACCACGACGCCTGGCGGGCGGGCCCGCTGGACGCCGACGACATCGCCCAGCTCCGGGCCGTCGCCGCCGCCATGCCGTACGAGGCGTACGGAGTGCCCGTGCCGGGCCGGGGCCCGCTGCGGCTGCCCGACCCCGAGGCGCTGGTGCGCGCGTTCCTGGACGCGGTGGCGGACGGCCTGCCGCGCACCCCGGCCGCGGCCCACGCCGTGGGTCCGGCGTTCGCGGCGTCCGCGCCCCAGCACCTGCCCGGCGCGCGCGTGTGGGCGGCCGAGGCGGCGGCGGGCATGGACGCGGGCGTGCGGGTCTCCCTGCGCCTGGATCTGTCGGGGTACGGCATGTTCGACAGCGGCGACGAGGAGGACGCGCGGCGCGCGGGGTCCGCGGTCGTCCAGGTCCACAGCCTGGCCGACCCCACCCTGGTCGTCGACGCGGCGGAGCTGTGGGAGGGGGAGCGGCCCGAGGCGTTCGGACCGCGCGCGCGGATCGACGCCCTGCTCGCCCTGCGCCGGGCCGCGCGGGTCTGGCCACCCCTGGGGCTGCTGCTGGAGCGGCCGGTGCCGGATGTGCTGGCGCTCACCGAGAGCGAGCTCTACGACCTGCTCGGTTCGGCCGCGACCCGGCTGGACGCGGCGGGCGTCGCCGTGCACTGGCCGCGCGAGCTGGCCCGCAGCCTGAGCGCCACCGCTGTCGTCCGGCCCGCGCCGGGTTCGGCGACCGACGGCACCGCGTTCTTCGACGCCGGGGAGCTGCTCGCCTTCAACTGGGAGCTGGCGCTCGGCGGCGAACCGCTCAGCCAGTCCGAGATGGACACGCTGGCCGAGGCCCATCGGCCGATCGTGCGGCTGCGCGGCCAATGGGTGGTGGCCGACCCCGAGCTCGTACGCAAGGCGCGCAAGCGCGACCTGGGACTGCTCGACCCGGTGGACGCGCTGTCCGTCGCGCTCACCGGCACCGCCGAGGTCGACGGCGAGACCGTGGAGGCGGTGCCGACCGGCTCGCTGGCCGCCCTGCGCGACCGCCTCACCGAGGGCCCGCGGGCCACCGTCCAGCCCCCGGGCCTGGACGCCACGCTCCGCGACTACCAGCTGCGCGGCCTCGCCTGGCTGGACCTGATGACCTCCCTCGGTCTCGGCGGCTGCCTCGCGGACGACATGGGCCTCGGCAAGACGATCACCGTGATCGCGCTCCATCTGCGGCGCGCGCGTCCCGAACCGACCCTGGTGATCTGCCCGGCGTCGCTGCTCGGCAACTGGCAGCGGGAGATCGCCCGGTTCGCCCCCGGCGTGCCCGTGCGGCGCTTCCACGGCAGCGACCGCAGCCTCGTGGAGACGGAGGGCGGCTTCGTCCTCACCACGTACGGCACGATGCGCGGCAGCGCTCCCCAACTGGCCGCGCACACCTGGGGAATGGTCGTCGCGGACGAGGCGCAGCACGTCAAGAACCCCTTCTCGGCCACGGCGAAGGCGCTGCGCACCATCCCGGCGCCCGCGCGTATCGCCCTCACCGGCACGCCGGTCGAGAACAACCTCTCCGAGCTGTGGGCCCTGCTCGACTGGACCACCCCCGGGCTGCTGGGTCCCCTCAAGTCGTTCCGCGCCCGCCACGCGCGCGCGGTGGAGAACGGCGAGGACGCCCAGGCGGCCGAGCGGCTGGCCCGGCTGGTCCGGCCCTTCCTCCTGCGCAGGAAGAAGTCCGACCCGGGCATCGTGCCCGAGCTGCCGCCCAAGACGGAGACCGACCACCCGGTCCCGCTCACCCGCGAACAGGCCTCGCTCTACGAGGCGGTCGTCCGGGAGGCCATGGCCGGGGTCGAGGCCGCCGAGGGCATCGCCCGGCGCGCCCTGATCATGAAGCTGCTGACGGCCCTGAAGCAGATCTGCAACCACCCGGCGCAGTATCTGAAGGAGACCGCGCCCCGGCTGCACGCCCGGTCCGGCAAGCTCACCCTCCTCGACGAGCTGCTCGACACGATCCTGGCCGAGGACGGCTCGGTCCTGGTCTTCACCCAGTACGTGTCGATGGCCCGGCTGCTCTCCGCGCACCTCACCTCGCGCGGAGTCCCCTCCCAACTGCTGCACGGCGGAACACCGGTGGCGGAGCGGGACCGGCTGGTGGACGCGTTCCAGTCCGGCGAGGTCCCCGTCTTCATCCTCTCCCTGAAGGCGGCCGGCACCGGCCTCAACCTCACCCGCGCGGGCCACGTCGTCCACTACGACCGCTGGTGGAACCCGGCCGTGGAGGAGCAGGCCACCGACCGCGCCTACCGCATCGGCCAGACCCAGCCGGTGCAGGTCCACCGTCTGATCGCCGAGGGCACCGTGGAGGACCGCATCGCCGAGATGCTCGCCGCGAAACGCGCGCTGGCGGACGCGGTCCTGGGCTCGGGCGAGAGCGCCCTGACGGAGCTCACCGACCGGGAGCTGGCGGACCTCATCTCGCTGCGGAGAAGCGCATGAACGGACACCCGCGCCCCGGCCGGCCCACGCCCGCGACGGCCGCACCCACGACGGCCCGGCTGACGCCAGCCGGGCCGACGCCAGCCGTACTCACGACAGCCCGGCCCGCGACGCCCGCGTCCGCGACAGCCGTACCCGCGACGGTCCGCCTCACGACAGCAGGCCCCGCGACAGCAGGCCCCGCGAGATCAGGCGCCGCCACAGCAGGCCCCGCGACGCCCGGCCCCGCCGCCGACAGGAGGCCCGTATGAGTCCGCTCCCGGCGACCCGCTACGACGACCGGCGCCGCACCTTCCCGGCCCTGGGTGCCCGGTCGGAACGGACCGGCACCTGGTGGGGCGGGGCCTGGATCGAGGCCCTGGAGGGCCTGGCCCTGGACCCGGCCCGGCTGGCCCGTGGCCGCAGGTACGCGCAGGCGGGGAACGTCGACGCGATCACCGTCACCCCCGGCCGCATCACCGCGTACGTGCACGGCTCCCGCCCCCGTCCGTACCGTACGGAACTGCGTCTGCGCACCCTGCCCGACGGGGCCTGGGAGGACTTCCTCGACACCGCTGCCCAGAACCCCTCCCACATCGCCGCGCTGCTCGACAAGGACCTGCCGCACACCCTCGCCGACCAGGTCGATCTGCTTCCCGCCTCCGGTGACCTGGTCCCCGACTGCTCCTGCCCCGACGACGGCTACCCGTGCAAGCACGCGGCGGCGCTCTGCTACCAGACGGCCCGGCTCCTCGACGAGGACCCCTTCGTCCTGCTGCTGATGCGCGGCCGGGGCGAGCAGGAGACGCTCGCCGCGCTGGCCCGCCGCAACACCGCCCTGTCGGCGGTGGAGCGGGAGACGCCGGCGCCCGAACTGCCCACGGTCGCCGCCCGGGAGGCGGTCAGGTCCGGGGCGCGGCCCGAGCTGCCGCCCCCCTTCCCGGTCCCGGCGCGCGCGGGCCATCCGCCGGCCTTCCCCACCCTCCAGGGCGCCCCCGACCCGCTCGCGCTCGACCTGCTGGCCACCGAGGCGGCGGCCCGGGCGCACGCCCTGCTGACCACCGGCGAGGACCCGATCGCGTCCCTGTCGGCCTGGCAGGACGCGGTCCGTCTCGCGGCGGCGCACCCCGGCTCCGGTGTGACCTCCACGACCCGGGCGCTGTACGCCGCGCTGTCCCGGGCTACTGGGCGGACCACCACCGATCTGGCCCGCGCGGTGGCCGCCTGGCGCCAGGGCGGCCTCGCGGCGCTCGCCGTCCTGGAAACCCCCTGGGACCCGCCGGCGGGCCCCTTCGACCGCGCCCGCCCCGCCCTGATAGCGGCAGGCCACGCGGGCTTCCGCCCCTGGCGCAACCACCTCTCCGCCTCCACCACCCAGCTCCGCTACGGCCGCGACGGCCTCTGGTACGTATACGAGTCCGACCCCGGCAGAGAGGACTGGTGGCCGCGGGGGATACCGGGCTCCGACCCGGTGGCGGCACTCGACGCCTGGTCCGACCGCTGAACCATCCCGAAGGGCCGGGTCAGGCAGTGACTTCCAGAGGCGGGGCGGACCTGGGGCGCCGGGAGCCCCCGTGCTGCTCCAGCCTGGCCACCACGGTGGTGTGGAAGCGGTCGACCGCGGCGTCCACGCTGCGGATGAAGCCGCTCTCTGAGTTGCCGCGGGCATTGCCCACGCTCTTGGAGAGCGACAGCCGGAATCCGGTGATGCGCTCCGGTCCCTTCGCCAGCAGGTCTCCCGGCTCCAGCCGGAGCTTCTCCAGTGTCCCGCGCGGCCCCACGGCCTCGCCTTCCAGCAGTGTTTGTACATGGAGGTCAGCCGGTGCTTCGCTGAGCTGCTTCATCAGCCGTTTCACCCATGAAAGCGGGTAGCCCTGGTCGGGGGCGGCCACCTCGATGGAGGTCCGCAGCCTGCCCATGCGCAGATCGGCACTGATGGTGAGAATGCCGGGCACGCCGTCGATCCGGATCTCGGCGTCCAGTTTTCCGTCCACACAGAACCGGTCCGCCACCTCGATGCGACGCGACCGCGGGTCGGTCCCGCGCTTGGTGCGCTGAACCGGCACCACCTTGGCGCCGAGTTCCCCGCCGATGCGGAGGCAGACCTGACGTACCAGCCGCTCCCAGCTCTCCACGACCTGCACCGTCCGGGGGTCGCCGGGCGACAGGGTCTCCTCGTCGATCCCGTTGCGCACCGGGACCCAGGCGGGGCCCATGTTCTGGAAGCCGTGGCAGCCGGAGTTCTCGTGCTGGAGATAGTGGAGGAGTTCCTGCAACAGCCAGGCGTGCGATTCCTGGCGCACGCCCTCGTGGCGGAGCAGCATCTGCGCCTGCTGGGTCACCTCCGCCCAGGAGAGGTGCCACAGCGCCACTTTGTGCTTGCGCCGTCCGTCGACCTTCACATCGACCAGAGGGCTTCCTTCGAGGGCAACGTCGTTCGAGAGCGTGATGACGGCTTCGTAACCGCGTCGGGAGGCGATGTCCACGTAGTCCTGGATCTGCTCGGGCTTGAGCGCGTTGCCGTTCGTCTTCGTCTCCACGAGTGCGGTCCACAGTTTTCCGGCGCGTTCGACACGGAGGATTCCGTCAGGGCGCTTCGGGCTCTCGCCGTGCGGAAGTGAGACCTCGGTGAAGGTCTCCATGCGCCCTGCGGGCGCGCCGAAAGCGGCGGTGAGCCGGCGTCCGAATTCCGGAACCTGGGCCATCACCGACAGCAGGACGGATGTCGCCCGCACTTCGCGTTCCCGGTCGCTCTTGAGCGATGAGGCGGGGAAGAGACGTGCTGTCCGCCAGTTGTCGTTCTCCGCCAGGGAGGGCTTTGCCGTCCGGGGGAGGGTGACCTTCTTCTTGGCCGTACGCACCCTGCGGACCGGGGCAGGGGCCGTCGACTCCGGTTCCCGGGGCGCCGGGACGGCCAGGGGCGCGGCGACCGGCTTCGTGAAGGCCGCTGCCTGGACGGCGCCCGGGATCTCTGCGGGCGAGGTTCCAGCGGAACGGTTCCCGTCGGTGTCCCGTACGTCGCAGGCCTGGCCGTCGGTGGCACCGACGGCCTCGTCGTCCCGGTCGTCGTCCTCGTCGACCTCGATGCCGTAGTCGGTGGCCAGCCCCGCCAGACCGGTGTCGTAGCCCTGGCCGACGGCCCGGAACTTCCACTCGCCGTTGCGCCGGTAGATCTCACCGAAGACGAAGGCGCTCTCCACGGTCGCGTCGTCGATGGAGAATCCCAGAACGTCGTCGCCCGATCCGTCCTTGAGGGTGAGCCGAATGCTCTCCAGCTCGCCGAAGTGGGCCCGTCGATGCCGGCTCGCAGCGATGACGGCGCGGTCCACGTCGGCGGGGAGCGGGGTGAGATCCAGCCGGATGCGGTCCTCGGTGCCGTTCTCGGTAGGGGCCGATCCCAACAGCTGCACACTGCCGTCGGGTGCGGTGGGGTTGTTGTAGAAGTAGAAGTCGCTGTTGCCGCGGACTTTTCCGTCGGTGCCGATCAGGAGTACGGAGACATCGGCGTCACCTTCACCGCTGGGACTGCTCCAACTCAGACTCACCATCACGGAGTCGGCGTGCTCGCTGAGCGAGGACAGGCTGACGTTGGAACCCTTGGCCATTTCGTGCACGCGAGATCCCCCCACGGGACGCGAGGGCTGTACGGGCAGGCCCGAACTGCCCTCTCTTTCACGGGATGTTGAGGCTCTTCCCCAAGAGCCGGAAGTGCAGCCTACTCATCCGGAACCCGAAGACTGGGACATCCGCGTAAACACGTCACGTCTTGTATCAATGGGTCCGGACCGGTCAGCCAACCGCAGGGGAGTCGCGCCGCTCGACGGACCGTCTCCGGGAGCTACGTCCCGCCCTCCGCCCACCCCGCCAGCACCCCCTCGATCCGTGCCGCCACCCGCGCCCGTGCCCGGTTGCGCGGCACCCTGGCCATCAGGAGCTGGTCGTAGGGGGTGTCCAGGTGGCGTACGGAGGCGCGGACCGCCGCCGTCACCGCGTCCTCGTCCAGTGCGCGGCCCGCCGCAGTGCGGCCCACCCGGCCGCTGCCGCGCACCGAGGCGTGGACCGCGATGTCATGGGCCCGGGCGGGCGGGCAGCCGGGGAACAGGCGCAGGATCTCGGCCTCCAGGGCCGCGGTGAAGCGGACGTCCTCGGCGGCGCGCCGGAGCGCGTCGCGGGCGCGGCGGCGCGCACGGGCCTCGGAGTCGGCCAGACAGCGCTCCTCGGCGACGGCGAGCGCCGCCTCCTCGACGAGCACGCCCCGGCGTTCGTACCGGTGCCGTCGGCGGTTGAAGCGGATCACGACCGCCGAGAGCGTGCTCTCCTCGCGGGCGCGGCGCGTCAGGGCCGTGTCGCCGCGCGGCAGGAACACGAGGTGTCCGAGGTCGGCGCAGTCCAGGCAGCGCGGCGCTCCCGTGTCCGGGACCAGCCGGGGCAGGGGGCCCCGGTCGCAGTCGGCGCAGCGGTGCCGTCTTCTGGGTTCTATGACGAGAATGGCCCGCCTCCCTCACGCGCGCCCCCCTGCCCCCCTCTCCTGGATCCCTCAATGGCCGCCCGCGCAAACCGTGTCCGCCCCGGCGGCGCTCACTGCCGGTATCCGCTGAGGAAGCGCCCGATCCGGCTGATGGCCGCGTCCAGGTCGTCGGCGTGCGGCAGTGTCAGGATGCGGAAGTGGTCCGGGCGCGGCCAGTTGAAGCCCGTCCCCTGCACCACCTGGATCTTCTCCCGCAGCAGCAGGTCAAGGACGAACTTCTCGTCGTCTTCGATCGGGTGAACCTTGGGGTCGATCCGGGGAAACGCGTACAGCGCGCCCTTCGGCTTCACACAGGACACACCCGGGATCTCGTTCAGCTTCTCCCAGGCCCGGTCGCGCTGTTCGTGCAGCCGGCCGCCCGGCGCGGTCAGTTCCTGGATGGACTGACGGCCGCCGAGCGCCGCCTGGATGGCGTACTGGGCGGGTGCGTTGGGGCACAGCCGCATGGAGGCGAGCATGGTCAGGCCCTCCAGGTAGTTCCTGGCGTGCTGCTGGGGGCCGCTGACGACCAGCCAGCCGGAGCGGAACCCCGCGACGCGGTACGTCTTGGACAGCCCGCTGAAGGTGAGGACGACCAGGTCGGGAGCGAGCGCCGCGGCACAGTGGGCGACGGCGTCGTCGTAGACGATCTGGTCGTAGATCTCGTCGGCGAACACCATCAGCTGGTGGCGGCGGGCCAGGTCGAGGATGCCCTCGATGACCTCCTTGGGATACACCGCGCCCGTGGGGTTGTTGGGGTTGATGATGACGACCGCCCTGGTGCGGTCGGTGATCTTCGACGCCATGTCGTCGAGGTCGGGGTACCAGTCGGCCGACTCGTCGCAGATGTAGTGGACGGCCTTGCCGCCCGCGAGCTTGGTGACGGCCGTCCAGAGCGGGAAGTCCGGCGCGGGGATGAGGACTTCGTCCCCGTCCTCCAGGAGCGCCTGCACGGCCATGGAGACCAGCTCGGAGACGCCGTTGCCGAGGAAGACGTCGTCGACGGAGACGTCCGGCAGCCCCATCGCCTGGTAGCGCTGGGCGACGGCGCGCCGCGCCGAGAGGATGCCGCGCGAGTCCGTGTAGCCGTGGGCCCGCGGCAGCATCCGGATCATGTCCTGGAGGATCTCCTCGGGCGCCTCGAAGCCGAAGAGCGCCGGGTTGCCGGTGTTGAGGCGCAGCACGCTGTGGCCCGCCTCCTCCAGCGCGTTGGCCTGCTCGATGACCGGGCCGCGGATCTCGTAACAGACCTCGCTCAGCTTGCTCGACTGCCGGAACTCCATGCCGTGGCCCTCCCGAGGTGCCCAGATCCCTCTGGTGTGACTCGCCTGTCCTGCGTCACTCGAATGTGCGTCACTTGGTTTTACCAAGTTGGAGCTTGGAAAGTCCAACATCTTGTCTAGACTGCGTCGTATGCCACGTCAGCCACGCCGTCGAAGCTACGACCAGTACTGCGCCGCTGCCCGCGCCCTCGACGCCGTCGGGGACCGGTGGACGCTGCTGATCGTCCGGGAACTCCTCGCGGGCCCGCGCCGTTATACGGATCTGCACGCGGATCTCCCGGGCGTCTCCACGGACGTGCTGGCCTCCCGCCTCAAGGACATGGAGCGCGAGGAGCTGGCGACCCGCCGCAGGCTGCCCCCGCCGGCAGCCGCGACGGTGTACGAACTGACCGCGCGCGGACGCGAGTTGCTGCCCGTGCTGACCGCCCTCGCCGCCTGGGGCGCGCCGGACCTCGCCGAGCGGCGGCCCACCGACGCCGTGCGGGCGCACTGGTTCGCGATCCCGCTGATCCCGCTGCTGTGCCGCCTTCCCGGCGGCCCGGCGGTCCTCGACGTACGGTTGGACGAGGGCGAGTTCCACGTCCGGACCGACGGGGGCGCAGCCGCCACGGACGGCGCCGGCGCTGCGGTGTACGGGGAGGGGCCGGCGCCGGACGCCGACGCCCGGCTCGTCCTGGACGCCGACACCTGCCGCGCGCTCGCGGAGGGCGCGCTGACGGTCGAGGAGGGCGTCAGGGCCGGACGGATCGAGGTGACGGGCGAGGGGCCCGTCGCGGCGGCGCTGCGGGGCGCGTGAGCGCGCTTGCACCCCGGGCCCCCGCCGCGTACGCGCGAGCGGCCCGCATCATGGAGGCGTGCGACTCGAAGCGATCACATGGGAACGGCTGACCGAGGCCCTGGCGGAACGGTCCGTGGACGCGCGGTCCGAGGGCGGCGGCCCCTGGCTGCGCGTCGGCGTCGACGGCGCGCCCGCGGCCCGGCCCGGTGAGCTGGCGCACGCACTGGCCGAGGCGCTGCGCCTACGGGGCCGTTCGGTGCTCGTCCTGTCCACCGAGGGCTTCCTGCGGCCCGCCTCGCTGCGTTTCGAGTACGGCCGCGAGGACCCGGACAGCTACGCCGACGGCTGGTTCGACACGGCGGCGCTCTGGCGGGAGGTGTTCGGCCCGCTGGAGGCCGGGGGCAGCGGCCGGGTGCTGCCCGACCTCTGGGACCCGGTGACCGACCGGGCGACGCGGAGCGAGTACCGGGTCCTTCCGGAAGGGGGCGTGCTGGTGGTGCACGGGCCACTGCTGCTGGGGCGCTGGTTCCCCTTCGACCTCACCGTCCACCTCCGTCTCTCGCCGGGCGCGCTGCGGCGGCGCACGCCGGAGCGGGACCGGTGGACGCTCCCCGCGTTCGAGCGGTACGAGGAGGAGGTGCGGCCCGCCGAGGCCGCCGACGTCGTCGTGCGCGCCGACGACCCGAAACACCCGGCGTGGGACGGCGCGGCCCGCTAGGGCGTGTTGCGGAAGTCCCGCCTGCCCCGCGGGCGGACGGCGCCACTTTCGCAACACGCCCTGACGGATCAGCCGGGCGCCGGCGGCCGTCCGCCCACCACGGTCACCGCCAGCGCGCCCGCCCGGCAGCCGGCCTGAGCGGCCTCGGCCGGGCCCGCGCCCGCGAGGAGCGCGGCGAGGAAGCCGCCCGTGAAGGCGTCGCCCGCGCCCGTCGAGTCGACGGCGGCCGTGTCCGGCTCCGGTGCCGCCACCCGGGCGACGATCTCACCGCCCACCGCCACCAGCGCCCCGACCGCCCCGAGCGTCACCGCGACCAGCGGGAACCTTCGGCTCAACTCGGCCGCCGCCCCGGCCGGTTCGGCGAGGCCGCTGAGCAGCCGCGCCTCGTCGGCGTTGGGCAGCAGCGCCTGGACGCCCTCGGCCGCGGCCAGGAACCGCTCGACACCCAGCTCGGCCAGGAACCCCGCCGACGCCGGATCCAGACTCACCGGAACCCCGGCCTCCAGCGCTGAGCGGCACGCTGTGCGGGCCAGTTCACGGCTGGCGTCGGCGAAGAACAGATAGCCCGAGAGATGCAGCCGTCCGACGCCGTCCAGGAACGCCGGGTCCCAGTCGGCGGGGGATATGCGCAGCACGGCGCCGCTGTCGGTGAGGAAGGTGCGCTCGGCGGTCGCGGCGTCGACCAGCGAGACCACGGTGGCGGTGGGCGTCACCGGGTCCGCGACCAGCAGCGGCCGTACGCCCGCCCGCCGCAGCCCCCGCTCGTGCCAGTCCAGCGCGTCGGTCCCGACCCGGCCCAGGACGCGCACGTCCGTGCAGCCCGAACGGGCTGCCCAGCAGGCGGCGTTGGCGCCCGCACCGCCCGGAACCGTACGGATCTCGGCCGCCGTGTCCGTGGCCGGAGCCAGCGGCCCGCGGTGCCGGGCCACGACATCGGTCACCACGTCCCCGACGACCAGCAGGCCTCGCGGAGCAGCCGGTTCCGGTCCGGCGGGCGCGTCCGTCACAGCGCCGCCGCGATCGCCGCCGCCAGCCGTACGTTGCCGCGCACCGCCGCCACGTTCGCCTCCAGGGACGCCCCACCGGTGCGCCGCACCAGATGGTCGAGCAGGAACGGGGTGACGGCCTGGCCCGTGACGCCCTGCTCGCGGCAGGCGGCGAGGGCCTCGGCCAGTACCCGGTCGTGCAGCTCCGGATCGAGCTGCTCGGCCTCCGGGACCGGATTGGCCACGATCAGCGCCGAATCGAGGTCGATCGCCTCATGGGACCGCAGGACGTCGGCGACCTCCCGCGGGGTGTGCACCGTCCAGTCGACCGGCTCACCGGAGTCGGCCAGATAGAAGCCGGGGAAGCGGTCCGTTCCGTAACCCACCACCCCGATGCCGAGCGTCTCCATCCGCTGGAGCGTCGCCGGGACGTCGAGGATCGACTTCACTCCCGCGCACACCACCGCCACCGGGGTACGGGCCAGGAGCTGGAGGTCCGCCGACTCGTCCTGGGTCTCCGTCCAGCCGCGGTGGACCCCGCCGAGGCCGCCGGTGGCGAAGACGCGGATGTCCGCCCAGTGCGCCAGATAGGCGGTCGCGGAGACCGTGGTGGCCCCGCTCGCGCCCGTGGCCAGCGCCATGGGCAGATCGCGGTGGCCCAGCTTGCGCAGACCGCCGCCCGCGACCCGCTCCAACTGGTCCTTGTCCAGGCCGACGTGGGGGCGCCCGTCCAGCACCGCGACCGTGGCGGGGACGGCGCCCTGGGCCCGGACCAGCTCCTCCAGCTCCGTGGCCACCCGCAGATTGCGCGGGCGCGGCAGTCCGTGGGCGATGATCGTGGACTCCAGAGCGACCACGGGACGCCCCTCGGCCCGGGCCTCCCGCACCTCGGCGGACACCTTGAGTACGTCGTCGTAGGACATGCCCCATCCCTGGCGCGCCCGCGCACCGCGTAAACGTCCCCGGGGCGATCACCCGTGCGAGGCGCGCGGCAGGAGGTCCGCGGAGGCGGTGGCCGCGAGGCCTACGGGGCCCGCCCCCGCGACCCACTCGGCAGGAGTCCGCTCCCGGTCGGCGGTTCCGGCCGGAGGCGGCGTCGGGGGCGGCGCGGCAGGTGGCTAGATTGGCGCGCCATGACGACCAATGATCACATCGAGACCCCTTCCGCCGACGCGTTCGCACCGGCCTCCTTCGTCGTGCACATCCCGGACGCCGAGCTGGAGCCCGAACCCCTGGACCCCGGCCAGATCGTCTCCGGCACCCCGGAGGTCACCGGAAAGGTGCTCTGGGAATCGCCCGACGGCAAGCAGGTGCGCGGCATCTGGCAGATCACGCCCGGGGTGGTGACCGACACCGAGGCGAACGAGCTCTTCGTGGTGGTCGGCGGACGGGCGACCGTCGAGGTGGCGGGCGGCGACACCCTGGAGCTCGGCCCGGGCGACGCGTGCGTGCTGCGGGAGGGCGACCGGACGACCTGGACCGTGCACGAGACGCTGCGCAAGGCGTACCACATCAGCCTGTAGCCCCCTGCGGCTCCCGCCGGTCGGCCGCCCGCCCCGGAGCGCTCAGAACAGCGGCTGCGGCAGCACCCCCTCCAGGGCGAGCAGCCGCCGCTTGGTCTCCAGGCCGCCGCCGAACCCGCCCAGCCCGCCGTCGCTCTCCACCACCCGGTGGCAGGGCACCACCACGGGCAGCGGGTTGGACCCCATGGCGGCGCCCACCGCCTGCGCCGCCCGGGGGCGGCCGACCCGGTCGGCGAGGTCGCCGTACCCCACCACCGTCCCGTACGGAACGGTCGCCTCCAGTGCTTGCAGCACCTGCCGGTTGAAGCCGGAGGACAGCGACCAGTCCAGCGGCAGGTCGAAGACGCGCAGATCACCCGCGAAGTACGCCTCCAGCTGCCGTATGGGCTCGGCGAGCGGGCCCGTCCCGTGGCCGCGGGCCGGGGACGGTTCGGCCCCCAGCCGGGCCGCCAGGCCCCGCAGGGCCCTGTCCCGGACCGCCTCCCGGGCGTGGAAGACCACGCTCACCAGCCCCTGGTCGGTCGCGGCCAGCAGCAGAGGGCCGATGCCGCCGCCGACGACCGCCCACTCCACCCGCCCCGGCCCCCGCGGGGCGCCCTCGAACCGCACGTCGCTGTCCATGCCGTCACCGTACGGCGCGCCACTGACAACGCCGCCCGGCCGGCTCCGGGCGCCAGTCCGTCCGGACACCGGGGGGCCGTTCGCCGCCCGGCGGACCGGGGTCCGTTTGCTCTCGTGGAACTACGGAAAACAGGCCCTCCCGGTTCAAGGTGTCGACAAATTGGCGCGAAAATGTTTGCCTGTCGCTCGGCGAGCCTTAATGTCGCCCCGAACCAGGGCCTCGGCGACAGCAGTGGGCCTCTTCAGTCGGTAGTCGGTACGGGGTGAAGGGCACACATATGCACGGGACGGTCGACGGCTTCACCTACGGACTCGTCACGCCGGTGGTGGCGTTCCTCATGGCCTGTCTGGGCGGCGCGCTCGGGCTGCGCTGCACCGCCAGGTCCCTACGGGCCGACCGGCCCTTCAGAGCGCTGTGGCTGGCGCTCGGGGCCACCTCCATAGGCTCCGGCATCTGGACCATGCACTTCATCGCGATGATGGGCTTCTCGGTCCGCCAGGAGGTGCTCGGCTACGACCGGCCGATCACGTTCGCCAGTCTGGGCCTGGCCGTCGTGATGGTCGGCATCGGCATCTTCATCGTCGGCTACCGGGGCGCCACGCCCCTGGCACTGGTCACCGGCGGGACCATCACCGGGCTCGGCGTGGCGTCGATGCACTACCTCGGCATGGCCGGAATTCGACTGCACGGGGAGTTCGCTTACAACACCCTCACCGTCAGCCTCTCCGTGGTCATCGCGGTCGTCGCCGCCACCGCCGCGCTCTGGGCGGCCGTCTCCGTCAGGGGCTTCCTGGCCAGCCTCGGCGCCAGCGTCGTCATGGGCCTGGCCGTGAGCGGTATGCACTACACCGGCATGGCCGCGCTCAGCGTCCATCTGCACGAGGGCGCGGGCACCACCACCGGGGACTCACCGGCCACCGTGCTGGCGCCGATGCTGATCGGCCCGGTGGCCTTCCTGGTGCTCGCGGGCGTCGTCGTGATGTTCGACCCGCTCGTGGTGATGGGCAGGCCCGAGTGGGAGAAGCGACCGCCCCGCCCGGCGCCCGCCCCCCGCCACCTCCCGTCCTTCCCCGAGCGCACCCAGTGGGCCGCCCCGCACCGGCCCGGCGAGGGCTCCTCGTCCCCGCACGACTGGTGATCCGGGGCCGCGGGCACCCGGCCGCACCCCCGCCGCCGGGCCGATCACGCCCGACTGTCAGTGGGGGGTCGTACGGTGGTTGCATGCGGCCCGTTTCCAAGATCGAACGTACGGTGGCGCCTTTCGAGGTCGTCAGCCCCTACCAGCCCAGCGGCGACCAGCCGGCGGCCATCGCCGAGCTGGAGCGGCGCATCCGCGCAGGTGAGAAGGATGTCGTCCTGCTGGGTGCGACCGGCACCGGAAAGTCGGCGACGACTGCCTGGATGATCGAGAAGCTCCAGCGCCCCACGCTGGTCATGGCGCCGAACAAGACGCTGGCGGCCCAGCTGGCGAACGAGTTCCGCGAGCTCCTGCCCAACAACGCCGTCGAGTACTTCGTCTCGTACTACGACTACTACCAGCCCGAGGCGTACGTCCCGCAGTCGGACACGTACATCGAGAAGGACTCCTCGATCAACGAGGAGGTCGAGCGGCTGCGCCACTCGGCGACCAACTCGCTGCTGACCCGCCGCGACGTGATCGTGGTGGCCTCCGTCTCGTGCATCTACGGCCTGGGCACGCCGCAGGAGTACGTGGACCGGATGGTGCAGCTGAAGGTCGGCGAGGAGATCGACCGCGACCAGCTGCTGCGCCGCTTCGTCGACATCCAGTACACGCGCAACGACGTCGCCTTCGCGCGCGGCACGTTCCGGGTGCGCGGCGACACCATCGAGATCTTCCCGGTCTACGAGGAGCTGGCCGTCCGGATCGAGATGTTCGGCGACGAGATCGAGGCGCTGTCCACCCTGCACCCGCTGACCGGCGAGATCATCAGCGAGGACCGGGAGCTGTACGTCTTCCCCGCCAGCCACTACGTGGCGGGTCCCGAGCGCATGGAGAAGGCGGTCACCGGCATCGAGAAGGAGCTGGAGCAGCGCCTCGCCGAGCTGGAGAAGCAGGGCAAGCTCCTGGAGGCCCAGCGGCTGCGGATGCGGACCACGTACGACATCGAGATGCTGCGCCAGATCGGCAGCTGCTCCGGCGTCGAGAACTACTCGATGCACTTCGACGGCCGCGAGCCCGGCACCGCGCCCAACACCCTGCTCGACTACTTCCCGGACGACTTCCTGCTGGTCCTCGACGAGTCGCATGTGACCGTCCCCCAGATCGGCGCGATGTACGAGGGCGACGCCTCCCGCAAGCGCACCCTGGTCGACCACGGCTTCCGGCTGCCCTCCGCGATGGACAACCGGCCGCTGAAGTGGGAGGAGTTCCTGGGCCGCGTCGGCCAGACCGTCTACCTCTCCGCAACCCCCGGCAAGTACGAGCTGTCGCGCGGCGACGGCTTCGTGGAGCAGATCATCCGCCCCACCGGCCTGGTCGACCCCGAGGTCGTGGTCAAGCCCACCGAGGGACAGATCGACGACCTGGTGCACGAGATCCGCAAGCGCACCGAGAAGGACGAGCGCGTCCTGGTCACCACCCTCACCAAGAAGATGGCCGAGGACCTCACCGACTACTTCCTGGAGATGGGCATCCAGGTGCGGTACCTGCACAGCGACGTCGACACCCTGCGCCGGGTCGAGCTGCTGCGCGAGCTGCGCGCGGGCGAGTACGACGTGCTGGTCGGCATCAACCTGCTCCGGGAGGGCCTGGACCTGCCCGAGGTGTCGCTCGTCGCGATCCTCGACGCCGACAAGGAGGGCTTCCTGCGCTCGGGGACCTCGCTGATCCAGACCATCGGCCGCGCGGCGCGCAACGTCTCCGGCCAGGTCCATATGTACGCCGACAAGATCACCCCGGCGATGGAGAAGGCCATCGAGGAGACCAACCGCCGCCGGGAGAAGCAGGTCGCGTACAACAAGGAGCGCGGGATCGACCCGCAGCCGCTGCGCAAGAAGATCAACGACATCGTCGCGACCATCGCGCGCGAGGAGGTCGACACCGAGCAGCTCCTCGGCTCCGGCTACCGCAAGGCCAAGGACGGCAAGAGCGCCAAGGCGCCGGTGCCCGCGCTCGGCGCCAAGGCGGCCAAGGCGAAGGCCAAGGCGGGCAAGGGCGGCACGGTCCTCACCGACCGCCCGGCGGCCGAACTCGCCGAGCAGATCGAGGAGATGACCGAGCGGATGCGCGCCGCAGCCGCCGAGCTCCAGTTCGAGATCGCCGCCAGGCTGCGGGACGAAGTGGGGGAGCTGAAGAAGGAGTTGCGCCAGATGCGGGAGGCGGGTCAGGCCTGACGGTCCGGCACCCGGTGTGTTGCAAGACCGACACAAATCCGCCCCGCGCGGTGGCGCACATCGCGCCACTGCGTAGGGTCGGGGCCGAGAACGTAGGAATGCGGAGAGGGGACAGCGCGTGACGGTCAATCTGACCAAGGGCCAGGCCATCAGCCTGGAGAAGCAGGGTGGCGGCACCCTGACCGCGGTGCGGATGGGGCTCGGCTGGCAGGCGGCGCCCCGCCGCGGCCTGTTCGGCTCGCGCACCCGGGAGATCGACCTGGACGCGTCGGCGGTGCTCTTCGCCGACAAGCAGCCGGTGGACGTGGTGTTCTTCCGCCACCTCGTCAGCGACGACGGCTCGGTGCGCCACACCGGCGACAACCTGGTGGGCGGCGCCGGCCAGGGCGGCGACGACGAGTCGATCCTCGTCGACCTCCAGCGGGTCCCGGTCCACATCGACCAGATCGTCTTCACGGTGAACTCCTTCACCGGCCAGACGTTCCAGGAAGTGCAGAACGCGTTCTGCCGCATCGTCGACGAGACCAACGGCCAGGAGCTGGCGCGCTACACGCTGGACGGCGGCGGCCAGTACACCGCGCAGATCATGGCGAAGGTGCACCGCGCGGGCGCCGGCTGGCAGATGACCGCCATCGGCAACCCGTCCAACGGACGCACCTTCCAGGACCTGATGCCGGCGATCCTGCCGCACCTGTAGGCGCGGCTCCCCGCAGACACCGGCGGCCGTCACGGCCGCACCCGCAGCTCCCGGCGGCAAGGCCGCCGGGAGCTGCCCCGCACCACCGTGCACCACCGGCACTCGACGAGGGGACGAAGCGATGACGGCCGAGCTGGTACGGGGACAGAACCACCCCCTGCCCCGGACCCGACTGGAGATCCGGGTGTCGGCCGGCACCCCGGTCGTCGCCGGTGCCACCCTGGGCGACGAGAGCGGCACCGTGCGCGGGACCGAGTGGGTGGCCCACCCCGGCACGCCCACCCTGCCGGGCCTGGAGGTCTCCCGGCAGGCCGCCGCCGACCACCGCCTCGCCGTGGACCTGGAGGCGCTGCCACAGGGCGTGCACCGGGTGAGCGTGCTGCTGGCGCTGCCGCCGGGAGGCGGACCGAGCCGTTTCGCGGCCGTCGCCGCGCCCTTCGTGGCCGTCACCGGCCTCGACGGCACCGAGGTCGCCACCTACACGATCACCGGCCTGGACGCGGAGTCGGCGGTGGTCGCCCTGGAGCTCTACCGGCGCGACGGCGTGTGGAAGGTCCGCGCGATCGGCCAGGGCTACGCGGGCGGCCTCGCCGACATGCTCGTCGACCAGGGCCTGCCGCAGGCCCGCGAGCTCGCCGCCGTCGTCCTGGACGCGGTCGCCCTGGGCGCCTCCCGCTCGGTCGCGGCGCCCCCGCCGCGGACGGCCGACGCCCGTACGGCCGACGAGGGACAGGTGCGTACGGCGGCGGGCGCCGGCGGGAGCGACGCGGGCCCCGCGGGCGCCGCGCCCGCCCCGGAGGCGCCCCAGCAGCCCCTCACGGACAGCGGGCCCGTCGACTACGCCCACCCGCGCCGCAAGAACACCACGCCCCCGCCGCCGCCTCCCACCGCGGCGCCCGCCGCCCCCGGCGAGCCCCCGTCCCCGGTGGCGGGCGACGCCACCGGCTGGTCCATGGACGAGCGGCTCTACAACCAGGTGTGGGGCATGTTCGAGGACCTGGCCCGCACCACCGCCGCGTACCGCAGCGCCGTCGACTTCGCGGACTCGCGGATGGAGCAGGAGCTCGACCGGGCCCTGGCCGATCCGCGCAGCCGGATCGGCTCCACCGGCGACCTGGCCCGCCGGGAAGCCGAGGCCCGCCGCGAGCAGCTCGTCGCCCGCGCGCGCGAGGCGTTCGACCGGGACGTGGCGCAGTTGACCGCCGAGTCCGAGGTCGTCGAGCCCGCCCTGCCGGCCGCGTACGCCCGCTGGGACAACCCCGTCTGGCACGCCTACCGGGTGCCGATGGAGATCCCGATGGCCCTGCGCGTCGGGGACCTGCGGCTGCCCGAGCGGCCGGAGCTGCGCATTCCGATGCTGGTGCGGCTGCCGCTGGAGCGCGGGCTGTGGATCGACTCCGGCCGCTCCGGCTCCGAGGCCGCCGCCTTCATGGACGCCGAGCAGGTCAAGCGGCTCGCCAGGGAGACCGCGGTGGCGCTGGCGGCCCGGCTCCTCGCGGTGTACCCGGCGCACGAGTTCGCGGTGCACGTCGTGGACCCGGCGGGCGCGGCGGCGGGGGCGTTCGCGCCGCTCACGCGCGCGGGGGTGCTCGCCGCGCCGCCCGCGGCCGGGGCCCAGGGGGTGGCGGACGTGCTCGCCCGGCTCACCCAGCGCGTCGACCTGCTCCAGATGGCCGCGCGGGGCGGTGCCGGGGCGGACGCGCTGCCGCCCGGCACGGACACCGCCGAGCAGCTCCTGATCGTCAACGACTTCCCGCACGGCTTCGACGACCGCGCGGTCAACCAGCTTCGCTACCTGGCCGACGAGGGCCCCTCGGTCGGGGTCCATCTGCTGATGGTCGCGGACCGCGAGGACGCCGAGGCGTACGGGCCGGTGCTCCAGCCCCTGTGGCGGTCGCTGCTGCGGCTCACGCCGGTGCCGGAGGACCACCTGGCGGACCCGTGGGTGGGGCACGCCTGGACGTACGAGCCGCCGTTGGTCCCGGCCGGCAGCGCGGTCCTGGGGCAGGTGCTCGATCAGGTCGCGGACGCGAGGCGCGCCTGGCCGCGTTGACGTCCTTCCCCTGCCGACAGGGCTGTTCCGGGCCCGCGACCACCAGCGCCTTGGTTCTTCTTTACCCTTCCCTTTACCTTCTCTTGGTGATTGGGGTAGGGTTCTTGGTGCGGAGGGGAGTACTCCCGACTGCGGCGTTCCCGTCAGTACGGACCGACCTGACCGGTTCCGGGGCGCCGGCCCAGAGGCGACGGCACGACCTGGGTGGAGGAGACCTCCGGCAGCGACGACGCTGATCTGTAGCGGTACGAAGCCGGAGGCACTGTGGACGTTTCGATGACCCTGTGGGTACTGACCATTCTCGGTCTGTGCGCCCTGATCGCGGCCGACTTCTTCATCGGACGCAAACCCCATGACGTGTCGGTCAAGGAGGCCGGGATCTGGACGGTGGTCTGGATCGTGCTCGCCGCGCTCTTCGGAGTGGGCCTGCTGGTCTTCGGCAACAGCCAGGCGTCCGGCGAGTTCTTCGCGGGCTTCATCACCGAGAAGTCGCTCTCCGTGGACAACCTCTTCGTCTTCATCCTGATCATGGCGAAGTTCTCGGTGCCGACCCAGCTCCAGCAGCGCGTCCTGCTCTTCGGCGTGCTGATAGCCCTGGTGCTGCGGGCGGTCTTCATCGCGGCCGGCGCCGCCATCATCGCCAGCTTCTCCTGGGTCTTCTACCTCTTCGGCGCCTTCCTGATCTACACCGCCTGGAAGCTCGTCCAGGAGGCGCGCTCCGACGAGGAGGACGAGGAGTTCGAGGAGAACCGGCTGCTCAAGTCCGTGGAGCGGAAGTTCGGCGTCGCCGACCGGTACCACGGCACCAAGCTCTTCATCCAGGAGCACGGCAAGAAGGTCATGACGCCGCTGCTCGTCGTCATGCTCGCCATCGGTATGACCGACGTGCTGTTCGCGATGGACTCCATCCCCGCGATCTTCGGTCTGACCCAGGACCCGTACATCGTCTTCACCGCCAACGCCTTCGCGCTGATGGGCCTGCGCCAGCTGTACTTCCTCATCGGCGGACTGCTCGAGAAGCTGGTCCACCTCAGCTACGGCCTCTCGGTGATCCTCGGCTTCATCGGCGTGAAGCTGGTGCTGCACGCCCTGCACGAGAACGGGGTGAACGTCCCGGAGATCTCCATCCCCGTCTCGCTGGGCGTCATCTGCGGCGTACTGGTGATCACCACGGTCACCAGCCTGATGGCCACCAGGAAGCAGACGGCGGCCGAGGCGGACGAGAAGAAGAGCGTCGGGGTCTGACCCCGGGGCGCGCGGTGCATCGGCACCGGCGCGCGCACCGGCCGAGCGGGCGCCCGGTTGCCGCGCCCCTCGGCCGGTGCTTGCTTGGACGCAGAGAGCCCCCGGTCCGCGGGGGCCCTGCGGACCAGGAGGACCCATGAAGTTCGCGCAGATCATCGACTTCGAGACCGAGCGGGCGGACGAGATGCGCGAGCTCATCCGTCAGTACGAGGAGCGGGCCCGCTCGGAGGGCCGCAAGCTCGGCCCCACGCACCGCACCCTGCTGCGCGACCGGTCCAACCCGAACCGCTATCTGGCTGTCGTCGAGTTCGACTCGTACGAGGAGGCCATGGCCAACAGCGACGCTCCGGAGACGAGCGAGCTCGCGCAGCGGCTCGCGGCGCTCTCGACGAGGCCGCCCGTCTTCACGGACTGCGATGTGGCGGAGTCGGGGGCGCTGTAGCGGCGGCGTCCCGGTGGCCCCCTAGGCGGGCGCGGCCTCCGGTCGCGCCGGGGCCGCTCCGGCCACCGGCCGGGTCTCCGGCAGGAGCGCGACACAGCCCAGGCTCAGCAGCGCCACCCCGGTCAGATACGCCGCCACGCCCCACGGCGGCCCCCCGCCGCGCGCGAGGGCGGTCGCCATCAGCGGGGTCAGGGCGCCACCCAGCACCCCGCCCAGGTTGTAGCCGACGGCGGCGCCCGTGCAGCGCACCCGGGGCTCGTAGAGCTCGGGCAGATAGGCCGCGATCACCGCGAACATGGTGACGAAGGCGAGCAGCGCGCCCAGGGACCCGGCGAGGATCAGCAGCGGCTCGCCGGTCTGGAGCAGCGCCACCATCGGGAACATCCACAGGGCGCAGCCCGTGCACCCCGCAAGACAGAGCGGCCGACGTCCGTACCGGTCGGCGAGCAGGGCCGGAACGGGGGTCAGCGCGCCCTGGACGGCCACGGCGGCCAGCACACAGAGCAGCATGACCGTACGGCTCACCCCGAGCCGCTCGGTGGCGTACGACAGCGCCCAGGTGGTCACCGCGTAGAAGACGGCGTAGCAGACCGAGAGCGCCCCCGCCGTCAGCAGCACCAGCCGCCAGTGGTCGCGCAGCACCTCCGCCAGCGGCAGCCGGGCGCGGTCGCCGAGCTCCTGGAACCGCGGGCTCTCGGTGAGCGAGGAGCGCAGCAGCAGTCCGCCCGCGGCGAGCAGCCCCGCCCCCCAGAACGGCACCCGCCACCCCCAGGAGCGGAACTCGGCGTCGCTCAGCCCCGCCGACAGCGCCAGCGTCACCCCGTTGGCCAGGAGGAACCCCAGGGACGGGCCCATCTGCGGAAAGGACGTCCACAGCACCCGGCGCCGCGCGGGCGCGTGCTCCACGGTCAGCAGCACGGCCCCGCCCCACTCGCCGCCCAGGCCGAACCCCTGGACGAAGCGCAGCAGGAGCAGCAGCACGGGGGCGGCGGCCCCGATCGTCGCGTACGAGGGCACGCAGCCGACGGCGACCGTGGCGAGCCCGGTCAGGAACAGTGAGAGGAACAGCACCGGCCGTCGTCCGTACCGGTCACCGATGTGGCCGAAGACGACAGAACCGAGCGGACGGGCGATGAACCCGATCCCGAAGGTGCCGAAGGCGGCCAGGGTGCCGACGAGCGGCGAGAACGTCGGAAAGAAGAGCGGGCCCAGGACGAGGGCCGCGGCCGTGCCGTACACGAAGAAGTCGTAGAACTCGACAGCCGTCCCGGCGAGCGAGGCGGCGGCGAGCCGGGCCATGGAGGGTGGCGCGTGGCTGGAGGGGGCGGTGGGGGAGAAGCGCATGCCGCGCCAACTACCCGCGCGTATCGGCGGTTACGTGTCGCTGCGCAGGGCGTGCGGAAGCGCGCCCGCGCTGTGACGAGCGCCGCGGCGCGGTCCGGCTACCAGCCGCGCGCGTGCCACTCCGGCAGCTTGGGGCGCTCCTCGCCGAGCGTGGTGTCGTTGCCGTGGCCCGGGTACACCCACGTCTCGTCCGGCAGGACCGCGAAGAGCTTGGTCTCCACGTCGTGCATCAGGGCGGCGAAGGCCCGCGGGTCCTTGTGGGTGTTGCCGACCCCGCCCGGGAAGAGGCAGTCGCCGGTGAACAGATGCGGGTGGCCGTGCGGGTCGTCGTAGACCAGCGCGATCGAGCCGGGGGTGTGGCCGACCAGATGGCGGGCGGTCAGCTCGACCCGGCCCACGCGGATGGTGTCACCGTCCTCGACGAGGACGTCGGTCGGCACGGTGATGCCCTCGGCGTCGTGGCGTCCCGCGTAGGTCCTCGCGCCGGTGGCGGCGACGACCTCGGCGAGCGCCTGCCAGTGGTCGCCGTGGCGGTGGGTGGTGACGACGGACTTGATGCCGTCGTCACCGATCAGCGTCAGCAGGGTCGAGGGGTCGGCCGCCGCGTCGATCAGGAGCTGCTCACCCGTGGCGCGGCAGCGCAGCAGATACGCGTTGTTGTCCATCGGGCCCACCGCGACCTTGGAGATCATCAGATCGCCGAGCTCGTGGACATCCGCAGGACCGCCGACCCTGACCGTTCCGCTGTACGTCATGGGCTCAGCGTAGCCCGGGGCCTACAGGGGCGGCAGGGCGGGCAGCGGGCCGCCGGTGACCTCCAGGGCCGCTCCGCTCCTGCGGCCCGCGAGCCAGCCCAGCAGGTCCCAGGCGGGGCCGCCCACGGTCACCGCGGGGCCCTGGGTGCCGCCGGTGCGCAGGGTGTGGCCGTTGCCACCGGTGAGGGTGACCGGCGGCAGAGCGGCGTGCCCCGAGAAGCGGTCGGCCAGGAACTGGATCTCGCGCCGGACGAACTCGTCGGGCAGGTCCTCCAGCTCGTAGCCGGTGCCCAGGTCGACGTGGTGCAGCTCGACCTCGATCAGTCGCCGGAAGGGGATGCGGGCGGCCTGGTCCAGGACGCCGTTGCGGAGCTCGACGGTGCGGGTCCAGTCGGCGTCCCTGGCGCCCTCCTCCTGGAAGCGGGCTGCGCTCTCGCGCAGGTCGGCGAGGTGCACGTCGAGCGGGCGCGCGGCATCGCGCGCGATGTCGGCGTCGCGGGCCTCGGCGCTCTCGTACATCGGGCGCCCGGCGAGGACGTTCACCAGCGCGTCGGCGTTGCGGGCGAGGTGGGCGAGCACGTGCCCGCGGCTCCAGCCGGGCAGCCGTGACGGCTCGGAGAGCGCCGCGTTGTCCATTTTGCCCGCTGCGGTGAGCAGTCGTTCGGTGGCTTCCCGTACAGAGGCCAGGTCGTGCGCATGATCAATCATGGGGCCGACGATAGTCCCGCCACTCATTCGGGTGAAGGCGCTTGGACGAGTCCGTAAATCGAATGCGCGTGCTATAGGCTCGTCGGTGGCATCAGGCATCCTTGGTAATAGCAATCCATCGCCCAGGCGACCCCCCATAGTCTGAGACGGGGGCTCCGCCCCCTGCTTCTCTTCAAGAAAGGTGCGGACCGGCGTGGCCGACCGTCTCATCGTCCGTGGCGCGCGCGAGCACAATCTCAAGAACGTCTCGCTCGACCTCCCGCGCGACTCCCTCATCGTCTTCACCGGGCTCTCGGGGTCGGGCAAGTCGTCCCTCGCGTTCGACACGATCTTCGCCGAGGGGCAGCGCCGTTACGTCGAGTCGCTCTCCTCGTACGCCCGCCAGTTCCTCGGCCAGATGGACAAGCCGGACGTCGACTTCATCGAAGGTCTGTCGCCCGCGGTCTCCATCGACCAGAAGTCGACCTCGCGCAACCCGCGCTCGACGGTCGGCACCATCACCGAGGTCTACGACTACCTGCGTCTGCTCTTCGCGCGCATCGGCAAGCCGCACTGCCCCGAGTGCCGCCGGCCGATCACCCGCCAGTCGCCGCAGGCCATCGTCGACAAGGTGCTCGAACTGCCCGAGGGCAGCCGCTTCCAGGTGCTCTCGCCGCTGGTGCGCGAGCGCAAGGGCGAGTTCGTCGACCTCTTCGCGGACCTCCAGACCAAGGGCTACAGCCGCGCGCGCGTGGACGGCGAGACGGTCCAGCTCTCCGAGCCGCCCAAGCTCAAGAAGCAGGAGAAGCACACCATCGAGGTGGTCATCGACCGCCTCACGGTGAAGGACTCCGCCAAGCGCCGCCTCACCGACTCGGTGGAGACCGCGCTCGGCCTCTCCGGCGGCATGGTGGTGCTCGACTTCGTCGACCTCGCGGCCGACGACCCCGAGCGCGAGCGGATGTACTCGGAGCATCTCTACTGCCCGTACGACGACCTGTCCTTCGAGGAGCTGGAGCCGCGCTCCTTCTCCTTCAACTCGCCCTTCGGCGCCTGCCCCGACTGCACCGGCATCGGTACGCGCATGGAGGTCGACCCCGACCTGATCATCCCGGACGAGGACAAGTCCCTCGACGAGGGCGCCATCTCCCCCTGGTCGCTCGGCCACACCAAGGACTACTTCGCCCGGCTGGTCGGCGCGCTCGCCGACGAGCTCGGCTTCCGTACGGACATCCCCTGGGCGGGGCTGCCCCAGCGCGCCAAGAAGGCGCTGCTGAACGGCCACAAGACCCAGATCGAGGTGCGCTACCGCAACCGGTACGGACGGGAGCGGGCCTACACCACCGCCTTCGAGGGGGCGGTGCCGTTCGTCAAGCGGCGCCACTCGGAGGCGGAGTCCGACGGGGCGCGCGAGCGCTTCGAGGGCTATATGCGCGAGATCCCCTGCCCGACCTGTCAGGGCTCGCGACTGAAGCCGCTGGTCCTCGCGGTCACCGTGATGGACCGCTCCATCGCCGAGGTCTCCGCGATGTCGATCAGCGACTGCGCCGACTTCCTGGGCGAGCTCAAGCTCAACGCGCGCGACAAGAAGATCGCCGAGCGCGTCCTGAAGGAGGTCAACGAGCGGCTGCGCTTCCTCGTCGACGTCGGCCTCGACTACCTCTCGCTCAACCGCGCCGCCGGGACGCTCTCGGGCGGCGAGGCCCAGCGCATCCGCCTCGCCACCCAGATCGGCTCCGGCCTGGTCGGCGTGCTCTATGTGCTGGACGAGCCCTCGATCGGTCTGCACCAGCGGGACAACCACCGTCTGATCGAGACGCTGGTCCGCCTGCGCGACATGGGCAACACCTTGATCGTCGTCGAGCACGACGAGGACACCATCAAGGTGGCCGACTGGGTCGTCGACATCGGCCCCGGCGCAGGTGAGCACGGCGGCAAGGTCGTCCACAGCGGCCCGTTGAAGCAGCTCCTCGCCAACAAGGAGTCGATGACCGGGCAGTATCTGGCGGGCAAGAAGTCCATCCCGCTGCCGGACGTACGCCGTCCCGTGGACCCCTCGCGCAAGCTCACCGTGCAAGGGGCCAAGGAGAACAACCTCCGGGACATCGACGTCTCGTTCCCGCTGGGTGTGCTGACGGCCGTCACCGGTGTCTCCGGCTCGGGCAAGTCGACCCTGGTCAACGACATCCTCTACACCCACCTCGCGCGCGAACTGAACGGCGCGCGGACCGTGCCCGGGCGGCACACGCGCGTGGAGGGCGATGACCTGGTCGACAAGGTCGTCCACGTCGACCAGTCGCCCATCGGACGTACGCCCCGGTCGAACCCGGCGACGTACACCGGCGTCTTCGACAACGTGCGCAAGCTGTTCGCGGAGACGATGGAGGCGAAGGTGCGGGGCTACCTCCCGGGCCGCTTCTCCTTCAACGTCAAGGGCGGGCGCTGCGAGAACTGCTCGGGCGACGGCACGATCAAGATCGAGATGAACTTCCTGCCGGACGTGTACGTGCCGTGCGAGGTCTGCCACGGGGCGCGCTACAACCGGGAGACGCTGGAGGTCCACTACAAGGGCAAGTCCATCGCGGAAGTCCTCGACATGCCGATCGAGGAGGCGCTGGACTTCTTCGAGGCGGTGCCGACGATCGCCCGCCACCTGCGGACGCTGAACGAGGTGGGGCTCGGGTACGTCCGGCTCGGCCAGTCGGCGCCGACGCTGTCGGGCGGTGAGGCGCAGCGCGTGAAGCTGGCGTCCGAGCTCCAGAAGCGGTCCACGGGGCGGACGGTGTACGTGCTGGACGAGCCGACCACCGGTCTCCACTTCGAGGACATCTCGAAGCTGATCAAGGTCCTGTCGGGGCTTGTCGACAAGGGGAACTCGGTGATCGTCATCGAGCACAACCTCGACGTCATCAAGACGGCGGACTGGGTCGTGGACATGGGCCCCGAGGGCGGCAGCGGTGGCGGTCTGGTGATCGCCGAGGGTACGCCGGAGCAGGTCGCGTCCGTGGCGGCGAGCCACACCGGGAAGTTCCTGCGGGACATCCTGGGGGCGGACCGGATCAGCGACGCGGAGCCGGTCGCGCCGGTGTCGGCGCGGCGGGGGGTCAAGCGGGCGCCCGCGAAGAAGACGGTGGCGGCGAAGGGGGCCGCGGGGTCGGGGTCTGCCAAGGCCTCTGCGAAGGTTCCGGCGAAGAAGGCGGTGTCGCGGGCGCGGAAGGCCTGAGCGTCTCGGTCCCGGGGGAGTGTCCCCCGGGGCCCCGGGATCCCGGCTGGTTGGCGGGTGTCCGGCCGGCCGGGCCGGGTGGGGCGCCTGCGGCGGGCTGGATTCCCCACCCCGCCCCTTCCCGTAAGCCCTCGCCGGGCGGCCGGGTTTTTTGGGTGCGGGCCGTGGTGGGCTTGTCGCGCAGTTCCCCGCGCCCCTGGGGGTCGGCGGGTCGGCCCCGGTTTTTTGGGTGCGGGCCGTGCGGGCTGGTCGCGCGGTTCCCCGCGCCTCTGGGGGGTCGGCGGGTCGCCGGTTCTTTGGGTGCGGGCCGTGGGGGCTGGTCGCGCCGTTCCTCGCGCCCCTGGCCACTTCGGCGCCTTCGGTGATCGGGGAGTCGGTGGTCCTGGCGGAGGCGGTGGGTCAGGGTAGTCGTGGTGCGGGGGGCAGCGTCGCTGCGTGGGGTGGTTCCGCGCCTCGGTTCGCGCAGGTCAGGGCTGCCGCGTGGGCCGCGTAGGCCAGGGCCGACCGCCAGGCCGCCGCGGGCAGCGGACCCCGTCCCGCCACCACGTGCAGCAGCGCCGCGTTCACCGTGTCCCCCGCCCCGATCGTGTCGACCACCTCGACGCGCTCGCCGGGGACGGAGACCTCCTCCCCGGCGCGGGTCCACACCGTCAGCCCCGCCGCGCCCCGCGTCAGCACCACCGCCTCCGGGCCCGCCGCCAGCCACTCCCGTACCCCGCCGCCCAGCCACGCCGCGTCCTCCTCGGACAGCTTCAGCAGGGACACATACGGCAGCCAGGAGCGGAAGCGGGCCCGGTAGGCGTCCGGGTCGGGGATCAGGCCGGGACGGATGTTCGGGTCGAGCAGGGTGAACAGGCCCCGCCCCGACTCCCGCCGCAGCAGCGCCTCGTACGCGCTCGCCCCGGGCTCCAGGACCAGCGAACACGTGCCGAGCGCCAGCGCGCGTACGCCGGAGGGGAGGGCCGGCGGCAGCTCGAAGAGGCGGTCCGCGGTTCCGGAGGCGTAGAAGCCGTAGCCGGCGCCCCCGTCCGCCCCGACCGTCGCCACCGCCAGCGTCGTCGGCTCGGGGCCGCGCTGGACCAGCGAGGTGTCGACACCGGCGGCGCGCAGCCCGTCGAGCAGGGCCTCGCCGAAGCCGTCCGTCGACACCCGGGAGCAGAAGGCGGCCTCGGCGCCGAGCCGTCCCAGGGCCACCGCCGTGTTGTACGGGCCGCCGCCGCGCCGGGGCGACAGGGGGCCCAGCCGGTCACCGGCACGCTCCGGGACCAGGTCGATGAGGGCTTCTCCGGCGACGACGATCACGCGGCCGAACGTACACCCATCCGGACCCGCCCCGACTCGGCACCACCCCGCCCCTGGCCCCACCACCCCCGCCGGTATCGTCGGATACGTCACCAACCCCCCATGACCCGTGGAGACCCCATGTCCGGCCAGCCCGCCGCCCGTCGCACCGTGCTGAAAGGCGCGGCCCTCGCCGGGGCCGCGGGGCTGGGTGTGGCCGCCTGCTCCACCGACTCCAAGCTCGGCCACGCCCAGACGCCGACCCCGACCGCCCCGGTAGCCCTGGGCGCGCCCGAGGAGATCCCGGTCGGCGGGGCCAAGCTCTACCGTGAGCAGCGCCTGATGGTGTCCTGCCCGGCCAAGGGCGAGTACAAGGCGTTCAGCGCCCAGTGCACCCACGCCGGCTGCGTCCTGGACAAGATCGAGGACGGGCACGGGAACTGCCCCTGCCACGGCAGCCGCTTCAACGTCATGACCGGCCAGCCCGTGCACGGACCGGCGACCGTGCCGCTGCCCGCCGTCCCGGTGAAGGTGAAGGACGGCAGGCTGGTGGCCGGTCCCGACGCCTGAGCGGGGCATCCCGCCGCGCCTGGGGCGTGGTGCGAAAGTCCCGCCCGCCCCCGCGACGCCCGCACGCGCGCTAGGCCCAGTCCCAGTCGATCCCCAGGATCCCCGGCCGCACCCCCTGCTCGACCAGGTGCACCGTCCGGTGCTGCCCGCTCAGCGTCAGATCGCCCCGGGCCGAGCGGGCCGAGCCGGCCGAGTTCCGGGCGAAGCGCCGGCACCGTACCGGCAGGGCGTGCTCGTCGAAACGGACCTGGAGCACGTACTGCCCGCCCGCGAAGCTGAAGCCGCGTACGTACTCGCTGCTCGGGCCCGCCGTGCCGTCCTCGAAGCCGTAGCCGAAGAGGTACGTCTCCCCGGCTCTGAGCCGGGCGTCGAAGAGCAGCTCGGCCACCAGGACCCCGGTGTCGGCGTCCCAGCGCACCCGGCCGGTGCGGCAGTTCTCGACGGCGCGCACCCGCACCCGGGACGGGTCGCAGCCGGGGTCGCCGTGGTGGATGGCGAGATAGCGGTCGATCCCGTCCCGGTGGGCCCGCACCACCTGCTGGGAGTCGCGGCCGAGCAGTTCGCGGCCCGCCCCGACGCGTACCCGC
Organism: Streptomyces sp. NPDC031670; assembly: GCF_055580545.1. Lineage (NCBI taxonomy): Bacteria > Bacillati > Actinomycetota > Actinomycetes > Kitasatosporales > Streptomycetaceae > Streptomyces > Streptomyces sp. NPDC031670. The sequence continues at coordinate 134,589 of NZ_JBVILC010000006.1, read as the reverse complement.
TCGTGGTGGCCGACCGTGTGCAGGCCGCCGTCCACCGGTGACTCCAGGTCCGTGATCAGCCGCTCGACGATCCCGGAGGCCTCCACCAGCGAGCGGTAGGAGCGGGCCGCCGGGCGCTCCGCCCCGTCGCGGGCCTCGCCGTCGTCGAGCAGCCGCAGCAGCGAGCGGTCCGGCAGCCCGAGGACCTCCTCCAGGGCACGCACGGCCCGCAGCGACTCGGCGCGCTGCGGCCGTCGGGCACCCTGCTGCCAGTAACTGAGGCTGGTCACACCGACCTTGACCCCGCGCCCCGCGAGATGGTGCTGGACGCGCTGGAGCGGAAGACCGCGAACGGCGAGCGCGGTGCGCAGCGCCAGATGGAACGGGCCGGTGTGCAGCACCTGTGCGAGATCGGCATCGGTGTGGAGCATGGGGGACTCCTCGGGACGGCTTCGGATCCGGTGGGGGGTGGCCGTACGGGTCCGGTCCCGCCGTGTCGGTGGCCGGGAGGGCCGTACGGACCTGGTTCAACCGCGCTGCCGGTCAGGGGGCTTCGGGCCGCACAGTGAACGTTCACGGCGGGGGGTGGTCACGGGTCGCCGCGGGACCCGGGTGGCCTGGTGGGCCGGGAAGGCCTGTTCACATGGAGGCCACTCCGTTCACACCCGCGTCTCACCCCGCATTGAAGCGCGTTGACCAGCCCACGACAACGTTCGATGCTCACCGAAAGCGTCCGGACGCGCTCCTCCAATCCCCACACCCCCCGCTTCGGGAGGAACGCGATGCACAACCGCAAGAGACGGCTTCCGGCCCTCGCCCTCGTGGTGACGGCCCTGCTCGTCGCCCCCACGGCGAGCGCCGTCGCATCCCCGCACGAGCACGCCGCCACCGCAGCCGCCACGTCCACGACCGCCGCCGACACCCGTACCGCCGCCGATACGCCGTCCGCCGCCGCGGTGACGACCGCCACGTCGAAACGGCTCGACATCACCATGCAGGCCCAGCAGAAGGACAACTGGTGCTGGGCCGCGTCCGGCAACACCATCGCCACCTGGTTCGGGCGCTCCTACAGCCAGAACCAGTTCTGCAACGCCGCCTTCGGGCGCCAGCAGGGGTACGACTGCCCGAACTGGCAGGCGGACCTGGGCAATGTGCAGACCGCCCTGGACTGGGCCGGGATCAGCTCCGGCTCCTACGTGAGCGGCTGGCTGCGCTACTCGACCGTCCAGACCGAGATCAACGCCAACCGGCCCATGGAGAGCCGCATCCAGTGGTCGAGCGGCGGCGGTCATATGCAGGTGATCTACGGGTACGACACCGCGAACAGCTGGGTGTACTGGGGCGACCCCTGGCCCTCCAGCAACCGCTACAACTGGGCCTCGCACGCCTGGTACGTCGACAACGACTCGTTCTCCTGGACCCACTCGCTCTACCGGATCGGGGCGTGACGACGATGACCCTGCGACGTCTGTCCTCCTCCTGCGCCGCCGTCGCGGCGCTGCTCACCGGGCTCACCGGACTCTGCGCCCCGGGCGCGGCGGCCGACCCGAACCCCCTCGCGTCGGCGGACTCCAGGGCCGCCGCCCACCGGGCCGCGGCGGCGCCCGCGACCCTCGCCACGCTCTCCCGCTTCTTCGCCCGGGACGGCAAGGTGTCCCTGGCCGCCGTCGCCCCGCGCATCCAGGGCGAGCCGGTGCCCGTCTACGCGCTCTCCCCGGAGTTCGTCGCCGGGCGGGCGGGGGCGCCGGTCGCGAAGCTGGAGTACCTCGCCTCCACGGCCGTCTCCTCGGACGGGCAGAAGGCCTCCCTGTGGGCGGTGCCGCAGGGCGGGACCTGGCAGGTCGTGAACATCGCCACCGGTGACGACGAGGCCCGCTACGCCGCGGCGGGCGCGAGCCGGCTGCCGGGCGGCACGGTCTTCCAGGAGCCGCAGATCAACGCCTGGTACGTCCAGAAGGGCGCCACCGTGCTCCCGCTGGACGAGGACGCCGTGCGCGCGGTCGGCGCCCGGGGCACCACGCTGGCCGCCTACAGGCAGCGCGTCCGGCGGGCCTACGGCGACAAGCTGCCCGGCTCCGCGTACGCGAGGTCCGGCAAGGCCGGCGGGTTCGGGCGGACCCCCGAGGAGACCCGGGCCCAGGCCGCGGCTGCCTCCTCCGCCGCGGCTGTCTCCGCAGGCCACGGTGGCGGTACGGGCACGGCCGCCTCGGTGACCGCCGGCGCGGGCGCGCTCGCGGCGGCGGGCCTGGGCGCGGTGGCGCTGCGCCGCCGCAGGCGCGGGGTGAACCCGGCGTAGGCCGCCGGACGGACCGGGTGACCGGCCGCGGATCGTACGCGGCCGGTCACGCGGTTCCCCGCGCCCGAAGAGGGCCCGCCCCGTGAAACCGCGTTGTCGGTCCCCGCCAGTAGGGTGGTGGCCATGGCAGACCCCTCCACCTACCGCCCCAAGCCGGGACAGATCCCCGACTCGCCGGGGGTCTACAAGTTCCGGGACGACCACCGCCGGGTGATCTACGTCGGCAAGGCCAAGTCCCTGCGCCAGCGGCTCGCGAACTACTTCCAGCCGCTCACCAGCCTGCACCCGCGCACGGCGACGATGGTCACCACGGCCGCGTCCGTGGAGTGGACGGTCGTCTCCACCGAGGTCGAGGCGCTCCAGCTCGAGTATTCGTGGATCAAGGAGTTCGATCCCCGCTTCAACGTCAAGTACCGCGACGACAAGAGCTATCCCTATCTGGCGGTCACCCTCAACGAACAGTTCCCGAGGGTGCAGGTGATGCGGGGCGCCAAGAAGAAGGGCGTGCGCTACTTCGGTCCGTACGCGCACGCGTGGGCGATCCGCGAGACCGTGGACCTGATGCTCCGCGTCTTCCCGGTGAGGACCTGCTCCGCCGGGGTGTTCAAGCGCTCCACCCAGATCGGCCGGCCCTGTCTGCTCGGCTACATCGGCAAGTGCGCGGCCCCCTGCGTCGGCCGGGTCACACCCGAGGAGCACCGCGAACTGGCCGACGACTTCTGCGACTTCATGGCCGGGCGCACGGGTACGTACATCCGCCGCCTGGAGAAGGACATGGCGGCGGCGGCCGAGGAGATGGAGTACGAGCGGGCCGCGCGGCTGCGCGACGACATCGGGGCGCTGCGCCGGGCCCTGGAGAAGAACGCTGTGGTGTTCGCCGACGCCACCGACGCGGACCTGATCGCGGTCGCCGAGGACGAGCTGGAGGCGGCCGTGCAGATCTTCCATGTGCGCGGCGGACGGGTGCGCGGCCAGCGCGGCTGGGTCACCGACAAGGTCGAGGCCGTCGACACGGCGGGCCTGGTGGAGCACGCCCTCCAGCAGCTGTACGGGGAGGAGACCGGCGACTCCGTACCGAAGGAGGTGCTGGTCCCGGCGCTGCCCGAGGACGCCGAGTCGGTCGGCGCGTGGCTGGCCGGGCGGCGCGGGTCGCAGGTGTCGCTGCGCATCCCGCAGCGCGGCGACAAGAAGGACCTGATGGCGACGGTCGCGCGCAACGCGCAGCAGGCGCTCGCGCTGCACAAGACCAAGCGCGCCTCCGACCTGACCACCCGCTCCCGGGCCCTGGAGGAGATCGCGCAGGCCCTTGACCTGGACAGCGCGCCGCTGCGGATCGAGTGCTTCGACATCTCCCACCTCCAGGGCGAGGACGTGGTGGCCTCCATGGTCGTCTTCGAGGACGGCCTGGCCCGCAAGAGCGAGTACCGGCGCTTCCAGATCAAGGGCTTCGAGGGCCAGGACGACGTCCGGTCCATGCACGAGGTCATCACCCGCCGCTTCAAGCGGTACCTGGCGGAGAGCGCCCGGCTGGGGGAGTGGGCGGACGGCGAGGAGGGCGCTGCCGGACCGGCTCCCTCCGGTGAGGTCCCGGCGCCCGGCGAGGCCCCGGCGGAGGCCGGACCCCGTACCGAGGACGGGCGGCCCAAGCGGTTCGCCTATCCGCCGCAGCTCGTGGTGGTCGACGGCGGGCAGCCGCAGGTGGCCGCCGCCAAGCGGGCCCTGGACGAGCTGGGGATGGACGATGTGGCGGTCTGCGGGCTCGCCAAGCGTCTGGAGGAGGTCTGGCTGCCGGACGACGACGACCCCGTCGTCCTGCCGCGCTCCAGCGAGGGGCTGTATCTGCTCCAGCGCGTGCGTGACGAGGCCCACCGGTTCGCCATCACCTACCAGCGGGTCAAGCGGACCAAGCGGTTCAAGGCGAGCCCCCTGGACGACGTGGCGGGCCTGGGCGAGTCCCGCAAACAGGCTCTGATCAAGCATTTCGGCTCGGTGAAGCGGCTGCGGTCGGCGACAATCGAGCAGATCTGTGAAGTTCCCGGGATAGGCCGCAAGACGGCCGAGACCGTGGCGGCGGCCCTGGCACAGGCAGCTCCGGCCGCACCCGCCGTGAACACGGCGACAGGAGAGATCATTGAAGAGGACGACGGGGGATCCGCGAAATGACTGAGCACGACCGAACAGACGCAGAAGCTGGAGCCGCACACGTGAGTACGGGCACGACGAACGACGCCGTAGAGCCGGCCATCCCCGAGCTGGTGATCATCTCCGGCATGTCCGGCGCCGGACGCAGCACCGCCGCCAAGTGCCTGGAGGACCTCGGCTGGTTCGTCGTCGACAACCTGCCGCCCGCGCTGATTCCCACCATGGTGGAGCTCGGCGCCCGCTCCCAGGGCAATGTGGCCCGCATCGCCGTCGTCGTCGACGTGCGGGGCCGCCGGTTCTTCGACAACCTCCGCGAGTCGCTGGCCGACCTGGACTCCAAGCAGGTCACCCGGCGGATCGTCTTCCTGGAGTCCTCGGACGACGCGCTGGTGCGCCGCTTCGAGTCGGTCCGCCGCCCGCACCCCCTCCAGGGCGACGGCCGGATCGTCGACGGCATCGCGGCCGAGCGCGACCTGCTGCGCGAGCTGCGCGGCGACGCCGACCTGGTGATCGACACCTCCAGCCTCAACGTCCACGAGCTGCGCGCCAAGATGGACGCCCAGTTCGCCGGGGACGAGGAGCCGGAGCTGCGCGCCACGGTGATGTCGTTCGGCTACAAGTACGGTCTGCCGGTCGACGCCGACCTGGTGGTGGACTGCCGCTTCCTGCCGAACCCGCACTGGGTGCCGGAGCTGCGCCCGTACACGGGCCTGAACGAGGAGGTGTCCGGTTACGTCTTCAACCAGCCGGGCGCCAAGGAGTTCCTCAACCAGTACAGCGAACTGCTCCAGCTGATCGCCACGGGCTACCGCCGCGAGGGCAAGCGGTACGTGACGATCGCCGTCGGCTGCACGGGCGGCAAGCACCGCTCCGTGGCCATGTCCGAGAAGCTGGCCGCCCGTCTCGCCTCCGAGGGAATCGAGACCGTCGTCGTCCACCGGGACATGGGGCGCGAGTGAAGGTGTACCGACGGCGCACGCGCGGGCCGGTGCCGGGCACCGGCCGCAAGCGTGGCGCCCAGCCCAAGGTCGTCGCCCTCGGTGGCGGCATGGGCCTCTCCGCGTCGCTCGCGGCGCTGCGCCGGATCACCGGCGACCTGACCGCCGTCGTCACCGTGGCCGACGACGGCGGTTCCAGCGGCCGGCTCCGCGAGGAGCTGGGCGTGCTGCCGCCGGGCGATCTGCGCAAGGCCCTGGCGGCTCTCTGCGGCGACGACGACTGGGGCCAGACCTGGGCCCGGGTCATCCAGCACCGCTTCCAGTCCCAGGGCGAGCTGCACGAGCACGCGGTCGGCAATCTGCTGATCGTCGCCCTGTGGGAGCAGCTGGGCGACCACGTCCAGGCGCTCGACCTGGTCGGCAGGCTCCTGGGGGCGCACGGCAGGGTGCTGCCGATGTCCGCGGTCCCACTGGAGCTGCAGGCGCTGGTGCGCGGCCACGACCCGGACCGCCCCGACGACGTGGACACCGTCCGGGGCCAGGCCACGGTGGCGCTCACCCCGGGCGAGGTGCAGTCGGTCAACCTGGTGCCGCACGACCCGCCGGCCGTCCCGGAGGCGGTGGAGGCCGTCCTGGACGCCGACTGGGTGGTGCTGGGGCCCGGCTCCTGGTTCTCCTCGGTGATCCCGCATCTGCTGGTGCCCGAGCTGCTCGACGCGCTCACGGTGACCAAGGCCCGCAAGGTGCTCTCGCTGAACCTGGCGCCCCAGCCCGGCGAAACCGATGGCTTCTCTCCGCAGCGTCATTTGGAGGTTTTGGGACGACACGCCCCTAAACTCGCCCTGGACGTGGTGCTGGCCGACGTGGCCGCCGTGCCCGACCGCGAGTCCCTCGCCGACGCCGCCAAACAGCTCGGCGCCGTGGTCGAGCTGGCGGCGGTCGCCGCGCCCGACGGGTCCCCCAAGCACGACCGGGAGCTGTTGGCCGCCGCGTACGACCGTATTTTTCGGATGCATGGAAGGATCGGCCCATGGCGATGACGGCAGCGGTGAAGGATGAGATCTCCCGGCTTCCCGTCACCCGGACCTGCTGCAGAAAGGCGGAGGTCTCGTCGATCCTGCGGTTCGCCGGCGGCCTCCACCTGGTCAGCGGTCGCATCGTGATCGAGGCGGAGCTCGACACCGCGATGGCGGCGCGCCGCCTCAAGCGGGACATCCTGGAGATCTTCGGCCACAGCTCCGAGCTGATCGTGATGGCTCCGGGCGGTCTGCGCCGCGGTTCGCGCTTCGTCGTACGGGTGGTGGCGGGCGGCGACCAGCTGGCACGCCAGACCGGTCTGGTCGACGGCCGGGGCCGCCCCATCCGGGGTCTCCCGCCGCAGGTGGTCTCGGGGGCCACTTGTGACGCCGAGGCGGCCTGGCGCGGGGCCTTCCTCGCCCACGGCTCGCTCACCGAGCCGGGCCGCTCCTCCTCCCTGGAGGTGACCTGCCCGGGGCCGGAGGCCGCCCTCGCGCTGGTCGGCGCGGCCCGCAGGCTTCAGATCGCCGCCAAGGCCCGCGAGGTGCGCGGTGTGGACCGCGTGGTCGTGCGCGACGGGGACGCGATCGGCGCGCTGCTCACCCGCCTCGGGGCGCACGAGTCGGTGCTCGCCTGGGAGGAGCGGCGGATGCGCCGGGAGGTCCGGGCCACCGCCAACCGCCTGGCCAACTTCGACGACGCCAATCTGCGCCGCTCGGCGCGGGCCGCCGTCGCCGCCGGGGCCCGGGTGCAGCGCGCCCTGGAGATCCTGGGCGAGGAGGTGCCGGAGCACCTGGCCGCCGCCGGACGGCTGCGCATGGAGCACAAGCAGGCCTCTCTGGAGGAACTGGGCGCTCTCGCCGAGCCGCCGCTGACCAAGGACGCGGTCGCGGGCCGGATCCGCCGGCTGCTGGCCATGGCGGACAAGCGGGCGCAGGATCTGGGCATCCCCGGCACGGAGTCCAATCTGACCGAGGAGATGGCCGACGGCCTGGTCGGCTGACCGGGGGGAGTACCGCTCCGTTTCGCGTCGGCCCGGCTCCCGTACCGGCGGCGCCCCCAGGCTCCACCCTGTCGCGAACGGCGCCCACTTGGTGGGCGCCGGTTCCGGTTCCGCCCCCCTCGCGCGGTATTGACATGATCATGAAGTGTCATGAGCCTGGCGTCTGTCACTTTCGTGGCACACAACAGCAAGGGGGGCCAATGAGACGCAGAGCGAGAGCGATCCTCGCCGCGGCTTCACTGCTCACGGCCGGCCTGGCGGCGGTACCAGCCGCCCACGCCAGTCCGGGCGGCAAGGGCGGCACCGGCGAAGGTCTGTCCGTCTGGTACGCCGACGTCACCAAGGCACAGCTGCCGCTCCTGCTCGCGCAGGGCGCGGACGGCCGGGAACTGACCGCGCAGGTCCCCGCGAAGGGGACCGCCAAGGTCGAGCTCTACCTCACGAAGACGCAGGCCGGCACCTTGCGGCAACAAGGCGTCGACCTCAGCGAGCACACGCTCTCCACGACGACCGAGAAGCGCCTCAAGGCCCAGGGGGACGGTGTCTTCCGCCCCTACAGCGGGGCGGGCGGCCTGCGGCAGGAGATCGTCGACACCCAGCTCGCCCACCCCGCCCTCACCAAGGTCGAGTCGATCGGCAAGACGGTCAAGGGCCAGGACATCCTCGCGCTCAAGCTCACCAAGGGCGCGAACCGGGCCAAGGACGGCTCCAAGCCCTCCGTGCTGTACATGTCGAACCAGCACGCGCGTGAGTGGATCACTCCGGAGATGACCCGGCGGCTGATGCACTACTACCTCGACAACTACGGCAAGGACCCGCGGATCACCAAGATCGTGGACTCCACCGAGCTGTGGTTCGTCCTCTCCGCCAACCCCGACGGGTACGACTACACCTTCACCGGCACCCAGCAGCGGCTGTGGCGCAAGAACCTGCGCGACAACAACGGCGACGGGAAGATCACCGCGGGCGACGGCGTCGACCCCAACCGCAACTTCCCGTACAAGTGGGGCTACGACAACGAGGGTTCCTCCCCCGACCCCGCCGACGAGACCTACCGCGGCCCCTCCGCCGGCTCCGAGCCGGAGACCAGGGCGCTGGACTCCTTCGAGAAGCGGGTCGGGTTCTCGTACGCCATCAACTACCACTCCGCGGCCGAACTGCTGCTGTACGGCGTGGGCTGGCAGGTCGCCACCCCGACCCCGGACGACGTCCTCCTCAAGGCGCTGGCCGGCACGCCCGCCAAGCCCGCGATCCCCGGTTACCGCTCACAGCTCTCCTCCGAGCTGTACACCACCAACGGCGAGGCCGACGGACACGCGGGGAACGTCAACGGGATCCATATGTTCACCCCGGAGATGTCGACCTGTCAGACGGCCTCCCGGATCGACCCCGCCGACCAGTGGAAGCCGGGCGACTGCCAGTCGGTCTTCAACTTCCCCGACGACGAGAAGCTGATCCAGCAGGAGTTCGCCAAGAACATCCCGTTCGCGCTGGCCGTCGCCGACACCGCGCGCCACCCCGACCAGCCGGTCTCCCCGGTCGGCATCGACGCCCCCGACTTCACCCCGGACGCCTTCACCACCTCGTACGCGCGCGGCGAGGACCAGGAAGTCGCCGTCACCGTACGCAGGTCGGTGCACGACAAGAGGCTCAACTACCGCGTCGACGGCGGCCGTACCCACACCGAGGACCTCAAGGCCTGGAAGGGCGGCGACGTCTACGGCGGCGAGGACGACATCCACTTCGGCCAGTACCGGGCCACCGTCGAGGGCGCGGACACCGGGTCCAAGGTGGAGGTCTGGTTCACCGGGCGCACCCGGGCCGGCAAACGGACCTCCAGCACGCCCTTCACCTACACCGTGGCCGCCCGGCCCCGGGGCGACACCCTGGTGATCGCGGAGGAGGGCGGCACCGCGCCCGCCCAGCACGCCGCCGCGTACACCAAGGCGCTCGCCGACAACGGCCGCCGGTCCGCGGTCTGGGACGTGGCCACCCAGGGCACCCCGAGCGCGCTCGGCGTGCTCAGCCACTTCAGGACGGCCGTCTGGTACACGGGCGCCGAGCGGCCCACCGCCGCCGTCACCCTGGCCGTGCGCGACTTCCTCAATGAGGGCGGCCGGCTCGTCAACGCCGGTGAACAGGCGGGCGGCACGGTCGACCTCGGCGGCGCCGACTCCGACGACTTCGCCCAGTACTACCTCGGCGCCTACAACCGCGTCGGCCTGAAATCGCCGCCGGCCTTCCAGGGCGCGGGGAAGCTGGCGGGGGCCAAGGCGCCGCTGGGCAACGCCAGCGACAACCCGCTGAACCTGGCCGGGGCCTACACGATCACCTCGGACACCCTCAAGCCCGACCGGTTCCCGCAGTTCAAGAGCGCCGCCGCGGGCACCTACCCGGGCATCCGCACCCCCTTCGAGCCGGCCGCGGGCGACTGGTTCGCGGCGGCGGTGCACCAGGACAACGCCTATATGCGGCTGTCCAGGACCGTCGATCTGAGCGGCACGGCGGCGGCCGACAGGCCGAGCCTGCAGTTCCAGCTCAGCTATGACACCGAGCCCGGCTTCGACAACGTGGTCGTCGAGGCGCACACCGTGGGGCAGGAGGACTGGACGACCCTGCCGGACACCAACGGCGGCACCAGCCAGGCGGTACCCGCCCAGTGCGAGCAGGGCTACTACGTCCAGGCGCACCCGTTCCTGGCGCACTACCTGAGCGTCGGCGCGAGCGCCTGCACGCCGAGCGGCACCTCGGGCGCGTGGAACCGGTTCACCGGCTCCTCCAACGGCTGGCAGCCGGTCTCGGTCGACCTGAGCCCGTACGCGGGCAAGCAGGTCGAGCTCTCCGTCTCCTATGTGTCCGACCCGGGCACCGGGGGCGTGGGCGCCTTCGTCGACGACACCAGGCTCGTCATCGGCGGAACCGCCCAGGGCGCCGAGGGCTTCGAGACGGCGCTCGGCCCGTGGAGCGTGCCGGGACCGCCGGCCGGCAGCCCCGGAAACGCCGGCGACTGGGCCCGCTCCCAGGCGCTGTTCCACTCCCAGGCGGCCGTCACCACCCACGACACCGTGCTGCTCGGCTTCGGCCTGGAGCACGTGCCGTCGGCGGCCGACCGCAAGAACGTGATCGGCAGGGCGCTCCGCGCCCTGCGGGACTGATCCGCCGGGCACCTCCGTACTCCGGACCACGGAGGTGCCCCCGGCCCGTCCATCACGCTCCGTAATCGGGACCAAAGTCCCGTCGACGGCCCTTACCCGTTGGTAGGTATGGGCCGTCGGCCATGTCCGGGCCGTCGTGGCCGCTCACGGGAGTGCGCTCGATGTCACTCCACGGCTCCGGGAGAGGTAGGGTCATAAGCGGTCGGGGACATCCCATACAACTCGCCGGCGTCGAAAACCGGCGTACCTAACGAGGAGATCGGTTCGTGACGATCCGCGTAGGCATCAACGGCTTTGGCCGCATCGGGCGCAACTACTTCCGCGCGCTGCTGGAGCAGGGTGCTGACATCGAGATCGTGGCTGTCAACGACCTGGGTGACACCGCGACCACTGCTCACCTGCTCAAGTACGACACGATCCTGGGCCGCCTCAAGGCCGAGGTCACGCACACCGCCGACACCATCACCGTGGACGGCCACACCATCAAGGTGCTCTCCGAGCGCAACCCGGCCGACATCCCCTGGGGTCAGCTGGGCGTCGACATCGTCATCGAGTCGACCGGCATCTTCACCAAGAAGGCCGACGCCGAGAAGCACATCGCGGGCGGCGCCAAGAAGGTCCTCATCTCGGCTCCGGCCAAGGACGAGGACATCACCATCGTGATGGGCGTCAACCAGGACAAGTACGACGCGGCCAGCCACCACGTCATCTCCAACGCCTCCTGCACCACCAACTGTGTGGCGCCGATGGCCAAGGTCCTCGACGAGAACTTCGGCATCGTCAAGGGTCTGATGACGACCGTCCACGCGTACACGAACGACCAGCGCATCCTGGACTTCCCGCACTCGGACCTGCGCCGCGCCCGCGCCGCCGCCGAGAACATCATCCCCACCACCACCGGTGCCGCCAAGGCCACCGCGCTGGTGCTGCCCAAGCTCAAGGGCAAGCTCGACGGCATCGCCATGCGCGTCCCGGTCCCGACCGGTTCGGCCACCGACCTCGTCGTGGAGCTGGAGCGCGAGGTGACCAAGGACGAGGTCAACGCCGCGTTCAAGAAGGCCGCCGAGGGCGAGCTCCAGGGCATCCTGGAGTACACGGAGGACGCGATCGTGTCCTCCGACATCGTCGGCGAGCCGGCCTCCTGCACCTTCGACTCCTCCCTGACCATGGTCCAGGAGGGCAAGTCGGTGAAGATCCTCGGCTGGTACGACAATGAGTGGGGCTACTCGAACCGCCTCGTCGACCTCACCGTCTTCGTGGGCGGCCAGCTCTAAGTCTGATAAGTCTCAGGGCAGGCAACTCGATGTGAGCACAGGGCTCGGGCAGCGCGACGATGCGCCGCACGAGCCCTGTCGCTTGCCTCGTCCTTCTCCAAGGAGTCGCAGAAACACATGAAGACGATCGACGAACTTCTCGCCGAGGGCGTCTCCGGCAAGCGGGTATTCGTCCGCGCCGACCTCAACGTGCCGCTCGACGGCACCTCCATCACCGACGACGGCCGTATCCGCGCCGTCCAGCCCACGATCGCCAAGCTCGCCGAGGCCGGCGCGCGCGTAGTCGTCGCCTCGCACCTGGGCCGCCCCAAGGGAGCCCCGGACCCGGCCTTCTCGCTCGCCCCGGCGGCGCGGCGGCTCGGGGAGCTGCTGGGCGCGGACGTCGCCTTCGCCACCGACACCGTGGGCGACTCCGCCAAGCAGACCGTCGCGGCGCTGGCCGACGGCCAGGTGGCCGTCCTGGAGAACCTGCGCTTCAACGCCGGTGAGACGAGCAAGGACGACGCCGAGCGCGGAGCCTTCGCCGACCGGCTCGCCGAGCTCGCCGACCTCTACGTGGGCGACGGCTTCGGCGCGGTGCACCGCAAGCACGCCTCGGTCTTCGACCTGCCCGCGCGGCTGCCGCACGCGGCCGGCTTCCTCATCGCCACCGAGGTCGGCGTCCTGAAGAAGCTGACCGACGACGTCAAGCGCCCGTACGTGGTCGTCCTCGGCGGCGCCAAGGTCTCCGACAAGCTCGCCGTCATCGACCAGCTGCTCGCCAAGGCCGACCGCATCCTCATCGGCGGCGGCATGGCGTACACCTTCCTCAAGGCCCAGGGCCACGAGGTCGGCATCTCGCTGCTCCAGGAGGACCAGCTCCCGGTCGTCACGGAGTACATGGAGCGCGCCGCCAAGAGCGGCGTCGAGCTGGTCCTGCCGGTCGACATCCTGGCCTCGTCCGACTTCCCGGACCTGAAGACCAAGGCGCCGGCCGACTTCGTCACCGTCGACGCGGACAAGATCCCCGCCGACAAGGAGGGCCTGGACATCGGCCCCCGCACCCGTGAGCTGTACGCGTCGAAGATCGCGGACGCGGAGACGGTCTTCTGGAACGGCCCGGTCGGCGTCTTCGAGCACCCCGACTACGCGGGCGGCACCCAGGCGATCGCGCGGGCGCTGCTCAACTGCGACGGCTTCACCGTCGTGGGCGGCGGCGACTCGGCCGCCGCCGTGCGCACCCTCGGCTTCGACGAGAACGCCTTCGGTCACATCTCGACCGGCGGCGGCGCGAGCCTCGAATACCTTGAGGGCAAGACCCTTCCCGGCCTTGCCGCACTGGAGGACTGAACACCGTGACCACGCGTATGCCGCTGATGGCCGGCAACTGGAAGATGAACCTCAACCACCTTGAGGCCATCGCGCACGTCCAGAAGCTCGCCTTCGCCCTGGCCGACAAGGACTACGACGCCGTCGAGGTCGCGGTCCTGCCGCCCTTCGTGGACCTGCGGTCGGTCCAGACCCTGGTCGACGGCGACAAGCTCAAGATCAAGTACGGCGCCCAGGACATCTCGGCGCAGGACTCCGGTGCCTACACCGGTGAGATCTCGGGCGCCATGCTGGCCAAGCTGAAGTGCACCTATGTGGCCGTCGGCCACTCCGAGCGCCGCCAGTACCACAACGAGAGCGACGAGCTCTGCAACGCCAAGGTCAAGGCCGCGTTCAAGCACGGTCTGACCCCGATCCTCTGCGTCGGCGAGGGCCTGGACATCCGCAAGGCCGGTGACCAGGTCTCCTACACGCTGGCCCAGCTGGACGGCGGCCTCAAGGACGTCCCGGCCGAGCAGGCCGAGTCCGTCGTGATCGCGTACGAGCCGGTGTGGGCCATCGGCACCGGCGAGGTCGCCACGCCCGAGGATGCCCAGGAGGTGTGCGGGGCGATCCGCGGCCGTCTCGCGGAGCTCTACTCGCAGGAGCTGGCCGACAAGGTCCGCATCCAGTACGGCGGCTCGGTCAAGGCCTCGAACGTGGCCGCGATCATGGCGCAGCCGGACGTGGACGGCGCCCTCGTGGGCGGCGCGGCACTGGACGCCGACGAGTTCGTCAAGATCGTCCGCTTCCGCGACCAGTGAGTATGCGGTAGCGCGGATCCGTCGTACCCTTGCGGGGGCCGGGCTCGGGATTATGGAATACGTCCCCCCGGCCCCCGTCGCCATATCAGTCCTAGGAAGTTGGTCCAGCCGTGATTGTCGGGTTTTCGATTGCCCTGATCGTCTTCAGCCTGCTGCTGATGCTGCTGGTGCTGATGCACAAGGGAAAGGGCGGCGGCCTCTCCGACATGTTCGGTGGTGGAATGCAGTCGTCCGTCGGCGGTTCCTCGGTCGCCGAGCGCAACCTCGACCGCATCACCGTCGTGGTCGGTCTGTTGTGGTTCGCGAGCATTGTCGTTCTCGGTCTGCTGATGAAGCTGGACAACTGATCTGTCGTCTCCGCGTTCCGGGGCGGGTGTAACCACAATCGCTGGACGCGCGTTGGGCCTTACGTAGACTGGGGCATCTTCGAGCACCATCACGCAGGGAGTTACGACCGTGGCAAGTGGCAACGCGATCCGGGGAAGCCGGGTCGGAGCGGGGCCGATGGGTGAGGCGGAGCGTGGCGAGTCCGCGCCGCGTCTGCGCATCTCCTTCTGGTGCTCGAACGGGCACGAGACGCAGCCGAGCTTCGCCAGTGACGCACAGGTTCCGGAGACGTGGGACTGCCCGCGCTGCGGTTTCCCGGCCGGCCAGGACCGGGACAACCCGCCGGACCCGCCGCGCACGGAACCGTACAAGACCCACCTCGCCTATGTGCGGGAGCGGCGCAGTGACGCGGACGGCGAGGCGATCCTCGCGGAGGCGCTCGCCAAGCTTCGCGGCGAGATCTGACGGCGAAGGGCCCGGCGGGCGAACCCGAGTTCGCGCGCCGGGCCCTTCGGTTTGCGCCGTCACCGCAGGTCACGGCGGATTGTCAGTGGCTCCCCCTACCGTGTGAATCAGTCGATCACCTGGGGGAGTTGTGGCAGCACTGGAGAGCGCCGTCGGGGCGGTGGCCGAGGCGCCCGCGTGGCGCGGGGGGTTCGGGCGGCTGTGGTCGGCCGCCGTCGTCTCCCGGTTCGGCGACTCGCTGCGCACCGCCGCGCTGCCGCTGCTCGCGGCCTCCCTGACCGCCGATCCGATGCTGGTCGCGCTGGTCACCGCGTGCGGCTTCCTGCCCTGGCTGCTCTTCGGGCTGTTCGGTGGCGCCGTCGCCGACCGGGTGGACCAGCGCCGGGCGATGTGGGCGGTCGACCTGACGCGCGGCGCGCTGATGGCCGCCTTCGCCGTCGCGGTGGCCCTGGGGCACGCCTCCATAGCCCTGCTGATCGCGCTCGCCTTCACGCTCACCGCCCTGGAGACGCTCTTCGACAACGCGGCGACGGCCCTGCTGCCCGCGCTGGTGCCGCGGCCCGCGCTCGGCCGCGCCAACGCCCGGCTGATGACCGGCCAGCAGCTGGCCGGCGGCTTCCTCGCCGCGCCCCTGGTGCCCCTGCTCCTGACGGCGGGCGACGGCGTGCCGTACGTGGCGGACGCGCTCACCTTCGCCCTGGCGGCGGCGCTGGTGGCCTCGCTGCGCACGGCTGCGCCCGAGCGGCCCGCCCGCGAGCCCGGCTCCACCCTGCGCGCCGAAACGGCCGAGGGCCTGCGCGCGCTGTGGGGCGAGCGGAGCCTGCGGGTGCTCTGTGTGGCCACGACGCTCTGCAACATCGGCGTGGGCGCCCTCGTCGCCACCCTGGTCCTGCACATCACCGGCTGGCTCCACGCCGGCCACGGCGGCTACGCGGCGGCGATCGCGGCGTACGGGGCGGGCAGCGCGGCCGGCGGTCTGCTCGCCACCCGGCTGGCGCGCCGGCTGGGCCGGATGAGGAGCGTGCTCCTGGCGGGGGCGCTCCAGACGGTGTGCCTGGCCGCGATGGGGTCCATACGGGAACTGTGGGTATCGATCGCGGCGATGGCGGTGTTCGGGGTGATGGGAATGGTGTGGAACGTCAACCAGGTGACCCTGATGCAGGAGCGCACCCCGCAGGCCATGCTGGGACGCACCGGCGCGGCCTTCCGCACGCTCGCCGTGGCGGGGGCACCGCTGGGCGCGCTGCTGGGCGGGGCCGCGGCCTCCTCCTGGGGGCTCAACACCCCCGCCCTGGTGGCGTCCGGATTGTTCCTGGCCGCCGTGGCCGCTCTGATTCCTGCCCTTACGTCCTGATCAACTAGGTTGGAGGGGCAGCGGGGCAGGTACGTACGTGAGTACGAGGAAGTGGGCTGATGTCACAGATGAACGCAGAAAGCCGTACCAGGCTCAACCGGATGCCCGAGTGGACCGCGCTGGGCAAGCACCGCGAGCAGTTGGGGGACACCCATCTGCGGGAGCTGTTCGCCGCCGACCCCGGCCGCGGCACCGGGTACACCCTGACGGTCGGCGACCTGTACCTCGACTACTCGAAGCACCTCGTCACCGACGAGACCCTGCGGCTGCTGCGCGAGCTGGCCGCCGCCGCCGACGTGGCGGGGCTGCGGGACGCCATGTTCCGCGGCGAGAAGATCAACACGACCGAGGACCGCGCGGTGCTGCACACCGCGCTGCGCGCCCCGCGCGGCACGGTCGTCGAGGTCGACGGCGAGGACGTGGTGCCGGGCGTGCACGCCGTCCTGGACAGGATGGCGGCCTTCGCCGACCGCGTCCGCTCCGGCGAGTGGACCGGCCACACCGGCAAGCGCATCAAGAACGTCGTCAACATCGGCATCGGCGGATCCGACCTCGGTCCGGCGATGGCGTACGAGGCGCTGCGCGCCTTCACCGACCGGGGCCTGACGGTCCGTTTCGTCTCCAACGTCGACGGCGCCGACCTCCACGAGGCGGTCCGCGACCTGGACGCGGCCGAGACGCTGTTCATCGTCGCGTCCAAGACCTTCACCACGATCGAGACGATCACCAACGCCACCTCGGCGCGCGACTGGCTCCTCACCGAACTGAGGGCCGATCAGGAAGCGGTCGCCAAGCACTTCGTGGCGCTGTCCACCAACGCCGGCAAGGTCGCGGACTTCGGCATCGACACGGCCAACATGTTCGAGTTCTGGGACTGGGTCGGCGGGCGCTACTCGTTCGACTCCGCGATCGGCCTCTCCCTGATGATCGCGATCGGCCCGGACCGCTTCCGCGAGATGCTGGACGGCTTCCACCTGGTCGACGAGCACTTCCGCACCGCCCCCGCCGAGGCCAACGCGCCGCTCCTGCTCGGTCTGCTCGGCGTCTGGTACGGGGCGTTCTTCGACGCCCAGTCGCACGCGGTGCTGCCCTACAGCCACTACCTGTCGAAGTTCACCGCCTACCTCCAGCAGCTCGACATGGAGTCCAACGGCAAGTCGGTGGACCGCGACGGCAACCCGGTCGACTGGCAGACCGGCCCGGTGGTCTGGGGCACCCCCGGCACCAACGGGCAGCACGCGTACTACCAGTTGATCCACCAGGGCACCAAGGTCATCCCGGCCGACTTCATCGGCTTCGCCGAGCCGGTCGCCGGCCTCCTGCCGGGCCTGGTCGCCCAGCACGACCTGCTGATGGCCAACTTCTTCGCCCAGACGCAGGCCCTGGCCTTCGGCAAGACCCCCGAGGAGGTCCGGGCGGAGGGCGTGGCCGAGGAGCTCGTGCCGCACAAGACGTTCCGCGGCAACCACCCCACCACCACCATCCTGGCGCGCGAGCTCACGCCGTCCGTCCTCGGCCAGCTCATCGCGCTGTACGAGCACAAGGTGTTCGTCCAGGGCGCGATCTGGAACATCGACTCCTTCGACCAGTGGGGCGTGGAGCTGGGCAAGGTGCTCGCCAAGCGCGTCGAGCCCGCGCTGACCGAGGGGGCGGACGTGCCGGGCCTGGACGGGTCCAGCAAGGCACTCGTCGCCAAGTACCGGACGCTGCGGGGCCGGTGAGGCCATGGCGGGGCAGGGGGTGGTGCTGAGACCGCCGAGGAACGCGCTCGACCCGGCGGCCGTCCGCTGGTGGCGCGCGCAGTGGCTGGCGCTGACCGCGGTGCCGGCGGTGGTCCTCGCCGTCCTCGGCGTGCTCATCGCCCCCGCCCGGCTCTGGCTGCTCGCGGCGGCGGCCGGGCTCGCGGCGGTGGGCGCGCTCTGCGCCGCCCTGCTGCCCCCGTGGTGGTACCGGGTGCACCGCTGGGAGGTCACCGACGACGCGGTGTACGTACGGACGGGGTACTTCTGGCGTGAGTCGCGGATCGCGCCGATGTCCCGGATCCAGACCGTGGACACCGTGCGCGGCCCGCTGGAGCGGTCGTTCGCGCTGGCCACGGTCACCGTCACCACCGCCTCCGCCAAGGGCGCCCTGAGGATCACCGGCCTGCACCACGAGGTGGCGGCCGAACTGGCCGAACGGCTGACCAGGATCACCGGGGCGACCCCGGGGGACGCCACATGAG
The DNA here is from genome assembly GCF_055580545.1 of Streptomyces sp. NPDC031670. Classification (NCBI taxonomy): domain Bacteria; kingdom Bacillati; phylum Actinomycetota; class Actinomycetes; order Kitasatosporales; family Streptomycetaceae; genus Streptomyces; species Streptomyces sp. NPDC031670. The sequence goes on along the minus strand of NZ_JBVILC010000006.1, from coordinate 116,304 downwards.
CGGCGGCGCCCCGGACGCCGCCGCTTCCGCCGAGGCACCCGGCCCGGCCGACCTCTGGCTCCGGCTGGACCGGCGGCGGGTGCTCGTCTTCACCGCCCTGGGGGCCGGACTCGCCGTCGGCGCCGGGCTGCCCACGGCACTCGCCATGCTGGGCAGGGTGTCGGGCGGCTGGGCCGTCGCCGTGCTCTTCGGCTGGCTCGTGCTACCGCTCGCCGCCGGCGCCCTCACCGGATACGTGGGCTGGCGCCGCACCCGGTACCGGATCGGCCCCGAGCGGGCCGAGCTGCACACCGGGCTGCTGCTGGTGAAGCGCCGCTCGCTGGCCCGCGAGCGGATCCGCAGCGTCGACCTCACCGCCAACGTGCTGCTGCGCGTCCTCGGCCTGGTCAAGGTCAGGATCGGCACCGGGGAGCACAGCGGCGGCGAGTCCACCCTCGAACTGGACCCGGTCAGCCGGGCCGAGGGCGAACGGCTGCGGCGGGTGCTGCTCGCCCGCGAGGCCCCCGGGCCCGACGGCGCCGACCGCACGGGCGAGCTGGCGGCGCTCGACACGGCCTGGATCCGGTACGCGCCGGTGTCGTTCGTGGCGCCGGCCCTCGCCGGGGCCGCGCTGGGCGGACTGCTGCAGCTCAGCGACTGGTTCGGTGTCCAGGACGAGGTGCTGCACTGGGCCGGGGACCGCTTCCGGGACACCCCGCTCGGCTGGGCCGTCCTCGCCGTCGTGGCCCTGGCGCTGGTCGTGGGCGTGGCCGGGGCGCTCGGCCTCTGGGTCGAGATGTGGTGGAACTACCGCCTGGAGCGGGAGCCGGGCGGCACCCTGCGGGTGCGCCGGGGCCTGTTCACCTCCCGCTCCCTCTCCATCGAGGAGCGCAGACTGCGGGGCGTGGAACTGGTCGAGCCGCTGGGCGTCCGGCTCTGCGGAGCGGCCCGGCTCGACGCGATCGCCACCGGGCTGGCCCGCGGCGAGGACGACGAGCACGCCGACCACAACACCCTGCTGCCGCCCGCGCCCCGGGCGGTCGCCGCCGAGGTGGCCGCCCGGGTGCTGCGCGAGCCGGCCGCCCCGACCGGCGCCGCCCTGACCCCGCATCCGCCCGCGGCCCGGACCCGCCGGGTGCGGTGGGCCCTGCTCGCCGTCCTGCTCCCGGTGGCGCTGCAGGCCCTGCTCGCGGCGGCGCTGAGCCCGGTCCTGCTGTACGGGGCGGCGGGGGTCGCGGCGCTGGGGGTGCCGCTCGCGGTGGCCCTGGCCCTGGACGCGTACCGGAGCCTGGGACACGGCGTCGACGGCGCCTATCTGGTGGCCCGTTCGGGTACGGTCCGCCGGGCCACCGTCGCCCTCCAGCGCGGCGGCGTCATCGGCTGGACGGTCAAGCAGTCCGTCTTCCAGCGCCGCGCCGGGCTCCTCACGCTGACCGCCACGACGGCCGCGGGCGCCGGTGCGTACTCGGTCCGGGACGCCGCCGAGGCCGAGGGGCTGGCCTTCGCGGCGGAGGCGGTCCCGGGCCTCCTGGAACCGTTCCTGATACGGCGGCCGGGGCCGGACGAATCGGCCGAAGCGCGCTGACAGGGCCGGAGGGCAGCCCCGCGGCCGTTCGCCCGTACGGCCCAAGGATGATTGCGTACATGACTACTACCAGCCGCCGTACGATCCTCACCGCCCTCGCCACCGCCACCGTCGCCGGTCCGCTGACGATCGGGCTCGGCGCGAGCGCCGCCCACGCCACCGGTGCCAACGACCTCTACGACTCCAACACCGACCTCTACACCCAGCTCGCCGGAAAGGAGGGCACCGACTTCGCCAGACGCTACAAGCGCCACGAGCAGCTCGACAGCGACCAGAAGACGGCCGTCCGGTACGGCCGTACCGCCGTCCTCGCCCTGCACGGCGGCGGCATCGAGGGCGGCACCTCGGAACTCTGCCTGGGCATCGCCGGATACGACCCGGCCACCCTGGTGGCCAAGGGCGGCCCGGCGTACGACTACTGGATGTTCGAGGCGATCCGCAGCAGCGACAACAGCGAGCTGCATGTGACGTCGAAGAACTGCGACGACAAGGTGGCCCTGTCCATCGCCGCCGCCAACCTCAACGTCGTCAGTCTGCACGGCTGCACCGCCACCCAGGCCGGGGCGCCCAGCACCCGGCCCGAGGCGGTCGTGGTCGGCGGTCTCAACGGCACCTTCAAGACGTATCTCCACGACGCGCTGCGCGCCGCCGGGTTCCAGACCATCGACGGCTCGACCGAGCCGGACCTCGCGGGCGTCGAGCCGTCCAACATCTGCAACCGGACCCTCCTCGGCAAGGGCGCCCAGCTGGAGATCACCACCGAGCTGCGCAAGTCCATGTTCACCGTGAACACCATCGCGGGCCGCGCGACCAGCACCACCCCCGTCTACGACGGTTTCGTGGCGGCGGTCCGTACCGCCATCGCCCGGCTGGAGGCGTCCGGCGGCGAGCAGATCATCCTCTGACACCCGCCCCGGCACACCGCACACGGAAGGGCCCGGTCCACCAGGAGGTGGACCGGGCCCTTCCGGCCAGCGGCGCCGGTGTCAGGGAGACGCCGGCGGGTACAGCGCGCGCGGCAGCCGGGAGGCCGCCGCCGAGTCGAGCAGCCAGAGGGTCCGGCCACGGCCGTACGCACCCGCGGCCGGGGCCTGCACCTCGCCCGCGCCGGACAGGGCGATGGCCGCGGCACGCGCCTTGTCCTCGCCCGCCGCGAGCAGCCACACCTCACGCGCGGCCCGGATCGCCGGGAGCGTCAGCGAGATCCGCACCGGCGGCGGCTTGGGCGCGCCGTGCACCCCGACCACCGTCCGCTCGGTCTCGCGCACCGCGGGCAGCTCCGGGAAGAGCGACGCCACATGGGTGTCGGGTCCGACTCCCAGCATGAGCACGTCGAACGTCGGCACCCCGCCGTGGTCGCCGGGGCGGGCCGCGGCGGCCAGCTCCTCGGCGTAGGCCGCGGCGGCGGCGTCGACGTCCTTGCCGTACCGGCCGTCGGAGGCGGGCATCGCGTGCACCCGCTCCGGGTCGACCGGCACCGCGTCGAGCAGCGCCTGACGGGCCTGGGTGACATTGCGCTCCGGATCGCCCTCGGGCAGGAAGCGCTCGTCACCCCACCACAGGTCGATCCGCGACCAGTCGACCGCGTCCCGGGCCGGGGAGGAGGCGAGGGCCGCGAGCAGCCCGTTGCCGTTGCGGCCCCCGGTGAGGACCACCGACGCCGAACCGCGGGCGGCCTGGGCGTCCACGACCTTCGTGATCAGCCGGGCCGCCGCGGCCTGCGCCATCAGCTCCTTGTCGCGGTGCACGACGAGCTGAGGGGTACTCACTTCGCACTCACTTCGTCGCCGCCTTCTTGGCCGGGGCCTTCTTCGCGGCGGGCTTGGCGTCCGAACCGTTCGCGTCACCCGAGGCATCCGAAGCATCCGAAGCCTTCGAACCGTCGGAGCCGTCCGACTTGTCCGCACCCTTGGACGCCCCGCCGGAAGCGGACCCGGAGGTGGCCGGGGCCTTCTCGCCGGCGGGCTCGCCGAGCCGGTCCACGCCGAACTTCAGCGCGGAGGCGTAGGTGTCGTCCGGGTCCAGACGGCGCAGCTCCTCGGCGATGAGCTCGGCCGTCTCGCGCCGCTTGAGCGCCACCGCGCGGTCCGGCTGGCCCTGGATCGAGAGCGTGGCCAGCGAGCCGTCGGGGCGGTCCAGGATGATCGGACCGCAGTCCGTCTCCATCCGTACGGCGGTCAGGCCCGGACCCGAGGACTGCGAGCGCTTCACCGGCACGTCGAGGCGGTCCGCGAGCCACATGGCGAGCAGCTCGCAGCTCGGGTTGAACTCCTCGCCCTCCACCTCGACCGAGGTGACCTCGCACGCCACCTGGTCGAGCGCCGCGGCCAGCATCGAACGCCAGGGCGTGATGCGGGTCCACGCCAGGTCGGTGTCGCCCGGGGTGTAGGTCTCGGCGCGGGCGGTCAGCTCCTCCCGCGGCTGTTCGGCGGTGTAGGTGTCGGTGACCCGGCGCTGGGCGAGGGCGCCCAGCGGGTCGTTGGCCGGGTCGGTCGGCGAGTTCACCGGCCACCAGACGACGACCGGCGCGTCCGGCAGCAGCAGCGGCAGCACCACCGACTGGGCGTGGTTGATCACCTCGCCGTACAGCCGCAGCATCACCGTCTCACCGGTGCCCGCGTCCGCGCCGACCCGCACCTCGGCGTCCAGACGCGACTGGGTGCGGTCGCGCGGCGAGCGCGAGACGCGCTTGATGACGACGAGGGTGCGCGAGGGGTGCTCGCGCGAGGCGTCGCTAGCGGCGCGCAGCGCGTCGTAGGCGTTCTCCTCGTCGGTGACGATGACCAGGGTCAGGACCATGCCGACGGCGGGTGTGCCGACGGCGCGGCGGCCCTGGACGAGCGCCTTGTTGATCTTGCTGGCCGTGGTGTCCGTAAGGTCGATCTTCATGGCCGGCGCCAGCTCCGTCCGTCTCGTGCGAGCATTTCGTCCGCCTCGACCGGGCCCCAGGTGCCCGACGCGTACTGCGCGGGCGTGCCGTGGGCGTCCCAGTACTGCTCGATCGGGTCGAGGATCTTCCAGGACAGCTCGACCTCCTCCAAGCGGGGGAAGAGGTTGGAGTCGCCGAGCAGGACGTCGAGGATGAGCCGCTCGTACGCCTCGGGGCTGGACTCGGTGAAGGACTCGCCGTAAGCGAAGTCCATCGACACGTCCCGGACCTCCATCGAGGTGCCCGGCACCTTGGAGCCGAACCGGACGGTCACGCCCTCGTCCGGCTGGACCCGGATGACCAGCGCGTTCTGCCCCAGCTCCTCCGTCGCCGTGTGGTCGAAGGGGGAGTGCGGGGCGCGCTGGAAGACGACCGCGATCTCGGTGACGCGGCGGCCCAGCCGCTTGCCGGTGCGCAGGTAGAACGGCACGCCCGCCCAGCGGCGGTTGTCGATCTCCAGCTTGACCGCGGCGTAGGTGTCGGTCTTCGACTTGGGGTCGATCCCGTCCTCCTGGAGGTAGCCGACGGCCTTCTCGCCGCCCTGCCACCCGGCCGCGTACTGGCCGCGCACGGTGTTGGAGCCCAGGTCCTTCGGCAGCCGCACGGCGCCCAGGACCTTGGTCTTCTCGGCCGCGAGCGCGTCCGCGTCGAAGGAGGCGGGCTCCTCCATCGCGGTCAGCGCGAGCAGCTGGAGGAGGTGGTTCTGGATGACGTCACGGGCCGCGCCGATGCCGTCGTAGTACCCGGCCCGGCCGCCGATGCCGATGTCCTCGGCCATCGTGATCTGGACGTGGTCGACGTACGACCGGTTCCAGAGCGGCTCGAACATCGTGTTGGCGAAGCGGAGCGCCAGGATGTTCTGGACGGTCTCCTTGCCGAGGTAGTGGTCGATCCGGAAGACCTCGTCCGCCGGAAAGACCTCGTGCACGACCTGGTTGAGCTCCTGCGCGGAGACCAGGTCGTGGCCGAAGGGCTTCTCGATGACCGCGCGGCGCCAGGCGCCGTTCTTCTGGTCGGCGAGCCCGTGCTTCTTGAGCTGCTGGACGACCTGGGGGAAGAACTTCGGCGGCACCGAGAGGTAGAAGGCGAAGTTGCCGCCGGTGCCCTGCGCCTTGTCGAGCTCGGCGATCGTCGACTTCAGCTGCTCGAAGGCGTCGTCGTCGTCGAAGTCGCCCTGGACGAAGCGCATGCCCTGGATGAGCTGCTGCCAGACCTCCTCACGGAAGGGGGTCCGCGCGTGCGCCTTGACGGCGTCGTGGACCTCCTGGGCGAAGTCCTCGTCCTGCCACTCGCGGCGGGCGAAGCCGATCAGCGAGAAGCCCGGCGGCAGCAGACCGCGGTTGGCGAGGTCATAGACGGCGGGCATCAACTTTTTACGGGACAAATCGCCCGTGACACCGAAGATCACCAGGCCCGACGGCCCCGCGATACGCGGGAGCCGTCGGTCTGCGGCGTCACGAAGCGGATTCGCTGGGCGAATCGCAGTCAAGATCTACGCCTCCGGGGGTGCGAGGCGCTTGAGCTCCGCCTCGGTGGACTTGAGCAGGTCGTTCCAGGCGCCCTCGAACTTCTCGACGCCCTCGTCCTCCAGGAGCTGCACGACCTCGTCGTAGGAGATCCCGAGCTTCTCCAGGGCGTCGAGCTCGGCGCGGGCCTGCTCGTAGGTGCCCGAGACGGTGTCGCCGGTGATCTGCCCGTGGTCGGCGGTCGCCTCCAGGGTGGCCTCCGGCATGGTGTTCACCGTGTTGGGTGCGACCAGGTCGTCCACGTACAGGGTGTCCTTGTACGCCTTGTCCTTGACGCCGGTCGAGGCCCACAGCGGACGCTGCTTGTTGGCGTGCGCCTTGTCGAGCGCCGCCCAGCGGTCGGAGGAGAAGACCTCCTCGTACGCCTGGTAGGCGAGCCGCGCGTTGGCGAGACCGGCCTTGCCGCGGGCGGCCTTGGCCTCGTCGGTGCCGAGCGCGTCGATCCGCTTGTCGATCTCGGTGTCCACCCGGGACACGAAGAAGGACGCCACCGAGTGGATCTTCGACAGGTCCAGGCCGCGCTCCTTGGCCTTCTCCAGGCCGGTCAGGTAGGCGTCCATGACCTTGCGGTAGCGGTCGAGCGAGAAGATCAGCGTGACGTTGACGCTGATGCCCAGACCGATGGTCTCGGCGATCGCCGGCAGACCCGCCTCGGTGGCCGGGATCTTGATGAGCGTGTTCGGGCGGTCCACCAGCCACGCCAGCTGCTTGGCCTCGGCGACCGTGGCCCGGGTGTCGTGCGCCAGGCGCGGGTCGACCTCGATGGAGACTCGGCCGTCCTGGCCCTCGGTCGCGTCGAAGACCGGCCGCAGGATGTCGGCGGCGTCCCTCACGTCCGCCGTCGTGATCATGCGGATGGCCTCTTCGACGGTGACCCTGCGGGCCGCGAGGTCGGTGAGCTGGGTGTCGTAGCCGTCACCCTGGCTGATCGCCTTCTGGAAGATCGACGGGTTGGTGGTGACACCCACCACGTGCGACTGGTCGACCAGCTCGGCCAGGTTGCCGGACGTGATCCGCTTGCGCGACAGGTCGTCGAGCCAGATCGCGACGCCTTCGTCGGAGAGGCGCTTGAGTGCGTCTGTCATGAGAAATGCATCTCCTACTAGTTCGTATACCGGCGTCAGCGCGTGGCGGCGGCGAGAGATTCCCGGGCGGCGGCGGCCACGTGGTCGGCGGTGAAGCCGAACTCCTTGAAGAGGACCTTGCCGTCCGCCGAAGCGCCGAAGTGCTCCAGCGAGACGATGCGGCCCGCGTCGCCCACGTACCGGTACCAGGTCAGACCGATGCCGGCCTCGACCGCGACCCGCGCCCGGACCGACGGCGGCAGGACGCTGTCCTTGTACGCCTGGTCCTGCTCCTCGAACCACTCCACGGACGGCATCGAGACGACCCGGGTCGGCACACCGGCCGCCTGGAGCTGCTCGCGCGCCTCGACGGCGAGCTGGACCTCGGAACCGGTGCCGATGAGCACGACCTGCGCGTCGCCCCCTTCGGCGTCGAACAGGACGTAACCGCCCTTGGCCGCGTCCTCGTTGGGCTCGTACGTCGGCACGCCCTGGCGCGTCAGCACCAGGCCGTGCGGGGCGCCCTTGCCGAACACCTTGGTGTAGCGCCTGAGGATCTCGCGCCAGGCGATGGCGGTCTCGTTGGCGTCCGCCGGACGGACCACGTTCAGACCCGGGATGGCGCGCAGCGAGGCCAGGTGCTCGACCGGCTGGTGGGTCGGGCCGTCCTCGCCCAGACCGATGGAGTCGTGCGTCCACACGTACGTCACCGGCAGGTGCATCAGGGCCGACAGACGCACCGCGTTGCGCATGTAGTCGGAGAACACCAGGAAGGTGCCGCCGTAGACGCGCGTGTTGCCGTGGAGCGCGATGCCGTTCATCTCGGCGGCCATCGAGTGCTCGCGGATGCCGAAGTGGATCGTTCGGCCGTACGGGTCGGCCTCCGGCAGCGGGTTGCCCTCGGGCAGGAACGACGAGTTCTTGTCGATCGTCGTGTTGTTCGAGCCCGCGAGGTCGGCGGAGCCGCCCCACAGCTCGGGGATGACCGCGCCCAGGGCCTGGAGGACCTTGCCGGAGGCGGCGCGGGTGGCGACGCCCTTGCCGGTCTCGAAGACCGGGAGCTTCTCCTCCCAGCCCTCGGGCAGCTCGCCCGCGTTGATCCGGTCGAACTCGGCGGCGCGCTCGGGGTTGGCGGTGCGCCAGGCGGCGAACGACTTCTCCCACTCGGCGCGGGCCTCACGGCCGCGGTCCAGGGCGCCACGGGTGTGCGCGAGGACCTCGTCGGCGACCTCGAAGGTCTTCTCCGGGTCGAAGCCCAGCACCCGCTTGGTGGCCGCCACCTCGTCGTCGCCGAGCGCCGAGCCGTGCGCGGCCTCGGTGTTCTGCGCGTGCGGGGCGGGCCAGGCGATGATCGAGCGCATCGCGATGAAGGAGGGGCGCTCGGTCTCCGCCTTGGCGGCCTCGATCGCCTCGAACAGCGCCTTCGGGTCCAGGTCGCCGTTCTCCTTCGGGGCCACGCGCTGGACGTGCCAGCCGTACGCCTCGTACCGCTTCAGCGTGTCCTCGGACACGGCGGTCTCGGTGTCGCCCTCGATGGAGATGTGGTTGTCGTCCCAGAGCAGGACCAGGTTGCCCAGCTTCTGGTGGCCGGCCATCGAGGACGCCTCGGAGGAGATGCCCTCCTGGAGGCAGCCGTCGCCCGCGATCGCGAAGACGAAGTGGTCGAACGGGGAGGTGCCGGGGGCCGCCTCCGGGTCGAACAGGCCGCGCTCGTAGCGGGCGGCCATGGCCATGCCCACGGCGTTGGCGACACCCTGTCCCAGCGGACCGGTGGTCGTCTCCACGCCGGTGGTGTGGCCGTACTCCGGGTGACCCGGGGTCTTGGAGCCCCAGGTGCGGAACGCCTTCAGGTCGTCCAGCTCCAGGCCGTACCCGGCCAGGTAGAGCTGGATGTACAGCGTCAGGGAGGAGTGGCCCGCGGACAGCACGAAGCGGTCGCGTCCGGTCCAGTCGGCGTCCGCCGGGTCGTGGCGCATCACCTTCTGGAAGAGGGTGTACGCGGCCGGGGACAGGCTCATCGCCGTACCAGGATGGCCGTTGCCGACCTTCTGTACAGCATCCGCGGCCAGGACGCGGCCGGTGTCTACGGCCCGCTGGTCCAGTTCGGTCCACTCAAGGTCTGTGGTGGTCGGCTTGGTGCTCACCCTGGGTCAGGGCTCCTCTCCACATGTTCGTTCCCGGTGACTGTGGGCGCACCGGGCGTTGTCGAGCCTACCCCCGCCGGAACGCTCATTTTTTCGACTGCCCACGGGTTGGGACACCCACTCCAGAGTGCCCAAGACCGGTCACTTCCGCCTCACGGCGCAGTCTTCGCGACCCGGCGCCAACACGAGCCCACCCCCGCGAAGGGCCGCGTCTGGGCAACGTCTACAGTGGCGTGGTACGCGCAAGTCTTCACCGGGTTCTCTTGCCCGGAACGTCCGGGCCCATCCGACCGATTGCCCCGGGACTTGCTGGGAATTCTCTGTCAGGGGTGTGCGTGACGGCCGTCGAGTCCCGACCCGCAGGGGTCGTCTTGACTCCCAGCCCGGGGGCCCATCGGCCGTTCGGGGCCCGCGTCAAGGCGTTCGTGGCACTGACCAAGCCGCGGATCATCGAACTGCTCCTCATCACCACCATTCCGGTGATGTTCCTGGCCGAGCAGGGCGTTCCGTCACTGTGGCTCGTGCTGACCACCACCGTCGGCGGCTACCTCTCGGCGGGTGGCGCCAACGCGCTGAACATGTACATCGACCGGGACATCGACGCGCTGATGGACCGCACCTCGCAGCGGCCCCTGGTGACCGGGATGGTCTCGCCGCGCGAGTGCCTCGCCTTCGGCATCACCCTCGCGGTCGTCTCGACGCTGTGGTTCGGACTGCTCGTCAACTGGCTGTCCGCCGCGCTGTCCCTCGGTGCGCTGCTCTTCTACGTGGTCGTCTACACGATGATCCTCAAGCGCCGCACCGCGCAGAACATCGTCTGGGGCGGCATCGCGGGCTGTATGCCGGTCCTCATCGGCTGGTCGGCCGTCACGGACTCGATGTCCTGGGCCGCCGTCATCCTCTTCCTGGTCATCTTCTTCTGGACGCCGCCGCACTACTGGCCGCTGTCGATGAAGGTGAAGGACGACTACGCGCGCGTGGGCGTCCCGATGCTGCCGGTCATCGCCTCCAACCGGGTCGTGGCCCGCCAGATCGTCGCGTACAGCTGGGTGATGGTCGCCGTCTCGCTGCTGCTGACCCCGCTCGGCTACACCGGCTGGTTCTACACGGCGGTGGCGCTGGTCTCCGGCGGCTGGTGGCTGTGGGAGGCGCACGGCCTCCAGAACCGCGCCAAGGCGGGCGTGACGGGTGGGAAGCTCAAGGAGATGCGGCTGTTCCACTGGTCGATCACCTATGTGTCGCTGCTCTTCGTGGCGGTCGCGGTGGACCCGTTCCTGCGGTAGGCACCCGCTCCTCGTGACCGGAGGGTCCAGTGGCACAGGCCACGGGGCCCTCCCGTCGCATCTGGATCTACTCGCGAGTAGCATCCTGGACATGGCAGAAACCCAGGTTGACGAGAAGCAGGCCGCCAAGGCCGAGCGGCGGGCCGCGCGCCTCGCCAAGCAGATCGGCCACTTCGCCAAGGAGCACGGCGGCGCCGAGGGCCAGGTCGCGTACATCGGTCAGCGCGGCGCGCGGATCGTGCTGGTCGGCGAGGACGGCGGCTGGGGCGACCTGGTGGCCCCCAGCCACGCCATCGCGCTGAGCGCGGTCGAGAAGGCCGGCATCACCCTCCACGAGGACTTCGACGGCGAGTTCGCCGCCAAGGTGAGGACCGGCCGGTACGAGTGGAGCCGGATGGCCGGCATCCAGCTCGGCGGTCCTAAGAACGGCTGAACGGCAACAGCAACACTCATCCGGGGCTCACCCGTTAGTGAGGTGGAAGCACACCACCCAGGGAGCCCCGGATGATCGACGCCGTGCCGCAGCCGGACCTGGTGGACCAGTACTGCCACGGGGTGCTCCGCACCGAGCTGGGGCTCGGCACGTTCGAGACGCAGCTCGGCAGGACCGGAGCCCCGCCCGCCCCCGGCACGACGTTCTTCGACACCCAGACCGGCTTCGCGGTGCGCCGCTGGTGCCCGCCGCTGCTCGGCCTGGAGGCGCACTGCACCCCGGCCCGCTATCTCGCCCGCCGGCGCGAGCTGGGCGTCCTGGAGACCGTCAGACGGCTGCTGCGCGGCTCGGGCGTGTCCACCTACCTCGTCGACACGAGTCTGCCCGGCGATCTGACCGGGCCCGGTGAGCTGGCCGCCGCCGGGGCCGCCGACGCCCATGAGATCGTCCGGCTGGAACCGCTGGCCGAGCAGGTCGCCGACACCTCCGGCACGGTCGACGCCTTCCTCGCCAACCTCGCCGAGGCCGTGCACACCGCCGCCGCCTCCGCCGTCGCCTTCCTCTCCGTGACGGCCGTACGCCGGCACCTCGACCCGGCCCCGCCCGGCCCCGGCGAGGTGCGCGGGGCGGCGGGGCGCTGGCTCACCCGGCGCCGCATCCAGGAGCCGCTGGAGGACCCGGTGCTGCTGCGGCACCTGCTGTGGAGCGCGGTCGCCTCCGGCCGCCCGCTCCAGCTGCGGCTGGGCATGGACGACGCGAGCGGGCTCGCCTCCTTCGCCGCCGCCACCAGCGGCCTGGGCACGGACCTGGTGCTGCTGCACGGCTATCCGTACCACCGCCAGGCGGCCCATCTGGCCAGCGCGTTCCCGCATGTGTACGCGGATGTGGGGCCGGCCCTGGTGCGCACCGGCGCGCGCGCCGCGGACGTGCTGGCCGAGCTCCTGGAGCTGGCGCCGTTCGGCAAGCTGCTCTACTCCAGCGGCGCGCGCGGCCTGCCCGAACTGCACGTGGTGGGCGCGCGGCTGTTCACCCACGCCCTGGGACGGGTGCTGGGGGCGTGGGTGGCCGACGGGGCGTGGGCGCGCAACGACGCCGAGCGGGTCGCCGCGATGATCGGGGCGGGGAACGCCCGGCGGGTGTACGGGCTGTCAGGCGCGGGTGAGCGCGGGGTCTGACTGGGCCGGGACCGGCACGGCGGTGTGCGGGCGCTCGCGCAGCGAGAGCAGGACCCGGACCACGGCGATCCACACCAGGCAGGACCCGAGCATGTGCAGCGCGACCAGGGCCTCGGGAGTCTTGGTGAAGTACTGGACGTAACCGATGATCCCCTGGCCCATCAGCACCAGGAACAGATCGCGGGCCCGGTCGCGCGGGCCCTTCGGGGCGTCGACCGCCTTCAGGACGAACCAGAGCGCGACCGTGAGGGCCACCACGACCCACGCGAGGTCGGCGTGGAGCTGGCTGATCATCGTCCAGTTCAGCGGGATGCGGTCCACGTCGCTGGAGTCGCCCGCGTGGCGCCCGGCGCCGGTGACTACCGTGCCGACCGCGACCAGCGCGCCCGCCGCGACCACCAGGAGCCAGGTCAGCTGGATCACGGCGTTGCCGACCAGCGGGCGCGGCGCGCCGTCGCCCTCGCGGACGCGCTGCCAGGTCGTCATCGCGACCGTGAGGAGCGCGGTGGAGAGCAGGAAGTGCGCCGCGACGGTGTACGGGTTGAGGCCGACCAGGACGACGATGCCGCCCAGGACCGCGTTGCCCATGACGATCCAGAACTGCGCCCAGCCCAGCCGGGTGACGCCGCGCCGCCAGGGGCTCGCGGCCCGGGCCGCGACGATCGCCCAGCCGACGGCCGCGCAGAGCACGTACGTCAGCATCCGGTTGCCGAACTCGACGGCGCTGTGGAAGTCCATCTCGCCCGTCGGTGCCAGGCTCTGGTCGGTGCACTTGGGCCAGGTCGGGCAGCCGAGCCCGGACCCGGTGAGCCGCACCGCGCCGCCGGTCACCACGATGACGACGGCCATGACGACGGCGGCGAGCGCCGCGCGCTGGACGGTCCGCGGGGACGGCGTCCACCGTTCGGCGATGAAGGCGAGCGGGTTGCGCACCGCCTGAGCCGCTTCGGCTCGGGTCACGTTCGGCATGGGCTCTATCGTAGGGCTCCGTTTGTGCATGTTTTCACGAGGGGTCGCCGCCCCTGCGCGCGCCTCACTCCCAGCGGAAGAACCGCGCCGCCGCGCCCAGCCCCAGGACCGTCCAGACGGCCAGGACACCCAGGTCGCCCCAGGGCATCGAGGCGCCCTGCTGGAGCACGTCCCGCAGCCCGTCCGAGAGCGCCGAGATGGGCAGGAGCCCCAGTGCCGTCCGCACGCCGCCGGGGAACTTGTCCATCGGCACGATGACCCCGCCGCCCACCAGAAGCAGCAGGAAGACCAGATTGGCCGCGGCGAGCGTCGCCTCGGCCTTCAGGGTGCCCGCCATCAGCAGTCCGAGCCCGGAGAAGGCGGCCGTGCCGAGCACCAGGAGGAGCAGCACCGCGAACGGGTTGCCGTGCGGAGACCAGCCGAGCGCGAAGGCGATCGCCGTCAGCAGGACGATCTGGAGGGCCTCGGTGACCAGCACCGACAGCGTCTTGGCGGTCATCAGCGCCCAGCGCGGCAGCGGCGAGGCACCGAGCCGCTTGAGCACGCCGTAGCGCCGCTCGAAGCCGGTGGCGATGGCCTGGCCGGTGAAGGCGGTGGACATCACGGCGAGCGCCAGGATGCCGGGGGTGAGGAAGTCGACGGACTTCCCCTCGCCGGTGTCGATGATGTCGACGCCGCTGAACAGCACGAGCAGCAGCGTCGGGATGACCACGGTGAGCAGCAGCTGCTCGCCGTTGCGCAGCAGCATTCGCGTCTCCAGCCCGGTCTGCGCGCCGATCATGCGGCCGACGGGCGCGGCCCCCGGGTCCGGGGTGTACGTACCGGTACCGACACTCATCGGCGCAGCTCCCTGCCGGTCAGTTCCAAGAAGACGTCCTCCAGCGTGTGGCGCTCCACCGCGATGCCGTCGGGCATCACACCGTGCTGGGCGCACCAGGAGGTGACGGTGGCCAGCAGCTGGGGGTCGACGGTGCCGCTGATGCGGTACGCGCCGGGGGTGAGCTCGGCCGCGGCCGTGCCGTCGGGCAGCGCCTTGAGGAGGGAGGCGAGGTCGAGCCCGGGGCGGCCGGTGAAGCGCAGGGTGTTCTCGGCCCCACCCCGGCAGAGCGCCTCGGGCGAGCCCTGGGCGACGACCTTGCCCGCGTCGACGATCACCACGTCGTCCGCGAGCTGTTCGGCCTCGTCCATGAAGTGGGTGGTCAGGACCGTGCTGACGCCGTCGGCGCGCAGCTCCCGCACCAGGTCCCAGGTGGCGCGGCGGGCCTGCGGGTCCAGGCCCGCGGTCGGCTCGTCGAGGAAGACCAGCTCGGGGCGGCCGACCACGGCCATGGCGAGGGCGAGGCGCTGCTGCTGGCCGCCGGAGAGACGGCGGTAGGCGGTGCGTCCGCAGCTCTCCAGCCCGAGGCGCTCGATGAGCGCGGGCACGTCGAGGGGTTGGGCGTGCAGCTTCGCCATGTGGCGGAGCATCTCCTCGGCGCGGGCGCCGGGGTAGACGCCGCCGGACTGGAGCATCACCCCGATGCGCGGGCGCAGCCGCTCGGCCTCGGTGACCGGGTCGAGGCCCAGGACGCGGACGGTGCCGGCGTCGGGTCTGCGGTAGCCCTCGCAGATCTCGATCGTGGTGGTCTTGCCGGCACCGTTGGGACCGAGGACGGCGGTGACGGTCCCGGCGGCGACCCGCAGGTCGAGGCCGTCCACGGCGGTCTTCGATCCGTACCGTTTGACCAGGCCGCTGACCTGGACGACGGACTCGCTCTTCATGACGGGCAAGTCTAGGCAGCGCGCGCGGGGCTCCGGACCGGGGGAGGGGGTCGTACGGAGGCATGGACGCGCGGATGTGCGACCTTAGATTTCCGGCCACCGGACGGTCCGCGCGGGCCCCGGCCGGACCCGCCCGCCAGGCCCACTCCCGGGGTGCGAGCGGGGTGGTGAGCCGGTCATACGCCGAGGTCACAGGGGGCGGGCCTTTGTTCCCGGGTCCGTCAGGTGATCGATCAGAGATCGTTTCCGCAGGTCAGCTTAGGTATGCCTAAGTGATGCACCGCACCGCTCGATGATCGGGACGTGGCTTGTCAGGCTCTGAGGAATTACGCAACAATGGTGTTGTGAAAAACGTCGGCGAGGCTCCGCAGGAGGAGATCGCGACCGGTGAGCGGTCCACCCGCAACCGGGTCGCGCGCTCCATCCTGGATCACGGCCCCTCCACCGTCGCGGACCTCGCGAAGCGCCTCGGACTCACCCAGGCCGCCGTCCGCCGCCACCTCGACGCCCTGGTGGCCGACGACGTGGTCGTCGCCCGCGAGCAGCGGGTGTACGGGGCGCGGACCCGCGGCAGGCCCGCCAAGGTCTTCGCCCTCACGGACTGCGGGCGGGACGCCTTCGACCAGTCGTACGACAAGCTGGCCGTGGACGCGCTCCGCTGGATCGAGCGGTCCGCGGGCGAGGAGGCCGTCGTCGCCTTCGCGCGCGCCCGCGTCGAGGCGCAGGCCGAGAGCTACCGCGAGGCCGTCGAGGCGGCGCCGCCCGAGGAGCGTACCGAGGCGCTGGCCAGGGCCTTGACCGCCGACGGGTACGCTGCTACGGCGCGCAGTGCGCCCCTCCCCGGACGGGGCGAGCAGCTCTGCCAGCACCACTGCCCGGTCGCTCACGCCGCCGAGCAGTTCCCGCAGCTGTGCGAGGCGGAGACGGAGTTCTTCTCCCGCCTGCTCGGAACCCATGTGCAGCGTCTGGCCACCATCGCCCACGGCGACGGGGTGTGCACGACGTTCATCCCGCACAGCGCACCACAGACCCCGCACGACACCGAAACAGCATCCACAAGCACGGCCGGGAGGAACCCCGCATGACTCTCCCCACGGAGACTGCCCACCCCGAACTCGAGGGCCTGGGCACGTACGAGTACGGCTGGGCCGACTCCGACGCGGCGGGTGCCACCGCCAAGCGCGGGCTCTCCGAGGACGTCGTCCGCGACATCTCGGCGAAGAAGAACGAGCCCGAGTGGATGCTGAAGCTGCGCCTCAAGGGCCTGCGCCTGTTCGACAGGAAGCCCATGCCCAACTGGGGCTCGGACCTGTCCGGCATCGACTTCGACAACATCAAGTACTTCGTGCGGTCCACGGAGAAGCAGGCGGAGTCCTGGGAGGACCTGCCCGAGGACATCAAGAACACGTACGACAAGCTCGGCATCCCCGAGGCGGAGAAGCAGCGCCTCGTCGCCGGTGTCGCGGCCCAGTACGAGTCCGAGGTCGTCTACCACCAGATCCGTGAGGACCTGGAGGCGCAGGGCGTCATCTTCCTCGACACCGACACCGCGCTGAAGCAGCACCCGGAGCTCTTCCAGGAGTACTTCGGCACCGTCATCCCGGTCGGCGACAACAAGTTCGCGTCGCTGAACACCGCGGTGTGGTCCGGCGGCTCGTTCATCTACGTGCCCAAGGGCGTCCACGTCGACATCCCGCTCCAGGCCTACTTCCGTATCAACACGGAGAACATGGGCCAGTTCGAGCGGACGCTGATCATCGTGGACGAGGACGCGTACGTCCACTACGTCGAGGGCTGCACCGCCCCGATCTACTCCTCCGACTCGCTGCACAGCGCCGTCGTGGAGATCATCGTCAAGAAGGGCGGCCGGTGCCGCTACACGACGATCCAGAACTGGTCGAACAACGTCTACAACCTGGTCACCAAGCGCGCCGTGGCGTACGAGGGCGCGACCATGGAGTGGATCGACGGCAACATCGGTTCCAAGGTCACCATGAAGTACCCGGCGGTCTACCTGATGGGCGAGCACGCCAAGGGTGAGACCCTGTCCATCGCCTTCGCGGGCGAGGGCCAGCACCAGGACGCCGGCTCCAAGATGGTCCACATGGCGCCGAACACGTCCTCCAACATCGTCTCCAAGTCGGTGGCGCGCGGCGGTGGCCGCACCTCGTACCGCGGTCTGGTCGAGATCGGTGAGGGCGCGGCCGGATCGAAGTCGAACGTGCTGTGCGACGCGCTGCTCGTCGACACGATCTCCCGCTCCGACACCTACCCGTACGTCGACGTCCGCGAGGACGACGTGTCCATGGGCCACGAGGCGACCGTCTCCAAGGTCTCCGAGGACCAGCTCTTCTACCTGATGAGCCGAGGTCTGACGGAGTTCGAGGCGATGGCGATGATCGTGCGCGGCTTCGTCGAGCCGATCGCCAAGGAGCTGCCCATGGAGTACGCCCTGGAGCTCAACCGGCTGATCGAGCTGCAGATGGAGGGTTCGGTCGGCTAGTACCGCCACCGTCCCCGCAGCAGCGAACGCAGACTGATCTAGGAAGAGAGCACTACGACAGCCATGGCTGAGGCTCAGAACATCCCGGCGGGCTCCACCACCGCCGGCTCGATCGCGGTGGCCGCAGAGTCGACCGTCGCCACGCGCATGAGCGCGCCCCCGTCCTTCGACGTGGCGGACTTCCCCGTGCCGCACGGCCGCGAGGAGGAGTGGCGGTTCACCCCGCTGGACCGGCTGCGCGGGCTGCACGACGGCACCGCCGTCGCGACCGGCGACGGGCTGCGCGTCGAGGTGAGCGCCCCCGAGGGCGTCACCGTCGAGACGGTGGGCCGCGACGACGCCCGGCTCGGCCGGGCCGGCACGCCGGTGGACCGGGTCGCCGCCCAGGCCTACTCCTCGTTCGAGAAGGCCTCGGTCGTGACCGTCCCCAAGGAGACGGTCCTCAGTGAGCCGATCCGTATCGCCGTGCACGGCGAGGGCGGCACGGTCTACGCGCACCAGGTCGTCGAGCTCGGCGCGTTCGCCGAGGCCGTCGTGGTCATCGACCACACCGGTGACGCGGTGCTCGCCGCCAACGTGGAGTTCGTCCTCGGCGACGGCGCCAAGCTGACCGTCGTCTCCGTGCAGGACTGGGACGACAAGGCCGTCCACGTCGCCCAGCACAACGCGCTGGTCGGCCGGGACGCCTCCTTCAAGTCCGTGGTCGTCACCTTCGGCGGCGACCTGGTCCGGCTGCACCCGCGCGTCTCCTACGCGGGCACCGGCGGCGAGGCCGAGCTCTTCGGGCTGTACTTCACCGACAAGGGCCAGCACCAGGAGCACCGCCTCCTGGTCGACCACAACACCCCGCACTGCAAGTCCCACGCCGTGTACAAGGGCGCCCTCCAGGGCGACGGCGCGCACGCCGTGTGGATCGGTGACGTCCTCATCCAGGCCAAGGCCGAGGGCACCGACACCTACGAGATGAACCGCAACCTGGTGCTGACCGACGGCGCCCGGGTCGACTCCGTGCCGAACCTGGAGATCGAGACCGGCGAGATCGCCGGCGCCGGTCACGCCTCGGCCACCGGCCGCTTCGACGACGAGCAGCTCTTCTACCTGATGGCGCGCGGCATCCCGCAGACCGAGGCCCGCCGGCTGGTGGTGCGCGGCTTCTTCGCCGAGCTCGTCCAGCAGGTCGGCGTGGCGGACGTCGAGGAGCGCCTGCTCGCCAAGATCGAGGCGGAGCTGGAGGCGTCCGTCTGATGAGCGACTTCGTCCGCGTCTGCGCACTGAGCGAGCTGGAGGAGGACACCCCCAGGCGGGTGGAGCTCGACGGCACGCCGGTGTCGGTCGTCCGTACGGCGGGCGAGGTGTTCGCGATCAACGACATCTGCTCGCACGCCAACGTCTCGCTGTCGGAGGGCGAGGTGGAGGACTGCCAGATCGAGTGCTGGCTGCACGGCTCCAGCTTCGACCTGCGCACCGGCAAGCCGTCCGGCCTCCCCGCGACGCGACCCGTGCCCGTATACCCCGTAAAGATCGAAGGGGACGATGTGCTCGTCTCCGTATCCCAGGAGAACTAAGTCCCCATGGCAACGCTTGAAATCCGCGACCTGCACGTCACCGTGGAAGCCGAGAACGGCCCCCGGGAGATCCTCAAGGGCGTCGACCTGACCGTGAGGCAGGGCGAGACCCACGCCATCATGGGTCCCAACGGCTCCGGCAAGTCCACCCTCGCGTACTCGCTCGCGGGTCACCCCAAGTACACGATCACCGGCGGCACGGTCACCCTGGACGGCGAGAACGTCCTGGAGATGGCCGTCGACGAGCGTGCCCGCGCCGGCGTCTTCCTCGCCATGCAGTACCCGGTCGAGGTCCCCGGTGTCTCGGTCTCCAACTTCCTGCGCACCTCCGCCACCGCCGTGCGCGGCGAGGCCCCCAAGCTGCGTACCTGGGTGAAGGAGGTCAAGTCCGCGATGGAGCAGCTCCAGATGGACCCGGCCTTCGCCGAGCGCAACGTCAACGAGGGCTTCTCCGGCGGTGAGAAGAAGCGCCACGAGATCCTTCAGCTGGAGCTCCTCAAGCCGAAGATCGCGATCCTCGACGAGACCGACTCCGGCCTGGACGTCGACGCCCTGCGCGTCGTCTCCGAGGGCGTCAACCGCGTCCGTGAGACCGGTGAGGTCGGCACGCTGCTGATCACGCACTACACGCGCATCCTGCGCTACATCAAGCCCGACTTCGTGCACGTGTTCGCGAACGGCCGCATCGCCGAGTCCGGCGGCGCCGAGCTCGCCGACAAGCTGGAGAACGAGGGCTACGAGGCTTACACGAAGGGCGGCGTATCCGAGTGACACATCTGCCGGGCCTCCTCACCGAGTCCGATCTTCTCAGCGAGGCGATCCGTAAGGACTTCCCCCTCCTGGACCGCGTGGTCCACGACGGGAAGAAGATCGTGTACCTCGACAGCGCGGCCACCTCGCAGAAGCCCCGCCAGGTGCTCGACGCCCTCAACGAGTACTACGAGCGGCACAACGCCAACGTCCACCGTGGTGTGTACACGGTGGCCGAGGAGGCCACGGCGCTGTACGAGGGCGCGCGCGACAAGGTCGCCGCGTTCATCAACGCGCCCAGCCGTGACGAGGTGATCTTCACCAAGAACGCCTCGGAGTCGCTCAACCTGGTCGCCAACATGCTGGGCTGGGCCGACGAGCCCTACCGGGTGGACCATGAGACCGAGATAGTCATCACGGAGATGGAGCACCACTCCAACATCGTGCCGTGGCAGCTGCTCGCGCAGCGCACCGGCGCGAAGCTGAAGTGGTTCGGCCTCACCGACGACGGCCGCCTCGACCTCTCGAACATCGAAGAGATCATCACCGAGAAGACGAAGATCGTCTCCTTCACGCTGGTCTCCAACCTGCTGGGCACCGTCAACCCGGTCGAGGCGATCGTCCGCCGCGCCCAGGAGGTCGGCGCGCTGCTGTGCATCGACGCCTCCCAGGCCGCGCCGCACATGCCGCTGGACGTACAGGCCCTCCAGGCCGACTTCGTGGCCTTCACCGGCCACAAGATGTGCGGCCCGACCGGCATCGGTGTCCTGTGGGGCCGCCAGGAGCTGCTGGAGGACCTTCCCCCGTTCCTCGGCGGCGGCGAGATGATCGAGACGGTCTCGATGCACTCGTCGACGTACGCGCCGGCGCCGCACAAGTTCGAGGCGGGCACGCCCCCGATCGCGCAGGCCGTGGGCCTGGGCGCGGCGGTGGACTACCTCTCGGCGATCGGCATGGACAAGATCGCCGCGCATGAGCACGCGATCACGGAGTACGCGGTCAAGCGCCTCCTGGAAGTCCCGGACCTGCGGATCATCGGCCCCACCACGGCCGAGGACCGGGGCGCCGCGATCTCCTTCACGCTCGGTGACATCCACCCGCACGACGTGGGCCAGGTCCTCGACGAGGAGGGCATCGCGGTCCGCGTGGGCCACCACTGCGCGCGCCCGGCCTGCCTGCGCTACGGAATTCCCGCGACCACGCGAGCGTCTTTCTATCTGTACTCCACGCCTGCCGAGGTCGACGCCCTGGTGGACGGTCTGGAGCACGTACGGAACTTCTTCGGCTAGGGGTGGAGACGTGCGGCGAGCGATTGCAGGGACGCGAGGTAATTCGTTGTGAAGCTGGATTCGATGTACCAGGACGTCATCCTGGACCACTACAAGCATCCGCACGGGCGGGGCTTGCGGGACGGTGACGCCGAGGTGCACCACGTGAACCCGACGTGCGGGGACGAGATCACCCTGCGAGTGAAGTACGAGGGCTCGCAGATCTCGGACATCAGTTACGAGGGTCAGGGCTGCTCCATCAGCCAGGCCAGCGCCTCCGTCCTCAACGACCTGCTGGTCGGCAAGGAGCTCGACGAGGCGCGGCGCATCCAGGAGACCTTCCTGGAGCTGATGCAGTCCAAGGGCCAGCTGGAGCCGGACGACGCGATGGAGGAGGTGCTGGAGGACGCGGTCGCGTTCGCCGGTGTCTCCAAGTACCCCGCGCGCGTGAAGTGTGCTCTGCTGAGCTGGATGGCCTGGAAGGACGCGACGGCCCAGGCGCTGGGCGCCGAAGCCGAGAGGAAGAGCGCATGACCGAGAACGCGGAGGCCACCTTGAAGCCGGCCTCGGAGGAAGAAGTCCGTGAGGCGCTGTACGACGTCGTCGACCCCGAGCTGGGCATCGACGTCGTCAACCTGGGCCTCATCTACGGCATCCACATCGACGACGCCAACATCGCCACGCTCGACATGACCCTGACGTCCGCGGCCTGCCCGCTGACCGACGTGATCGAGGACCAGGCGAAGGCCGCGACCGACGGCATCGTCAACGAACTCAAGATCAACTGGGTCTGGATGCCGCCGTGGGGCCCGGACAAGATCACGGACGACGGGCGCGAGCAGTTGCGTGCGCTGGGGTTCAACGTCTGATCCCCCTGTGTGACCTGTATGACGTGTGGGGCCTCTGGTGCTGGTGGGTGCCGGGGGCCTTTCGCGTATGCGGCGGACGGCCCGCGCAACGGCGCGGCTCAGGGGCGCTCGGCCACCGATGAAACAAGTGCGTCGAGCAGCGCCGCCGCCGAGCCGACGGAAAGCGCCCCGATCTCCACGTATCCCCGCCCCCTCCCGGTGACCAGGCCACGCACCCGCGAGACTTCCTGCTCGGCTACGCCGGTACGGCGCAGGGCCGCGCGCAGCAGAGCGGCGGTGTGCTCCGCCTCGGCGAGCGCACTCCTGTACTGCTCCACAGAGATCATCGTCCCGCCGCCATGGGGGCGCAGTCCGTATGCCAGTACGCCGCGACCGGAGCGGCGTCGGGGCGGGCCGATGCCGCCCGTCGGCAGTTTTCAAGGCTCTTGATGGGCCTTTCGCACGCCGGGCACGTCTCACCGGCGGGCGCGTAGGTCGTGTACTCCCACTGCCGTGCGTCGGTATCACCCTTTGCCCGCTGGGGGTTTTCGGTGGTTCTGGCGGTGACTTCGGGCACTGTCGTCAACCTCTGCTGGTTGTGACCACGCCCCGGACCGTCTCCATGGTCGTGGGGGTGGGTGTCGTCCGAAAAGCTTGGCGGGACGCGGCTGTGTACGGAACAGCGAACGGGGATCCCCGCAGGAGCTTTTGGGGAACCCCGTTACGGTTCGACGGGCCCCGTCCAGAGCCCGGGGCTATTCTGGAAAAGATCACTCCGGTCCTCCCCAGGGGCGCCCATGGACGAACGCGAGACCCGGCGCGGCGGTTATCCACTGACGATCCCAGACGCGCTCCTTCGGAGTGAGGTCATGCAACAGGCCTGCTCCGCCCGGGACTTCCGGGAGATCTTCCGGCTCGTGAACCGGCGCTCCGGCTCCAGTCATGCCGCCATGGCGGCTGCCATCGGGAAGATGTCGAGTTCACGCGTGAGCGACATCATCCGGGGTGTTCGTGGTATCCGAGGGCGTGAGGTTGTCGAACGCGTGGCCGACGGGTTCGGTATTCCCGGAGGAATGATCGGCCTGCCGAGCCGGCCATGGGAGAGTGCTTCTGGGGATGGTGGCGAGAGTGCCGCGCCCCTGGAGATCCGCTGCGCAGCCGCACCGCCGGAAGACCAGTACCGGGACTACGATGGTTCGGCGGTCGACTTTTTACGTGAACAGCTCGAAGTGGCCAAACATGATGACGGTGCTCTGGGTGCGCGCAAGAGCCTGTCGCTGGTTCTCGGACTGTTGAGTGCCATGGAGCGCAGGGCACGTGAGGTGAAGCCGTCCGTTCGGCGAGAGCTGTTGTCGGTCGGCGCGGTCGGTGCGGAGTTCGCAGGATGGCTCTATCGCGATATCCAGCAACCGGCTGAGGCCGCTGTCTGGTACGACCGAGCTGTGGAATGGGCGCAGGAAGCCAATGATCCCGCCATGCAAGGCTATATGCTGCTGAAAAAGTCCCAAATGGCGTACGACGACGGAGACGCGGCGCGCGTGGTGACGCTGGCGCAGGCGGGCCAGCACGAGAGGTGGCGGCTTCCGGTGCGGGTGCGGGCGGAGCTGACGCAGCAGGAAGCGCTGGGGTGGGCCATGCTCGGGGAGCCGTTCTCGCTGGTGGAGCGGAAACTCGGTACGGCACGAGAACTGCTGGCTGACGCCGCCGTCGCCGAGCCGGGCGACCTGGGTGCCTACTTCAACGAACACACGTTGTCGCTCCGGAACGCGGTGAGCTACACAGAGGCAGGGAAACCGGGCCTCGCCGCCGCCCTGTTCGGGGAAATCATGGAGGCGGGCACGCTCTCCCGCCGCGACGTGGGATTCTTCAACGCCCGGCGTTCTGTTGCCTTGGCGCTGAGCGGTGAGCCGGACGAGGCTGCCCGGATCGGTAGCGCTTCGGCGGAGGTGGCTCGGGCTATGAAGTCCGAACGCACTCTGCGGGTCCTGGACGAAGTGGCACAAACACTGCGCCACTGGCGCAGTCGCCCTGCCGTGCGGGAGTTCCGCGAAGCACTCCAGGCGGTCTAACCCTGCGAGGGGGCCGTCGATAACCACTCGGTTACCGTGCGGACCACGAATGCCTGCCATTTCTGACTCTGCGGGTCGAGGTATTCCGGATCGTCGTGCACGGCGAAACCGTGCTGGGACCCCTCGATCTCGACGAGTTCGCAGGGGGCGAGGAACTTCCGTACAGCGGACCGCGATGACTCGATCGGCACGAAGGTGTCCCGCGTGCCATGCACGAGGAGCGTCGGGGCCCGCACCTCCCCGAGCACTTCGTGTGGGTGCAGCCAGAACACCTCGTTGAGGAGAGGCCGCCCGTGCCGAAGCGTCGGTGTGAACTGGATGAATCCGTGCTCGGTGAGTTGTCGGGCTGCTTCGTCGCTGATCGAATCACCGGCCCAGTACGAGCGCGTATCAATGGTGCGCCACTTGTAGTCCAGCTGAGGGTTGAACAGAACCAGTCGTGAAAGGTCTGCCGGACGCTTCGCGGCATAGTACGCGCAGATACCGCCACCGAAGCTGGCACCCAGCAAGGTGATTCCCCCGGCGGTCGTGGCACTGCGCAAACGGTCGATGGCCACACGAATGTCGTTGAGGATCGTGGTGAGCGTCAGCTCCTCCTGCCGGCCCTCGCTCTCCCCGTGGCCCCGCATGTCGAAGCGGAGAGACGCCACCCCGGCGGCAGCCAGTCCGGCGGCCAACCGGGAGAAGAATCCGCCCTCTTCACGGGTGACGCCCCCGCCGTGCACCAGGACCACACCGTGTGAGGCGGGAGCGTCGGGGCTCACAAGGGTGCCGGCCAGGCGCAGACCATCAAGCGTCCGAAGCGTCACGCTGTCAGATGTGGGCATGGCGCGAGCCTAGTGTCGGTGCGCCGGACGAGGCGAGACCGCACAGCGCGGGCTGCCGGGACCCCCACGGCCGAGTGGCGGGGACCCCGGGTGGTCGGCGAGCGCGGTATCGCCGGGCTCAGCCATAGCAGCACACCGCCGAGGACGGTGTGCTGCCGCTCAACCTCGGCCGCCCCGCGCACTGAGCCCCCGCCGGGCCCCGTTCAGCCCCCGCCCCCCGCCCGGCGGACCGCCTCCAGTGCCGACCGTACGCTCGCCTCGATGTCGGTGATCGGGTACAGCGCCTCGACCACCGTCCGGTCCCGGGCGATGACCAGCGTGAGGCGCTTGAGGCGGCTCACCCCCGCCGTGCGGAACGTCGGCAACCGCAGCGCGGCCGTCAGCTCCAGGTCCGCGTCCGACAGGAGAGGGAAGCGCAGCCCCTCCTTGTCCGCGAACGCCCGCTGCTCGTCCGGGCGCTGGGTGGACACGCCGTGCACGCTCGCGCCCGCCGCCGTGAACTCGGCGAGCTGGTCGCGGAAGGTGCACGACTCCAGCGTGCAGCCCGGCGCCCCCGGGATGCCCGCCCAGCCCGGGGGATAGGACTCCTTGCGGGCGTAGGCGCCGGGGAAGCAGTAGAGCACGGTGTACGCGCTCTCCACCGACACCGGGTCGCGCGACCGCCCGTCGAAATCGGTGAGTTCGAGCGCGGGCACCCTCGTTCCCACCAGCTCCCGCACCCGCTCGGCCTCCCCGGACCGCTCCGTCGCCGTGGCCATCGTCTCTCCCTCTCCCAGCACCCAGGTGTCGCCCCAGTCCTGGAGCGCGATCAGTACGGGCAGCAGGGCACGGCCGCGCGGAGTGAGCCGGTACTCGTACCGCACCGGGCGCTCCTGGTACGGCTCCCGGCTCAGCACCCCCGTCTCCACCAGCAGCTTCAGCCGCTCGGCGAGCACCTTCCGGGACATGCCGAGCTCGCGCTGGAGCGCGTCGAAGCGGTGCACCCCGCGTGCGGTGTCGCGCACGATCAGGAGGGTCCACCAGTCGCCGACGACGTCCAGGGCCTGGGCGATGGCGCAGTGCTCGTCGTGGAGCCGGGTGCGTTGAGGCATGGCTCCATCCTTCCGTACGCCGTTGACCTGCGATCCCCATGCTGACATAGTCCGTTCCCATAAGGAACTCACCAGTTCGCCCGTGCGGACCGAGACCAGGGGGGCTACGGCGTGAAGACCTTGCGCGCGGTGCCGGGAGACGTCCGGCTGCTGTGCTTCGGCATCTTCTTCAACGCGGTCGTCAGCTTCACGTTCATCTACCTCTTCGTGTACCTGACCGGCCCGCGCGGCCTGAGCGTCGGCCACGCCGGAGTGATCGGCGGGATCGGCGGTGTGGGCCTGGTCGCCGGGAACCTCACCGGCGGCTGGTTCGGCGACCGGTACGGCCACCGGCGCGCCCTGCTCGCGGGATCAGTGGTCAGCGGCGTCCTGCTCGCCGTCCTCGGCCTGCTGGCGACCCCCGTCCTGATGGCCGCGCTGCCGCTCGCCCAGTACGCCTCCGGAGTCGTCCGGGCCGCGAACTCCGCGCTCGTCGCCGTCGGCGTACCCGAGGGCAGCCGCCGCCAGGGCTTCGCGGTGATGCGGTTCGCCTCCAACGCGGGCTTCACCGTCGGCCCGCCGCTCGGCGCCCTGGTCGCCGCCCACTGGTCGTACGACTGGCTCTTCGCCGCCGACGGCGCCGGCACCCTGCTCTTCGCGGCGTACGCGGCCCGGGTGCTGCCCGCCCGCGGGGCCGCCCACGCCAAGCCGGTCCACGACCCCCGGGCACCCGGCCTCCGGCGCGAGCTGCGGGTCCGGCCCGCCGTGCCGGTGCTGCTCGCCGCGATCGTCTGCGTCGACCTCGTCTACCGCCAGCAGTACTCCACGCTGCCCGTCTTCCTGGGCGACCACGGCATGGACGCCCATGTCTACGGCTGGCTGATCGCCCTCAACAGCGCGGTGATCCTCTGCCTCGAACTCCCCGCCGCCCACGCCCTGCGCGGCCGAGCGCCGCTGAGCGTCGTCGGCTGCGGGCTGCTCCTGGTCGGCCTCGGGTACGCGCTGCTGATCCCGGGAGCCGCCCTGGGCTGGGCCCTCGCCCTGATGGTGTCGCTCACCCTGGGCGAGATCCTTTACAAGACCACTGCCACCGCGTACGTGGCCGACCAGGCGCCGCCGCACGCCCAGGGCCGCTTCCAGAGCCTGTACGCGGGCGCCTCCATCAGCGGCCAGGTGCTGGCCCCGCCGCTCGGCGGCGCCCTGTACACCGCCGCGCCCGCTCTGCTGTGGCCCCTGTGCGCCGTCCTCGCGGGCCTCGCCGGGCTGGCGGTGCTGTGGGCGCGCAGGCTGCCGGGGCCGCTGACCGGGGGTGACACGGGCGGCGACGCGCGCCCGGCACCTGAGACCGGTTCGACCCTGCGGGCCGCCGCCGGTTAGGTTTTCCGCTATGACCGACACGACTGCTACTGCTTCTCGCTCCACCGGCGCCGTCGCCGCCGGCCTCGCCACCCTCGCCGGCGACGGCACCGTCCTCGACACCTGGTTCCCCGCCCCCGAGCTCACCGCCGAGCCCGGCCCCGCCGGCACCGAGCGCCTGACCGCCGACCGGGCCGCCGCCCTCCTCGGCAAGGGCGCCGCCGCCGCGCTCGGCGCCGACGAGCGCCGGGGCGTCGAGGTCGTCGCCGTCCGTACGGTCATCGCCTCGCTCGACGACAAGCCGCTCGACGCCCACGACGCCTATCTGCGGCTGCACCTGCTCTCGCACCGCCTGGTCAAGCCGCACGGCCAGAACCTGGACGGCCTCTTCGGCCTGCTCGCCAACGTCGCCTGGACCTCGCTCGGCCCGGTCGCCGTCGACGACGTCGAGACGGTGCGGCTGAACGCCCGCGCCGCCGGACTGCACCTCCAGGTCACGTCCATCGACAAGTTCCCGCGCATGACGGACTACGTGGCCCCCAAGGGCGTCCGCATCGCCGACGCCGACCGGGTGCGCCTGGGCGCGCACCTGGCCGAGGGCACCACCGTGATGCACGAGGGCTTCGTGAACTTCAACGCGGGCACCCTGGGCACCTCGATGGTCGAGGGCCGCATCTCCGCCGGCGTCGTCGTCGGCAATGGCTCCGACATCGGCGGCGGCGCCTCCACGATGGGCACGCTCTCGGGCGGCGGCAACGTCCGTATCGTCATCGGCGAGCGGTGCCTGGTGGGTGCCGAGGCGGGCGTGGGCATCGCGCTCGGCGACGAGTGCGTCGTGGAGGCGGGGCTGTACGTCACCGCCGGTACGCGGGTGACGATGCCGGACGGACAGATCGTGAAGGCCCGCGAGCTTTCGGGGGCGTCGAACATTCTGTTCCGGCGGAACTCCGTCACGGGTGCGGTGGAGGCCCGGCCCAACAACGCCGTGTGGGGCGGGCTCAACGAGGTCCTGCACAGTCACAACTGACCGCGTGCGGACTCCCGGACCAGGTCGTCGTAGGCCGTGCGCAGCGCGGCGACCCGGTCCGGGGACGCGGGTCGCAGCGGTTCCCGCACCGGACTGCCCAGCAGGGCCTTCGCGGTCACCGTGCCCGGCAGGCCCGACGCCATCATCAGTTCCGTCAGCGGGAGCGTGAGGTGGTTGAGGCGGGCCGCCTCCGCCGGGTCGCCCTTGTCGAGGGCGTCCAGCGGTGCCCGCATCTGGGCCGGGGCGACGTTCGCCACCGTACTGACGTAGCCCGCGCCGCCCACCGCGTACAGCGGCAGGTTCGTCTCCTCGCAGCCCGAGTAGTACGCCAGCGAGGTGCGGCCGATGACCTTGGTCGAGGCGAGCAGGTCGTACGCGCAGTCCTTGACCGCCACGATCCGCTCGTGCCCCGCCAGCCGCAGCAGGGCGTCCGTGCCGATCCGGACGCCCGTGCGGCCGGGGATGTCGTAGAGCATCACCGGGAGGCCCGTGGCGTCCGCCACCGTGCGGAAGTGCGCCTCCACCGCCTCCTCGGGCGGCCGGCTGTAGTACGGCGAGACCACCAGCAGGCCGTTCGCGCCCGCCTCCTCGGCCTGGCGGGCCAGCTCCACGGTGTGCCGGGTGGAGGCGGTGCCCACCCCGGCCACGACGTGCACGTCCGCGCCGACCTCCGCGCGCACCGCCCGGACCAGCGCCGCCTTCTCCGCGTCGGTCGTGGTGGGCGACTCGCCGGTGGTGCCGCTGAGCACCAGGCCGTCGCAGCCCTCGGCCACCAGATGTGCCGCGAGCCGTCGCGCGTGGTCGAGGTCGAGACGGTCGTCGGCGGTGAACGGCGTGATCATGGCGCAGAGTGCGCGCCCGAAGGGGCGGGGAGTGCTCATGGGCGCAGTCTGGGCCGCGATGAGTGTGAAGGTCTACTTAGATCTGCTTGCCGTTCATCAACAGCAGTGCTGAAGTGTCGCACCAGCAGGCGCTCTTGGCGGGTGCCCGTGCGTACGTCACCATGAGAGAACGGTGTGTCCGTTCATGTCCGTACCGTCGTCCCCTCGGAGGTCGTCATGAGGCTCGGCAAGGCTCTCGCCACCGGGGTCGCGGAGGAACAGCCCGAGGACGTCGTCCGGGACGAGGCGCCACCCCTGCCCGAGGAGGTCCCGGTTGGGGAGCCCGCCGAGGTGACGGCGGCCCGATGAGGCTGCGGCTCCCCGAGGAACGTCCGACGGAGCCGCCCACCGGCTACAAGATCGCTCATGGGGCGCTCTCCCGGGACGGCTCGCGGGCCGCTTTCCTCGGTGTCTCGCTCGGCGCCGCCCTGCCCTACGGCGTCCTCGACGACGCGCAGTGCGCCTACGGGCGGCGCCACCGCTCCCCGTCCAGGCTCTGCGACTGCGGCTTCCACTGTCTGCACGAGCGGGCCGAGGCCGCGGCGCTGACCTGCACGGCCGAGCACGGCCAGGCGCTGCTGCTCGAAGTGGCGGTGCTCGGGCGCTACATCCGCTTCGAGCGCGGGATGCGCTATGCCCGCCAGCGGGTGCGTACCGCCACGGCCGGGCCGTGCCGCTGCCGGCGGCCCCCGGCCGGACTCGCCGACGCGGGCTGGGGACGCCCCGGCTGGCGGGCCGTGGAGCCGGTCTGCGCGGTGTGCGCCGGGCCGCGCGTGATCGTGGGGTTCGACGACTTCGCCCGGCGGGGCGGCGACGGGCTGAAGGTCACGGCCGCGCCCGGCCTCGGTACGGGCGCCGCCGGGCCCGGCCGGAGCTTCCCGGAACTGGTCGCGG
Source organism: Streptomyces sp. NPDC031670 (assembly GCF_055580545.1). Lineage (NCBI taxonomy): Bacteria > Bacillati > Actinomycetota > Actinomycetes > Kitasatosporales > Streptomycetaceae > Streptomyces > Streptomyces sp. NPDC031670. The sequence continues at coordinate 86,398 of NZ_JBVILC010000006.1, read as the reverse complement.
AGGCGGCGCTGCTCCAGGCCCGGCTCGACTGGTTCCAGAGCGAACTGGCGCGGCTCGGCGACCAGGAGAGATGAGCGGGCCGCGAGCCCGGCCGGCCTTGACCTCAAGTGACCTTGACGTTTCAGGATGGTGATCGTCCACCGCACGGCACCGCCACGATCACCGGGAGCCCACCATGTCCGCGACGCCCACCGACGCCACCTTCCACGCCCTGCCCGACCCGCGCCGGCCCGGCGTCGGCGTGGTCAAGTCCAGCGTCTGGCGCACGGGCACCCCCGAGCGGCAGCGGGCCGCCGTCGAGGCGATCGCGAAGGCGTGGGGCAGCCGGGACTGGCCGGACCCGGGACTGCTCTCCTACAGCGTCTTCACCGGGACCGACGGCGACCGGCTGCTGCACTACTCGCAGTGGCGGAGCGAGTCGGCGTACCAGGACTTCGTGCGGCGGTTCCGGGACGACCGCAACGCCGAGATCGACGCGGCCGTCCCCGGCATCGAGCGGGTGGGACTGCACTCCTACGGGCTCTACCGCAGCAGTGACCCGCGGCCGGGCGCCCCCCGTACGCCCGGCTGCGTGGTCATCGTCGACGTGGAGTTCGAGGGTCCGGACCCGCGCCGCCAGCGGGCCTGGGTGGACGGCGTCTTCGAGGCCCTGGCCACCGACCCCGACCTGCCCCCGGGAGGCATCTCCGCCCACTTCCACACCAGCCTGGACGGCACCCGCGTCCTCAACTACGCCGAGTGGGAGAGCGAGCGGGCCCACATCGACGCCCTGGCCGGGCCCGGCGCCGGGGTCGGCTCGGACACCCCGCAGTGGGCCCGGGTGCGCGACCACCCGGGCGTCACGGGTGGCGGGGTGACGCGCTACCTTCCGGCGCTGACCGTCACCCCGGCCGCCTGACCTACGGGCGGAAGCGGATGACCTGCGGGTCGTGGTCGCTGGTCTGGTCGGCGAACTCCGCGTTGATGTGCACGCTGTCGTAGTCGAAGCCGCGCACGGCCGGGCTGGTCAGGATCTGGTCGAGGACCTGCGTGTTGCCCTGGTAGACGTAGGAGTAACGCTCCTTCTCGGGCAGCGTACGGAACGCCGAGCGCAGTGCGCCCCCGTCCTCCAGGGCCTTGGTGGTGCCCGAGAAGTCGAAGTCGTTGATGTCGCCGAGCGCGAGGACCCGGGCGTGCTTGTCGACCGCGAGGAGCTGCTTCACGAAGCCGTTCACGGCCTGCGCCTGGAGCAGGCGCTTGGCCTCCGAGGAGCGCGGCACCGGCTGGTGCTGCGAGACCAGGCCCTCGTCGCCGCCCTTGGACGCGAAGTGGTTGGCGATGACGAAGACCGTCCGCCCCTGGAAGACGAACTCGCCCGCGAGCGGCTTGCGGCTGTCCGTCCACGCCGGGTTCGCCGGGTCGATCCGGCCGGGGGAGAGGGTGAGGGCCGGGTGGCCCTTGGCGCCGGTGACGCCGACGGCGGTGTGCGCGTCGCCGCCGGGGCGGTCGGTGAAGGAGACCCGCGCCGGGTTGAAGAGGAACACCTGGCGGATGTTGCCGCCGGGCTCGCCGCCGTCCTTGAGGTTCTCCGGGTCGATCGAGCGCCACTGGTAGGCGGGGCCGCCCTTGGCGGCGATCGCGTCCGTGAACTTCTTGATGGTGGCGGCGGCGCCGACCGTGCCGTCGTTCTTGGCGCCGTTGTCGTCCTGGATCTCCTCCAGCGCCACGATGTCGGGCGAGGCGAGGTGGGTGACGATGCCGTCGGCCAGGGCGTCGAACTTGGCCTGCGGGTCGGACGGGTCCAGGTTCTCCACGTTGTACGTGGCGACCGCGAGCTCGCCGGTGCGCTGCTTGCGGGTGCTCTCCCGCTTCAGGCCCTTGTCCTCGACCGTGCCGAGCGTACGGGCGGTGATCGTGTAGCCGCCGAACTGGTTGAAGTCCAGCGGACCCTCGGCGCCGCCGGTCAGCGTGTCGCCGACGTTCGCCTTGGGGAACGGCTGCTGGGCGCTGGGCACCAGGCTCTGGATCTGGAGCCGGCCGGTGTTCTGTTCGCGGTAGGACGCGTAGAGCGTGCCGCCCCGCCGGGTGCGGTTCTCGTGCGGCTTCACGGTGACCCACAGCTCGCCGTACGGGTCGGTGGCGCCCACGATCCGCGAGGTGCCGACGCGGACGTTCATGCCCTCCAGGGACTCGTAGTAGTCCAGGGCGTACTTCTTCGGCTTCAGGGTCAGTCCGTTGACGCTGTTGCCGGCGGCCGGGTCGCCGGCCGGGGTGTAGCGGTCCGGGACGGTACGGGCGGTGACCGTGACCGGGGCGGGCAGCGGGTTGCCCGAGGAGACGACCGTCACGGTCGCCTTGGATATCTGGGTCAGCGACTGGTTGCCGGAGGAGAGACCGCCCGGGACGTACTCGGTGACCGTGCCCGAGACCGTCACCGCGTCACCGACGGCCACCTTCGGCGCCGAGCCCGTGAAGACGAAGACGCCCTCGCTGGTGGCCGGGTCGTCGTCCGGGGCGGTGTCCTGGAACCAGAAGCCCTTGGAGGAGCCGTACGTCCGTACGCCCGTGACGACGCCCGGCACATCGGCCACCTGCGCGCCGGCCAGCGGCGAGGTGCGGGTCGTGCCCTGGATGTCGTGGATGCGGGCCGCGGTGGGGGCGGCCGGGTCGGCGGCGGCCGACGAACCGGCGGCGAGCAGACCGGCGCCCAGTGCTGCGGCGACGACGGCGGAGACGGCGGCGGATCTCGGAACGGGCATCAACAGACTCCGGAGGATGAGGGTGAGGGTGGATCGGCGCACGCGCGAGTGCGGTGTTCCAGGCGTGCGGCAAGTTCTACGCGCGTCAATCTCTTGGCTGGGCGGGGCAGTTGTCAAGGGTCGCCGGGTGGCCGGAATCCGACGGCCGGATGAACGGGCCGTGCCGGGAGGCCGGACACCGCCGGCCGATTCCCGTACGCAACCGCTCCCGCCCCGGCCGGAACCCGCCGCCCGGCCCGGCCGCGGGCGGGACCGGGCGCGGCGATACCCGGCGAAATGCGTCTACGCTGGGTGTCTCATCCATCACACCGCAACCGCGCCGCTTCGCCGAGGAGTACGTCACAGATGTCCGGAGACCGCCCCACTCTGCCGCCGGTGCGGCTGCACTCCGAGGCCGAACTCGCGCGCGCGGCCCTCGCCGCCCCGCTGCTCGCCCGCGCGGTCAGGCTGGCCCGCTGGGCCGGACCCGCGACCCGCGTCGGCGCCGGGGGCGAGCTCGTCGAGGAGCAACTGCCCGCGGCGGCCGAGGCGCTGGAACTGGCCCCCGACGACGACGGCGCCGCGGACGCGAGCGAGGCGTGGCGGGTCGCCGTCGACGCCGGGCTCGTCGAGGTCCAGGACCCCGAAACGGAGCACGGGGCGGAGGAGGACGGCGAGGGGACGGTCACGGCGGGGGAGGCCCTGGCGCTGCTCACCTCCGGCTCCCCGCAGGACGTCCTCACCGTCTGGCTGGACGCCTTCGACGCGGTCTTCGCGGACGCGACCGCTCCGGTGCTCGACGACTTCGCCGACCTCATCGGCGACGACGGCGAGCTCGACTTCGACCGGCTCGACTGGGACCCGCAGGCGGAGGCGGACTTCCTGGAGGGCGTCCTCGGCAATCTGTACCTGCTCACCGTCACCGAGGGCGGCGCGGGCGAGGGCCCCGTGCCGCTGCCCGCGCTCGCCGCCTCCATGATCGTCCCCGACGACATGGGGGAGCCCACCGACGACATCCTGGAGCAGGTCTCCGACGCGATGATGCGCCTCGACGACCAGTTCCGCCTGCTCGAACCGATCGGCCTGGTGGAGTACCGGCCGGTCGACGAGGCGCTGATGGCCGAGGAGGGCGAGGAGCCCGCCCCGCCCGTCGACGACGAGGACGTCGCCCGGTACGGCATGGTCCGCCTCACCCCGCTCGGCCTCTACGGCGTACGCGCGAGGATGCTGGAGGCGGGCGTGGAGGCGCCCGCCGTCGGCGACCTCGTGGACAAGGGCGCCGACGCGCTGCTCGACGGCATCGCCTACTACCCGGAGGCAGCCGCCCGCGCCGAGACCGAGCAGTGGCTGGCCCGGCACGAGATCCCGGGCGCGGTACGGGAGTTGCTGGCGGCGGCGCGCGGCTCGGACGCGCGCGGCCCGCTGCGCCGGCTCCACTGCCAGCAGGCGCTCGCCCTCACCGGCCCCGAGGCGGAGCCGGCGCTGCGCGAGGTCCTGGACGACGCGGAGCTGGGCGGCCTGGCCCGGGTCTGGCTCGCCGAGCGCGGCGCACAGGACGTCCCCGCGCCGCCGGAGGCGATGGTGTTCTGGCTCGCCGTGGACACGATCGCCGCGCAACTGGAGATGGACGGGGACCTGGAGGAGCTCCAGGGCCTGGTCGAGGGTCTGATCGGGCAGCACAGCGGCTTCTTCGACGCCGCGTGGCGGGTGGAGCACCCCGCGACGGCGGACGTGCTGGAGGCGATGGGGCGGCTGCACCCGGACAAGAAGGTGGCGAAGGAGGCCCGTAAGGCGGCCTTCAAGGCGCGGTCACGGGCGTAGCCGGGGCCCCGCCTTGCGGCGTGCGGTGCCGGCTGGCAGGGGATCGACGGCCTTTGAGGGACACGGAACCGCGCGACCGGCCGCCATCGGCCCGCGGGTGAGCGACAGTCCCGGGGCGGGAGTTGGCGTGGGTGACACCCCGTGTTGTCGCGGTGTTCGCCCGCCCCCGGGACCCTGACCCCGCCCCCCGCCCCACCCCATCTCGTCAGGAGACCCGCGATGTCGCTCAGCCGCAGGGAGTTCGCCAGGAATTCCGCCCTCACCGGTGCCGGGGTCGCCCTCACCGGATCAGTCGGGGCGCTGGCCACGGCGCCCGGCGCGCTGGCCGCCGAGGACGTCCACGGCGCCGCCGGGCACGGCCACCACCACGAGCCCGGCTACGGGCCGCTGCTGCCCGACCCACGGGGCATACTCGCGCTGCCGGCCGGCTTCTCGTACCGGATCGTCACCCACAGCGGCGTCACCCGGCTGGAGTCCGGCGAGATCACCCCGTCCAACCACGACGGCACCGCCGCCTTCGAGGGGCCGCGCGGGGTCACCCTGCTCGTCAACAACCACGAGCTGAAGGGCCCGCGCAAGAACTGGGCGCACCCGGTGCCGCTCACCGAGGGCCTGGTGTACGACCCGGCCGCCTCCGGCGGCTGCACCGTCGTCGAGGTACACCCGCACGGCGGCCCGGTCGCGGAGTGGGTCGGCATCGCCGGCACCTCCACCAACTGCGCGGGCGGCGCCACCCCCTGGGGGACCTGGCTGACCTGCGAGGAGACCGAGGACAAGGCCGGCTCCAACGGGATGACCAAGGACCACGGCTATGTCTTCGAGGTCGACCCCTGCGACCGCCGCGCCAACCGCGCCCCCGAGCCGGTCAAGGCGCTCGGCCGGTACGCCCACGAGGCCGTGGTCGTCGACCCCCGGCGCGGCCACCTCTATCTGACCGAGGACGCCTCCGGCCCCAACGGCCTGCTCTACCGCTGGACCCCGCCGCACGGCTTCAAGCACGGCCGCGGCCGGCTGCGCACCCTGGCCGACGACGCCGGGGTGCTCCAGGCCCCCAAGTGCTACGACGCGGGCGGCCGGTTCGTCGACGACCTCTCGCGCGCCACCAGGACCGGCACGGTGTACGGGGTCGACTGGGTGGACGTGCCCGACCGCGACGCCCGCACCACCTCCGTACGCAAGCAGTTCACGGACCAGGACGTCACGCGCGCCCGCAAGCTGGAGGGCATGTGGTGGGGCGACGGCGGCGCCTACATCGTCTCCTCGTACGCCCGTGGGGAGTCCCCGGTCCAGCACGACGGCCAGGTGTGGTTCTACGACCCGCGCCGCCGGACCCTCACCCTGAAGGTGCTGCTCGGCGTCAACGCCGAACCCGGCAAGGACGGCGCGTTCGACGGCCCGGACAACATCACCGTCTCGCCGTACGGCGGTCTGGTCATCGCCGAGGACGGCGAGGGCGTCCAGCACCTCTTCGGCGCCACCGACTCCGGGCGTACGTACCCCATCGCCCGCAACGAGCTCAACCAGGGCACCGAACAGGAGCCGGAGTACAGCGAGTTCACCGGGGTGACCTTCTCGCCCGACGGACGGACGCTGTTCGCCAACATCCAGGAGCCGGGCATCATGCTCGCCATCACCGGCCCCTGGCGCCGCCAGCCGCGCTGAGCGCCCGGCCGGACGCGCGGCGGATCCGCGGCGTGCCGCGGATCCGTCAGCCGGTCCCGTCCGGGCCCCGGAAGGTGGTCAGGACCGAGCCGGCGCACACATGCACCAGCCCTCCTCCCGCCGCGCCGCCGCGCGGTTCCGCACGGCCCTCGAAGGGCACGGCCCACAGCAGTTCGCCGGTCGCCGGGTCGAGCGCGTGCAGCCCCCACTCCGGGCCGCCCAGGGCGAGCCGGTCGCTGCCCGGCTCGGGCCCGGTGACGTACAGGCGCCCCTCGCTCAGCAGCGGCGGCGTGCCGGCCGCCTCGCCGAGCCGCCGTACGTCGGTGCGCAGCCAGCGGGTGCGGCCGGTCGCCGCGTCCAGCGCGCTGACCTCCGCGTACGAACCGGCGTGCACCAGACCGCCGGTGGCCGTCGGGGTCACCGACACCGACCCGGTCACACCCCGGGACCACAGGGTCGTCCGGGTCGCCAGCTCGACGGCGCCGACCGCCTCGCCCAGCGCGAAGTAGCCGGTGCCGCTCGCCCCCGGGTGGGCGTCCGGGCGCGGCGCCCCGCCCGCGACGGTCGTCTCCGGGCGGCCGTCGGCGGCCCGCAGCACATGGAGCGGGCCGCGTTCCCCGGGCCCGGCCGACGCGGCGGGCACGGAGGCGGCGACCGCGAACCGGCCGCCCGCGTGCCGCACCGCCGTCACGGGGGCGGCCGTCCCCTCGTGGCACCAGAGCCCCTCGCCGGTCGCCGGGTCGTAGCCGTACGCCCGCCAGGGCCGCCCCCGCCCGGCGGCCCCGAGGCTCTCGTAGGGCTCGTACGTGACGAGGCACGCGACCGTGTCGCCGAGCGCGAGCAGGCCCCGGGAGCCCTCCGGCCGGTCGTCTTCGAACGGCGCCGAGGCGCGCGGGCGCAGCCCCTCCGCGCGCGGATCGCGGGTCTCCCAGCGGGTGGTGCCGGTGGCGGAGTCGAGCGCGGCGAGGACCGGCGCGGCGCCGGGCACGGTCCGTACGACGTGGACGACATCGCTGCCGTGCGGCACGACCTGGGTGACGCCCTCGGCGTCCCGCTGCCAGCGGACGGCGCCGGTGGCGGGGTCGAGGCGGGTGAGGAAGGCCTCGTCGTGGACGTAGAGGGCGTCGCCGTGGCGCAGGAGGGCGCCGCCGTACGGAGTGGCGCCGAGGTCGCGGGTCCACAGGGCACGGCCGCGGGGCCATGGGGCGCCGCCGTCGGCCGGCGCGTGCTCGGCGCCCTCCGCGCGGGGCGCGACGGCGGTGGAGATCGCGGCGGCGGCCACGGCGCCGGAGGCGGACCACAGCAGGAAACGCCGCCGGGAGGCGGGGGAATCGGGGGCCGCGGCGAGGCCGGGGGCGGGCGCGGCCCCGACCAGCTCGGCGGTGGCCTCCTCGTGCTGGCGTATCAGACCGGTGACCGGCTCCCGCTCCCACCAGGGCTCGGGGCCGCCGCGCTCGGCGCACCAGACCAGTGCCTCGCCGACGGTGGGCCGCCCGGCGGGCTCGCGGTCCAGGCACCGCCCCAGGAACTCCCGCCAGTCGTCGTCCGGTACGCCGTCGAGGTCCGGCTCCTCGTGGAGCGTGCGGTGCAGGACCTTCGGGGCGCTGCCCGAGCCGAACGGGTTGCGGCCGGTGGCGCAGAGCGCCAGCAGCCCGCCGAGCGCGAACACATCGGCGGGCGGGCCGGGTTCGCCGTCACGGGCGAGCCGTTCGGGGGCGACGAAGCCGGGGGCGCCGACGGTGCCGACGGTGCCGTCGGCCGCTTCGTCCGGGGTTCCTCCGGTGATCCCGAAGCCGATGACCTTCGGCCCGTCGCGGGTCACCAGGACGTTGGCGGGCCTGAGGTCGCGGTGCAGCAGGTGCGCGGCGTGGACGGCGGTGAGCGCCTCGGCCAGCAGGGCGCCTAGAGCGGCGAGCCGGCCGGGACCGAGGGGGCCGAGCGCGGAGACGGCCTCGGAGAGGGCGGGGCCCGTGGCGTACGCCGTGGCCAGCCAAGGGAGTTCGGCGTCCGGGTCGGCGGCGAGCACACCCGCGGTGTACGGGCCGGTCACCGCTTCCGCCGCCGCCACCTCGCGGCGGAAGCGCTCGCGGAAGCGGGGATCGGCGGCCAGGCGCGGATGCGCGGTCCGCAGCGCGACGAGCCGGCCGGAGGCGGTGCGGGCGAGGTGTACCTGACCCATGCCGTCGTCGCCGAGCAGGGCGACGAGCTGGTACCCGCCGATGTTCCGCACCGCACCTCCCCATCGTCCCCCTGACCTTATGGCCGTCAGGATGTGCGACGCGAAGCGGGCCGTGTCCGGTTGCGTCCGGGGTGTGCCCGCGGCCGGCCGGACGGCCTGCCGCGCCCCTCGGAGGAGCCCTCGGCCGCCGCGATTCCGGCGGGCACGGGCCTCGGGGCGCCCGGCGGAGGGCTTTCGCGGCGGGTCGGGGTGGGGAACATCACCCCACCGCGCCCGACCTCCGTACCGCATCCAGGTCCTCCGCCGAGGCCAACCCCCCGTGGTAGAGCCGCAGCTGGGTCGCCCCGGCGGCCGACGCGCGCCCCGCGTCCCGTGCCAGGGCGTCCGGCCGGCCGCCCATCCCCGACACCACCGTGAGGTTCGCCGCCACCACCGCTCCCGCGGGCGCGTGCTCGGCGAACGGCGTCAGCAGGTCCGTCCGGCCCCCCGCGCACGGAACCACCACCCCGTCCGCGAACCCGAAGACCCCCGCCGCGTCCACCCCCGCGTTCGCCCCGCACCGGTGCGCTCCGGGATCCGCGTGCAGCAGCACCTGGAAGCCCGGCCCGGCCGCGCTCCGTACCGCCCGCACCGCCTCTTCCTGGAAGGAGCGCGCCACGGACGCCCGGTGGCCGACCGTGGCGTCGAGGAGCTTCTCGCCGCCCGCGCACGGGCCGCCGGCCCACACCGGTTCCAGCGCCCCCCGCACGTCCGCCGCGAGGCGTTCCGCGTCCAGCCCCGCTTCCCCGTACCCCCGCCGGCAGGCCCCGCAGAAGCAGAGGGACATCAGGTACTGGGCCGTGTCGTCCAGCGGCACCCCCGCGATCTTGTCGTGGGCGTGCAGATGCGCCAGGCCGTACCAGCCGCAGGACTCCAGCTCCGTCCCGCGCGCCCCGGGCCGTACCGCCGCCTCCGCGGCCAGCGCCACCAGATACGCGCGGACCTCGGGCCGCGCTATGCACGGCGCCCAGGGGTAGCGGTCGCCGTACGCGTTGACCACCGACGTCCCGGGATGCTCGGCGCCCAGGCGGGAGTTGTGGGCGAGGACGACCCAGGAGTGGACGTCGAGCCCGGCCGCGGCCAGCGCCTCGGCCGCCTCGCCGTACGCGTCGCCGGGCGCCCAGCGTCCCGCCGGGTACGGCCGCAGCGTCCGGCCGGACCAGCGCCCTTCGTCGACGGGGTAGAGGACCGCCGCGTGCTCGGCGGTGACCACCCGGTGGCGCGGATGGTGCGGAGTGAGCGCCCGCGTCGAGTGGTAGGCGGCGGCGAGCGTCACCTGGCCCGCCCCGAGGGCGGCGATCCGCGCGGGCGCGTCCGGGTCGCCGATCACGTCCCAGGGGTAGAGGAAGACCGATGCCTTCACGCGGCCGCCCCGTTCCCCGCGGGGGCGCCCTCCGCCAGCAGTGCCCGCCCGCGTTCGATCAGCGCGGCCAGCTGCTTGACGTGGGCCGCGTCGGGCTCGCTCAGCGGTGGCCGCACCTCGCCCACGTCCAGACCGGACAGCCGTACGCCCGCCTTGACCAGCGAGACGGCGTAGCCGCGGCCCTGGTTGCGCAGCTCGACGAGCGGGACGAAGAAGCCGTCCAGGAGGCGGTTGACGGTGGTGTCGTCGCCGGCGCCGAGCGCCCGGTGGAAGGCGAGCGCGATGTCCGGGGCGAAGCAGAAGACGGCCGAGGAGTAGAGGGTGACGCCGATGCCGCGGTAGGCGGGGCCGGTCAGTTCGGCGGTGGGAAGCCCGTTGAAGTAGAGGAACTCGCGCTCGGGGACCTCACGGCGGACCGTGCTGACGATCCGCTGCATCAGATCGATGTCCCCGATGCCGTCCTTGAGACCGATGATGCCGTCGGCGCGGGCCAGTTCGACGGCGGTGGCGGGCGTGAGGACGGCGTTGTCGCGCTGGTAGACGATGACGTCCAGGGAGGTGGCGGCGGCGAGGGCCGTGTAGTGGCGCAGCAGCCCCTCCTGGTCGGCGGCGACGAGGTAGGGCGGCATGGCGAGCAGCCCGTCGGCGCCCGCGTCCTCGGCGAGCCGGGCGTACTGGATCGCGAGCGCCGTCCCGTACCCCGCGCCCGCCACCACCGGGACGCGGCCCGCGGCCTCGGCCACGGCGGCGGCCACGCACGCGTGGAACTCGTCCGGGGTGAGCGCGTGGAACTCGCCCGTCCCGCAGCAGGCGAACACCGCCGCCGCGCCGGCGTCGACGCCGCCGCGCACATGCGCGCGGAAGGCGTCGAGGTCGAGGCCGCCGTCCGGGCCGAAGGGGGTGACCGGGAAGAAGAGCAGGCCGTCCAGGCGGGCGGCGAGCGGGGATGGGTTCTCGGACGTCACGGGCGCTCCCAGGGCAAAGGCCGTCGGCACGGGCCGTCGTGCACAATTCTGATCGGCGTCTATATTTCTGAACGCGGCCACGCTAAGGCAGCGCCACGACGGGGGTCAAGACGCGCACCCCCGGCGCGCGGGGGTTTTCCCTCCAGTTGACACCGGTGCCTCCATGGGGGCGCCCGCCGCGCCGCGCCACACTTGACGCGGCCGGAGACCGCTCCCTAGCGTGTCCACGCATATGAATGACATCCATAGTGGTGTTCATTCGGCCCGCTTCGCGCACGCGCCGCCGACCCCGCCCGCCGCACCGAGGAGACCGCCCATGCCCGCTCCCCGTACCGTCCTGCTCACCGGCGCCGCCGGAGGGCTCGGCACCCTGATGCGCGGGCTGCTCCCGGCGTACGGCTACGAGCTGCGCCTCCTCGACTCCCGGGCCATCCCGGGCGAGCCGGACGCGATCACCGCGGACCTCGGCGACCGGGACGCGCTGCGCGAGGCGGTCCGGGGCGTTGACGCGGTGCTGCATCTCGCGGGCATCTCCCTGGAGTCCACCTTCGACAAGATCGTGCGGGCCAACATCGAGGGCACGTACAACCTCTACGAGGCCGCGCGCGAGGAGGGCGTCGCGCGCGTGGTCTTCGCCTCCTCCAACCACGCGGTCGGCTTCACTCCGCGCCCGCGCGGCTCGGTGCCGCTGGAACAGCGGGCCCTGATCCCGGTCGACACCCCCCGCCGTCCCGACACCCTCTACGGCCTCTCCAAGTCCTTCGGCGAGGACCTGGCCCAGTTCTACTGGGACAGGCACGGCCTGGAGAGCGTCTCGGTGCGGATCGGCTCCTGCTTCATGGAGCCCACCTCCGTACGGATGCTGTCGGTCTGGATGAGCCCCGGCGACGGCGCCCGGCTCTTCCACGCGGCACTCACCGCCGAGAACGTCGGCCACACCGTGGTCTACGGCTCCTCCGCCAACACCCGGCTGTGGTGGGACCTGTCGTCGGCGCGGGCCCTCGGGTACGAACCCGAGGACGACTCCGAGCGGTACGCCGAGAAGCTGATCGCCGAGCACGGCGAGCTCGACCCCGACAACCCGGACCACGCCTTCCTCGGCGGCCACTTCACCACCCGTCCGCCGGTGTGGCCGTACTGAGTCCGGCGGGGCACGGGCGGGGGCCGGGTGGGGGCCCGGCCGGGTTCCGGGGGCGTTCCCGAATTGGCGGGACGTTCAAGGAACCGTAAAGCCGTGCCGCTCGTTTCCGGGACATGACCGCAATGACACCTGGCTCGAACCTTCCGCTCCCGGCCGCCCGCGTGGCGGTGGACGTCTCCGCTCCGGTGCGGCTCGACGTGTCGGGCCTGTTGCTCACCGCCGACGGCAAGGTGCGCTCGGACGACGACTTCATCTTCTACAACCAGCCCTCCGGCCCCGGCGTCACCTACCGCTCCGGCGGCGGCACCGCGCCGGACGCGATCGTGGTGGACACGGCGGCGGTGCCGCCCGGCATCGAGAAGATCGTCGTCACCGCCAGCCCCGACGCCGCGGGCCAGACCTTCCAGGGCATCGAGCCCACCGCCACCCTGCGCAACGCCGACGACGGCAGCGTGATCGCCACCTTCACCCCGCCGCAGCTCGGCGGCGAGACCGCGCTCGTCGTCATGGAGGTCTATCTGCGCGGCGGCGCCTGGAAGGCCCGCGCGGTGGGGCAGGGGTATGCGAACGGACTGGCGGGCATCGCCACCGACTTCGGCGTCTCGGTCGAGGAGCCGCAGGCCGCCGCGCCCGCCGCCGCCCCGCCCGTCCCCGTGGCCGCGCCGCCGATGCCCGCGGCTCCCCCCGCCCCGGCCCCGGCCGCGCCCGCCGCCGCGTCCAGCGGGAAGGTCAACCTGGACAAGGGCCGGGTCAGCCTCCAGAAGAACCAGACGGTCTCGCTGGTCAAGGGCGGCCGTCCGCTCCTCTCCCAGGTCAAGATGGGCCTCGGCTGGGAGCCCGCGTTCCGGGGCAAGGACATCGACCTGGACGCCTCGGTGATCGCGTACGGCCCGCAGCGCAACCATCTGGACAGCTGCTACTTCGGCAAGCTCTCCATCCTGGGCGGCGCGGTCAAGCACTCCGGTGACAACCTCACCGGCGAGGGCGCGGGCGACGACGAGGTGATCGTCGTCGACCTCGGCCGCATCCCGGCCGACGCGACGGGCCTGGTCTTCACGGTGAACTCGTTCTCCGGCCAGAAGTTCACCGAGGTCGCCAAGGCGTACTGCCGGCTGATCGACGCGGCGACGGGCGAGGAGCTGGTCCGCTTCGACCTGACCACCGCCGAGCCGCAGACGGGCGTGATGATGGCCAAGCTGATCAAGCAGTTCTCCGGGGAGTGGGAGATGACGGCGCTGGGGACCTTCGTGAAGGCCCGGACGGTGCGCGGGATGGTGAAGCCGTCGGCCGAGGCGCTCTGACGCGGGCCCGTCCGAAGCGGGGCGTTGTTGACACCCCACAACCCCCACCGGACAAATCGATCCGTTCGGCCCCTCGTCCCGCCCGCTCCCGGCTGGCAGGGTCGAGGGCATGAACGATCATGAAGATGTAGTGGTGACCGGGCTGGGAGCGATCACCCCGATCGGCACGGACGCCGGGTCCACCTGGGCCGGTCTGCTCGCCGGCAAGTCCGGGGTCTCCCTGCTCACCGAGGAGTGGGCGGCGGACCTGCCGGTCCGGGTGGCGGCCGGGCTGCCCGTCGACCCGGCCACCCTGCTGCCCCGGGTGGAGGCGCGGCGCCTTGATCGATGCGAACAACTGGCGCTGATCAGCTCCCGCGAGGCGTGGCGGGACGCGGGCACCCCCGAGGTGGAGCCCGAGCGGCTGGCGGTGGTGATCGGCACCGGCACCGGCGGCGTACTGACCACGCTCGGTCAGGACGACACGTACGAGAAGGGCGGCGCGCGCAGGCTCTCGCCCTACGCCGTGCCGATGCTGATGCCCAACGGGCCCGCGGCCTGGGTCTCCATGGACCTCAAGGCGCGGGGAGGGGCGCGCACGCCCGTGAGCGCCTGCGCGTCCGGGGCCGAGGCCATCGCGATGGGCCTCGATCTCATCCGCGCGGGCCGGGCCGACGTGGTGGTCGCCGGTGGCACCGAGGCCTGTCTGCACCCGTTCACGCTCGCCGCGTTCGCGCAGATGAAGGCGCTGTCGCCGCAGGAGCACGACCCCGAGGCGGTGTCCCGGCCGTTCGACGCGGACCGCAGCGGCTTCGTGATGGGGGAGGGCGCGGGCATCCTGGTCCTGGAGCGGGCCTCCTTCGCGCGGGCGCGGCGGGCGCGGGTGTACGGGGCGGTGGCGGGGGCGGCCGTGACCTCCAGCGCCGACCACATCACCGCGTCGGACGTGGCGGGCCAGGTGCGGGCGATCGGGACGGCGCTGCGGGACGCCGGTCTGAGCCCCGCCGACATCGGCGTGGTGCACGCGCACGCCACGTCGACTCCGTCGGGCGACCTGGCCGAGGCGGAGGCGGTGGCGCGGGCGATCGGCACGCACGCGGTGGTCACCGCGACGAAGTCGATGACCGGTCATATGCTCGGCGCGTCCGGGGCGGTGGGCGCGATGGCGGCCCTGCTCGCCCTCCACGACGGCACGGTCCCGGCGACGCGCAACCTCGACCGGCTGGATCCGGCGGTGGAGCTGGATGTGGTGGCGGGGGCGAACCGGGCGGGTGCGTGGGATGCGGCGCTGGCCAACTCCTTCGGTTTCGGAGGGCACAACGTGAGTCTGGTCCTGCGGCGGACGGCCGCGTGATCCCTCCCGGAGGGGCCGAAGGCCCCTTCCACCCCGGTCCGGGTTCGCGCTGACGTGCGGGTCCGTTGGGCCTGGTCGCGCAGTTCCCCGCGCCCCTAGGGGGGTGCGGGTGCGGGGAACCGTGCCAGCAGTCCGGCACGGTCCGCGGGCCAAAGAAGGCGCCAGGCGGCCGGGGTACGGGCTGTGGGGCGCAGGCCCTTCAGGGGTGAACAGCGCGGGCCGATGGCGCCGCCCCGCAGGTCAGTTCGGGGTCGGTCCGGTTGGGGAGCGCAGCGTCAGGGACGTGGCCAGGGCCGCCGCGGCCACCAGCGGTAGCAGCACCTCCACCCCCAGCACCCCCACCAGCCCCGCACCGACCCCCAGCCCCACCGCGTTCGGTACGAACAGCAGCGTGTTCGCCGTCGACGCCGTGCGGCCGAGCACCGCGTCCGGGACCGACCGCTGGACCGCCGTCATCGACGCCACCAGCACGCACGGCAGCCCCAGCCCGATTCCCGCGCCGCACGCCAGCGCCACCGCGTCGTAGGGCAGGACCCGCGCGCACACCGACACCGCGAACACCGCGATACCGGCCGCGGCGTAGCGGTGGGCGGCCAGGCGGCGCAGGAGCGGACCCGCGAGCAGCCCGGAGGCCACCGAGCCCACGCCCTGCACCGTGTACAGCACACCCACGAACGTCGCCGAGTGGCCGAGCCGTTCGTCGGTCACCGCGTAGATCGCCGCACCGTTCAGACCGGCGCACAGCATCGTCGCCGCGCCCGCCAGCACCAGGGGCCGCAGCACCGGCGAGCGCCACACCGTACGCGTTCCCTCCGCCGTATCGGCCAGCCAGTGGCCACCGGGCGCCGGCCGCGCCTCCCGTACCCGTATCAACGCGAAGATCCCCGCCGCCAGGAGGAACGTCACCGCGTCCAGGACCGCCACCGCCTGGCCGCCGTACCGCGCGTACAGACCCGCCCCCGCCAGCGGGGCGACCAGCTTCATGCCCTCGTTGGCCGTCATCCGCAGGCCGTTGAAGTCGCCCAGCAGATCGCGGTCGACGGCGGCGGCCACCAGGGCCGCCTCGGCCGCGTCCTGGATGACGCCGTTCACGCCGTACAGCGCCAGCACCGCGAACAGGATCCAGATCCGGCCCGCCGTGTCCAGCGCGAGCAGCGCCATCAGCAGGACCGCCGACGCGAGGTTCAGCCCCACCAGGAGCGGACGGCGGCGCACCCGGTCCGCGACCGTGCCGAGCAGCGGTCCGACCAGGGTCGGCGCCCACATGGTGAAGACGGTGAGCGCCGCCAACGCGTCGGAGCCGGTCAGGGACTTGGTCCAGATCCCGGCCGTCAGCCACATCGCCGACGACCCGAACCCGGACACCACCACCCCGGTCAGATACAGCCCCGCGTCGCGGTCCGCCAGGACCCTTCTCAGCGGACCGCCCCGGGCCGCGCTCTTCGCACCTGTGGTGTTCACAGGGGAAATCTCGCCGGTGAGGCGGCCGGGACGGATCCGGCGGACGCCCTATTCCCGCCCGCCCCGACACCTTAGGACGCCCGCAGGGCCGCCCCCATCATCTTCTGAGCCACCGGCGCCGCCAGGCCGTTGCCGCTCACCTCCGAGCGGGCCGCGCCGGAGTCCTCGACGAGCACGGCCACGGCGACCTGCTTGCCGGTGGCCAAGTCCTTGGCGTACGACGTGAACCAGGCGTACGGCGTCTTGGAGTTGCCCACGCCGTGCTGGGCCGTGCCCGTCTTGCCGCCGACCTCGGCGCCGCTCACCCTGGCGTTGGAGCCGGTGCCCTCCTCGACGACCGTCACCATCGCGGAGCGCAACTGGCGGGCGGTCTCCGAGGAGACGATCCGCTTGCCGTCGCCGTCCGCGTACGACTGAAGGGTCGTGCCCTCCGCATCCGTCACCTTGGAGACCATATGCGGCGACGCCATGACCCCATCATTGGCTATAGCGGCGGACACCATGGCCATCTGGAGCGGAGTCGCCGTCACATCGAACTGGCCGATACCGGTCAGCGCGGTCTGCGCCCGGTCCATTTTCTCGGAACCCTTCGGATACACACTCGCCGAGGCCCGCACCGGTACGTCCTGCTCGGCGTCGTTGAAACCGAACTTCTCCGCCGTGGCCCTGACCCTGTCCTGGCCGAGCCGGTCCGCCAGCTTCGCGAAGACGTTGTTGCACGAGTACCGGAGCGCCGTACGGATCGTGGCGTTCTCGCACGGGGCGGACGGGTTCTCGTTGGTCAGCACGGTCCGGGTGCCGGGCAGGGTGTACGGACTGGGGCTGTCGGTCCTCGTGTCCACCGACGGATAGAGGCCGTTCTCCAGCGCCGCAGCCGCCACCACCAGCTTGAAGGTCGAACCCGGCGGCAGCGGCTGGCGCAGCGCCCGGTTGACCATCGGCTTGTCCGGGTCCTCCGACAGCGCCTTCCAGGCGGCGCCGTCCGCCGAACCCGCGATCTTCGACGGGTCGTACGAGGGCGTCGAAACCATGCCGAGGATGCGGCCGGTCTGCGGGTCGATGGCGACGGCCGCGCCCTTCTTGCCGCCCAGCGCCTCGTAACCGGCCTTCTGCACCGCGGGGTCGATGGTGGTCAGCACGTCGCCCCCGGGTGCCCGCTCGCCGGTGAGCGCCGAGAGCGGGTCCTTCATCCGGGTGTCGGTGCCGTCCAGCACCTTGCCGTAGATCCCCTCCAACTGGGTCGCGCCGTACACCTGCGAGCTGTAGCCGGTCACGGCCGCGTACAGCTCACCGTCCTTGTACGCGCGTTTGTACGCCAGATCGCCGCCGGTCGTCCGCACCGATCCGGTGATGGGGGAGCCGGCCACGATGATGTCACCGAGCGGGTTCGCGTACCGCGCGATGGTGTTCCGCCGGTTCAGCTTGTCGTCCGCGAGCGCCCGGCCTTGGTAGAACTGCACATAGGTGGCCCGGCCCAGAAGGGCCAGCACCGTGAGCAGACAGAGGACCGCGCTGCGCCTGATTGTCTTGTTCATCCCGCACAGAGGACGTGCCGGATGCCGTGAATCGTTCCCTTTGGCCGCTTTTCTCAGAAACCTCTCATGACCCCGCAGCCGCCCGGGCCGCGCGCGGGGTCAGAGCCGGCGGGTGGCCAGCGTCAGCCGGTCGCGCGCGTCGAACAGGGCGTCCTTCACCATCTGCTCGTGCGCCGGGGTCAGCCGCGCCACCGGCACCGAGCAGCTGATCGCGTCGCGTGCGGGGGTGCGGTAGGGGATCGCGACACCGAAGCAGCGCAGCCCCAGGGTGTTCTCCTCGCGGTCCACCGCGTACCCCTGCTCGCGGATCTGGTGCAGTTCCTCGATGAGCTTCTCGCGGTCGGTGATGGTGTTCTCGGTCAGCTGCTGAAGGGTCTCCGGGAGCAGCTTGCGCACCTGCTCGTCGCTGTGGGTGGCCAGCAGCGCCTTGCCCAGCGAGGTCGAGTGGGCGGGCAGCCGGCGGCCGACGCGGGTGAAGGGGCGCAGATAGTGCTGGGACTGGCGGGTCGCGAGGTAGACCACGTTGGTGCCGTCGAGGCGGGCGAGGTGGATGGTCTCCGTGGTGTCGTCGGAGAGCCGGTCCAGCGTCGGCCGGGCAGCCGCGACGACCTCGTCGCCGTCGATGTACGAGGTGCCCACCAGCAGGGCGCGGACGCCGATGCCGTACCGCGTGCCGGTGGCGTCGGTCTCCACCCAGCCGAGCTCCACCAGGGTGCGCAGCAGCATGTAGAGGCTGGACTTGGGGTAGCCGACCGCCTCCTGCACCGCCGCGAGGGAGTGCATTCCGGGGCGCCCCGCGAAGTACTCCAGCAGTTCCACCGTACGCACGGCGGACTTGACCTGGGCCCCACCTGTCTCGACAGCCGACATCCGACCTCGCCCCTTCTTGTCTGCGCGTCTTGCCAACGCAGAACGCCCGTCAATAGAGTCCAGCATATTCATCAGCAGGAACTCTGTTCAGAATACCGAACAAACCCTGGTGGGCGGAGCAGGATCAGCGGGACGACCGCCAGGGACCTCGGCAGGACCGGAAAGCCGGAAGGACATAGCGGTGAGCACAGCACCAGTCTGGAGTGTCGACCCCCGTACCGGGAAGCCGCGGGAGCAAGTCGCGGCGGAGGCGTCCGAGCGCGAGGTCGACGAGGCGGTGCGGGCCGCGTGGTCCGTGCGCGACGCGCTCGCCGACCGGGGCGTACGGGCGGCCCTGCTGCGGACCGCAGCCGAACTGCTCGACGAGGCCGCGGAGCACGTGGTGGAGGCCGCCGACGCCGAGACCGCCCTCGGGCCGGTCCGGCTCACCGGGGAACTCGCCCGGACCACCGCCCAGTTGCGGGCCTTCGCGGACGTGGTGGACGAGGGCTCCTTCCTCGACATCCGCATCGACCACGCCGACGCCGGCCGCACCCCGCCGTGGCCGGACCTGCGGCGGATGAAGGTGCCGCTGGGCGTGGTCGCGGTGTACTCGGCGTCCAACTTCCCGCTCGCCTTCTCCGTCCCCGGCGGGGACACCGCGAGCGCGCTCGCGGCCGGGTGCCCGGTCGTCGTCAAGGCCCACCCGGCCCACCCGGCCACCTCCGAGCTGTGCGTCTCACTGCTGCGGCGGGCGGCGGTACGGGTCGGGCTGCCGCAGGAGGTGGTGGCGCTCGTCCACGGCTTCGACGCCGGGATCGCGCTGGTGCGCCACCCGCTGGTCGCGGCGGCCGGCTTCACCGGTTCGGTACGGGGCGGTCGCGCCCTCTTCGACGCGGCGGCGGCCCGGCCGGTGCCGATCCCCTTCCACGGCGAGCTCGGGTCGCTGAACCCGGTCGTGGTCACCCAGGCCGCGGCGGAGGAGCGGGGCGAGTCGATCGGCGCGGGGCTGGGTGCCTCGATGACGCTGGGCGTCGGCCAGTTCTGCACCAAGCCGGGCTTCGTGCTCGCGCCGGCCGGGCCGGGCGGCGACGCGCTGCTGAAGGCGCTGACGGCGACGGTGAGCGACGCGGAGGCGGGGGTGATGCTGGACCACCGGATGCGGGACGCGTTCGTGGCCGGGGTCGCCTCACGGGCCGCGCTGGAGGGGGTCGGTGCGCCGGTCACGCCCGGGTCCGGCGGGGAGCACACGGTCAGCGCGGGCTTCCTGACGGTCGCGGCGTCCGCGCTGGCCGCGCAGGGCCCGCACGATCTGCTCCTGGAGGAGTGCTTCGGGCCGGTGACGGTGGTGGCGCGGTATGAGCACCCGTCCGAGATCGGAGCGGTGCTCTCGCGGCTGCCGGGGAACCTGACGGCGACGCTGCACCTGTCGGAGGGGGAGGGAGCGGGGCGCGACGGCGGCGCGGCGGCGTCGCTGCTCGCCACCCTGACGGGGCTCGCGGGACGGGTCCTGGTGGACGGGTGGCCGACGGGCGTGGCGGTGGCGCCCGCCCAGCACCACGGCGGTCCCTACCCGGCGACGACGTCGACGTCCACGTCGGTGGGGGCGACGGCGGTGGAGCGGTGGCTGCGGCCGGTGACGTATCAGGATGTGCCGGAGGGGTTGTTGCCGGGGGAGTTGCGGGAGGGGGGTGCGGGGGTTCCGCGGTGGGTTGACGGGCGGTGGGAGGCCCCCTCCCCGCCCCTTCCCTAAACCCTCCGGGGGCCCTCCGGGGGGGCGCCTGTTTCCGCCCGCGGGCCGTGCTGGGGCTTCTTTCGTCTGCGGGCCGTGCTGGGTTGCTCGCGCAGTTCCCCGCGCCCCTGGGCGGGCCTGCGGCCCTCGGGGCGGTCCCTTCGTCTGCGGGCCGTGCTGGGGCACCCGCGCAGTTCCCCGCGCCCCTGGGCACCTGGGGGCGCGGGGAACTGCGCGCTCGGCCGCAGATGGTCCGCAGGCGAATTCCGCAGCCTGCCCCGCAGGCCCTTCCCGGGCCGAGCCCCAGCCCCCCAAGGGGCGCGGGGAACTGCGCGACCAGCCCCACCGGCCCGCAGACGACCTTCGCACCCCAGGAAGGCCCGGGCCCGGCCCGCAGACGACCTTCGCACCCCCGGAGGGCCAGGCCAGGCCCGGCCCGCAGGCGATCCCCTGGCTCACCGGCGCCCCCGCGTCACCAGCACCGTCACCCCCATCAGCCCCGCCGCAACCCCCATCCCCACCCGCATCCCGGACACGAATCCCGCCCCGTCCCCGGACACCAGCGCCCCGCAGAACGCCACGCTCAGCGCGCCCGCCACCTGGCGGGCCGCGTTCAGGACGCCGGCTGCCAGGCCCGCCCGGTCCTGCGGGAGGGACTCCATCATCGCCGCCGTCAGGGCCGGGACCGCCAGGGCGCAGCCCAGGGCCAGGGGGATCAGGAGGACGGACACCAGCAGCGCGGGGGTCCCGGCGTCGGGGACGAGGAGCAGGAGCAGGCCCGCCAGCGCCAGGAGCTGGCCCAGCAGCATCGGGCGGCGCGGGCCGTAGCGGGCGGAGAGCTTGCCCGAGAGGACGTTGGTCACCGGGATCAGCGCCGTCATCGGCAGGAACATCAGCCCCGTCACCAGCGCCGATTCCCCCCGTACCCGCTGGAAGTACAGACTGAAGACGAAGATCACGCCGTAGAACGCGAAGCTCGCCGTGGCACCGGCCGCCACCGCCACCGTGACCGTCCGCGTACGGAACAGACCGAGCGGTACGACCGGATGCGCCACGCGCGACTCGATCACCAGGAACGCCGCCCCGGAGAGCAGCGCCACCGCGCCCGCCACCAGCCGCACCGGGCCGGACTCGATCACCGCGAAGGCGAGCGCGGCCAGGGCCACCACCGCCGTCAGCTGCCCGGGCAGGTCCAGCGGTGCCGGGCGGCGCCGCGAGCGCGGGGCGCGGGCTGTCAGGGCCAGCGCGGCAAGGCCCAGCGGCAGGTTGATGAAGAAGATGCCGCGCCAGTCCCACGCCGTGGTGAGCGCCCCGCCCGCGACCGGCCCGAGCGCCACCGCGACGGAGCCGCCCGCCGCCCACAGCGCCACCGCGCGGGCCCGGCGCGCCGGATCGGCGTACGCCTGCCGCACCAGCGCCAGCGAGGCAGGCAGCACCACGGCCGCGGCCGTGCCCTGCACCACCCGGGCCGTGACGAGCACCCCCAGACCGGGGGCGAAACCGCAGGCGGCCGAGGCGAGGACGAAGACGACCGTGCCCAGCGCGTACGCCCGGGCCGACCCGATCCGGTCCGCGAAGGCGCCGGTCGACAGCATCAGCGCCGCGAAGGCGAGCGTGTACGCGTCGACCACCCACTGGAGGCCCGACATCCCGCCGCCCAGATCGGAGCCGATCGCGGGCAGCGCCACGTTCACCACGGACGCGTCCAGTGTGATCAGCGCGAAGCCGAGGAGGGCGGCGGCCAGGGTGAGACCGGGGGAGGTGCGGCGCGCGGCCGGCTCCGACGGCGCCGCGCTCTCGGAGCCGGCCGCGGCCGGCCCGGCGGGCAACGGCGAGGAGCCGGTCGACGGATCGGCCGGCCCGTCCGTCGGCGCTTCGGCCGGCGCTTCGGTCGGCGCTTCGGTCAACGGGTCGGCGGTGGGCGCGGGTTGGCGTACGGCGTTGGGTGACATGTCCTCAGCCTGGCGATCCGCACGCGGTTACAGTAGTGGCCCGAACGCCATGCATCCGGAGGTTCTGGCCATGAAGTCCGACCGGCGGACCCACCCGCGGCGACCCCATCGGGTCGTCGTCGTCGCGCCCTCCCCGGTGTCGATGTTCAACCTCGCCATCCCCGAACTGCTCTTCGCCAAGGTGGAGATCGACGGCGCCCCGGGGTACGAGCTGACCGTCTGCACCCCGGAGCCCGGTCCGGTCGCCACCACCGGCGGCCTCGACCTGTACGTGCCCCGGGGCCTGGACGCCGTGGCCGAGGCCGACACGGTCCTGGTCGCGGGGACGGGGCAGCGCTACGCACCCGATCCCCGCACGGTGGAGGCCGTCCGCGAGGCCGCCGCCGACGGGTGCCGGATCACCTCCATCTGCAGCGGCGCCTTCGTCCTCGCCGAGGCCGGGCTCCTCGACGGGCGCAGCGCCACCACGTACTGGGAGCTGGCCGAGGAGCTGCGCCGGCGCTATCCGACGCTCGACCTCAAGGGCGACGTTCTCTATGTGGAGGACGGGGCCGTCATGACCTCGTCGGGATACGCGGCCGGGATCGACATGTGCCTGCACATCATCCGGACCGACTACGGCGCGGCCGTCGCCAACCGGGTGGCCAGGGCCGCGCTGGTCGCCCCGGTGCGGCCCGGCGGGCAGACCCAGTTCACCCAGACGCCGCTGCCCGCCGAGCGGGGCGTGGCCTGCGCCGACACCCGGGGCTGGGCGATGCGCAACCTGGACAGGCCGCTCACCCTCACCGATCTGGCCCGGCACGCCGGGGTGAGTGTGCGCACCCTGACCCGCCGCTTCCACGCCGAGAGCGGGGTCAGCCCGCTGCAGTGGCTGCTGCACCAGCGCATCGAGCGGGCGAAGGAGCTCCTGGAGACCACCACGCTGGCCATGGACCGGATCGCCGAGGCCAGTGGCCTGGGCAGTGCCGACTCGCTCCGCGCCCATCTGGTCCGGCGCACCGGCCTCACCCCGAGCGCCTACCGGGCCACCTTCAGCAGACTGGAGAAGGCGGCGGCCTGACCGGGGGAGTGCGGCGGGGGCGGGTGCCCGGGGAATGCGGAAGCCGTCCCGTACGTTGTGTTGCTTGAAAGTGACACAAACTACCGGAGAGAAGTGACATGCGCGTCGAGATCTGGAGCGACATCGCCTGCCCGTGGTGCTACATCGGCAAGGCCCGGTTCGAGAAGGGTCTGGCCGGGTTCGCGCACCGCGACGGCGTCGAGGTCGTGCACCGCTCCTTCGAACTCGACCCGAGCCGTCCCAAGGGGGCGGTCGGCCCGGTGATCCCGATGCTGGCCGAGAAGTACGGCCGCACGCTGGACGAGGCCCGGGGCATGGAGGAGCACGTCGCCTCCACCGCGCACGCCGAGGGCCTGGGCTACCTCATCGAGGGCCGCGACCACGGCAACACCTTCGACATCCACCGGCTGCTCCACCTGGCCAAGGCCCGGGGCCGCCAGGAGGCGCTGCTCGACCTCGCCTACCGGGCCAACTTCGCCGAGGAGCGCTCGGTCTTCGACGAGGGCGTGCTGCTGGAGCTGGCGGTCGAGGCCGGTCTCGACGCGGACGAGGTACGGGCGGTGCTCGCCGACGGGAGCGCGTACGCCGACGAGGTGCGCGCGGACGAGAACGAGGCGGCGGCGCTCGGCGCGAACGCGGTGCCGTTCTTCGTGGTCGACCGCAAGTACGGGATCTCCGGCGGCCAGCCCGCCGAGGTGTTCACGCAGGCCCTGGAGCAGGCGTGGCAGGAGCGGACGCCGGTCCTCGCCACGCTGGGCGGTGCCGGTGCCGGTGCCGGTGCCGGTGCCGGTGCCGAGGGTGAGGCGTGCGGGCCGGACGGGTGCGCGGTTCCGGGCGCCTGACGCTCGTACGGCGGCCCGGGGCGGGGCGCCCACCCGTGGGGTGCGGCTCCCTCCGCGCGGCCCAACCCCCGAGCGGCCGTTGGCGGTTCCCCGGGCCTTTGCCGATTGACCCCGGCCCGGGGGGACCGCAGGGTGGGATCATGGAAATCCTGGAGCCCCTGTCGGGCGACGCGTTCGCGCCCGAGACGACGTATCTGAACACCTCCAGCTGCGGCCTGCTGCCCCGGCGCGCGGTGGAGGCCATCGAGCGGCTCGCGGCGCAGAACGCGGCGGGCACCCGCGACGGAGCGGGCGGCTTCGAGGCGCTCGCCGCCGCCAGGGACTCGTTCGCCCGGCTCGTCGGGGTCGGCGCCGACCGGGTCGCGCTCGGCTCGTCGGTCTCGGTGCACGTCGCCCTGGTCGCCCACGCGCTGCCCGCGGGAGCCGAAGTCCTCGCCCCCGAGGGCGAGTTCAGCTCCGTGGTGCAGCCCTTCGCGGTACGCGGTGACCTCAGGATGCGGTACGTGCCGCTGGAGTCGCTGGCCGAGGAGGTGCGGCCGGACACGGCGCTGGTGGCGTTCTCGTCCGTCCAGTCCGCGGACGGCCGGGTGGCGGACCTCGCTGCCGTACGGGCCGCGGCGGCGGCGCACGGGGCCCGTACGCTCCTCGACGCCAGCCAGTCGGCGGGGTGGCTGCCGCTCGACGCGGGCGCCTACGACTACACCGTCACAGCGGGCTTCAAGTTCCTGACCTGCCCCCGGGGCACATCGTTCCTGACGGTGACCGAGGAGGCGCAGGAGGGGCTGGCCGCGCTGCACTCGGGGTGGCTCGCGGCGGAGGATCTGAGCGACAACTACGGGCCGGTGCGGGCGCTCGCCGGGGGCGCGCGGCGCTACGACGAGCCGGCGTCGTTCCTGTCGTACCACGCCGCCGCGGAGTCGCTTGCGCTGCTGGAGGCGGTGGGGATCGAGGCCGTGCACGCGCACGACATGGCGTTGGCGGGGAGGCTGCGGGCGGGACTCGCCGGACTCGGGCACCGGGTCGTGGCGCAGGACTCGGCGGTCGTCGCCGTGCCGGGGCTGGGCGGGGCACGGCCGGAGTTGCTGCGGGCGGGGGTGTACGCGTCCGCGCGGGGCGGGAACCTGCGGTTCGCCGTGCACCTGTACAACTCGTCCGCCGACGTGGACCGGGTGGTGGAGGTGCTCGGCGCGATGGGGTGAGCGCGGCGGGACGCGCCCCGCCGCCCGCCACCGCCGTCCGGCCGGGGGAAAAACAACTGGTCAGTGCCCGGTGGCGGGAGTGATGATCCGGCGGTGACCATGGACACCGAGCAGGACACCCGGGTACGCGCCGCCGCCCGCAACAACGCCGAGTGGTGCGAGGCGCTCTGCCGCGCCCACGGCATCACGGGCGCCTGGTCCCCCCACGCCTGGACCAGCGCCCGGCGCACCCCGCCGTACTACCCCGACGCGGTGACCCTCGGCCCCGGCGCCGGGGAGCGCGAGACAGTGGAGCGGATCGACGCCTCGCCGGGTGCATCGGTGAAGGACAGCTTCGCCGCCCTCGATCACGGGGGGCCGGATCGTCGCCGGAGCCGTCGCCAGTACGGGCGCGTCGGTGGTGGGTGTCTCCAACCTCTTCGCGGCCGACGGCGACCTCGACGCGGCCTGGGACGGCTGCCTGGGCACGCTCGCCCGGCACCGGCCCGGCCTCGACGTGGTCGGCTACGAGAGCGGCGACGACCTCGCGGCGGCCGTCCGCGCCGGGTTCACCCCGGTCGGCGGGCTCAGGATCTGGCTGCGTCACTGAGCGGTTCGCCGTACCAGCGCCAGGACTCCTGGCGCGGCAGGTCCGGCAGGTCGGCCCGGCCGGTGGCCCACAGCAGTACGCGCCACCGGTCCGGGTCCGCCGGGACCTCACGGAAGAGCCGGGCCAGCACCCGGTCGCACAGCCCGGCGGGCGGCGCCCAGGTGACCCCGAGGCCCTGCGCCACGTCATGGGTGTGCAGCAGCGTCTCGACGACGCCCATCGCCGCGAAGCCCTCCGGGTCCGAGACGCCGAAGCAGTGGTGGGCGCGGACCTCGGGGGAGACCGTGCGCACCATCGCGGTCAGCAGGGCGCCGCTCGCCTCCAGGGTCATCAGGAGCCCGGCGGGCCCGGCCGCGCGGTCCGCGTGGACGGCGTTGCGCGGCCCGCCGGGACGCCTCGCCTCCCACAGGAACGGCACCTCGCCGTCGAGCGGCGGCTGCTCCGGGCCGAGCTGCACGGCGTACGCGAAGAGGTCGTCCGAGAGGTGCTCGACGGTCTCCCAGCAGTCCCATTCCAGGGAGCCGGCCCGCGCGCCCCAGTCCGCGGCCAGTCCGGCCCGCAGCGCGGTGACCGAGAGCCGTACGGCGTGTTCGACATCGGCCGCAGTGACGGGGGCCCTTGAGGATTCATCAGCCATGCGCCCGACCGTACCAACGATCACCGTACGGCCGGACGGCAGCCGCGCACCCGGTCAGCGCACCGGGGTGAAGTCCCTCGCGCCGATGAACTCCGGACGGCGGATCGGGGCCGCGAACGGCTCGACCGCCGCGTTCTCCACGCTGTTGAAGACGATGAAGACGTTGCTGCGCGGATACGGGGTGATGTTGTCACCGGAGCCGTGCATGCAGTTGCAGTCGAACCAGGTCGCCGAGCCCGCGCGTCCGGTGAAGAGCCGGATCCCGTGCCGGTCCGCCATCTTGGTGAGCGCCTCGTCGGACGGCGTGCCCGCGTCCTGCATCTGGAGCGACTTCTTGTAGTTGTCCTTGGGGGTGGCCCCGGCGCACCCGAGGAAGTCCCGGTGCGAACCGGGCATGATCATCAGGCCGCCGTTGGTGTCGTGGTTCTCGGTGAGCGCGATCGACACGGAGACGGTTCGCATGTTCGGCAGACCGTCCTCGGCGTGCCAGGTCTCGAAGTCCGAGTGCCAGTAGAAGCCCGACGCGCCGAACCCCGGCTTCACGTTGATGCGCGACTGGTGGACGTACACGTCCGAGCCCAGGATGCGCCGGGCCGTGCCGACCACGCGCTCGTCGCGCACCAGGCCCGCGAAGACCTCGCTCAGCTTGTGCACCTCGAAGACCGAGCGCACCGACTGGGACTGGGGCTCCACGATGGACCGCTCGTCGGCGCGGATCGCCGGGTCGGCGATCATCCGCTCCAGCTCACGCCGGTAGAGGGCCACCTCGTCGTCGGCGAGGAGCTGGTCGACGGTGAGGAAGCCGTCCTTCTCGTAGGACTCGAAGCCCTCGGACGGGCCCCAGACGACCGGGTCCTGACGGGGAGTCACTACCTCGGCGGCGCCGCGGGTGGGGTACAGGTCCTGCATGGTGATCAGCCCTCCTCGGGTTCGGTCAGCAGGGGGTAGACGCCGTTCTCGTCGTGGTCCTCCCGTCCGGTGACGGGCGGGTTGAAGACGCAGACGCAGCGGAAGTCGGTCTTGGGGCGCAGGGTGTGGCGCTCATGGCCGTTCAGCAGGTACATCGTGCCGGGCTCGATCCAGTGGGTCTCGCCGCTCTCGTGGTCGGTGAGCTCGGCCTCGCCCTCCACGCACAGCACCGCCTCGATGTGGTTGGCGTACCACATCGACGTCTCGGTGCCCGCGTACAGGACCGTCTCGTGGAGGGAGAAGCCGACCTTCTCCTGGGCGAGGACGATCCGCTTGCTCTCCCAGGTGCCGGAGGCGGCGCGGACGTGGCGTTCGGTGTTCTCGATGTCCTTCAACGAGCGGACGATCACAGGGGGTTGCTCTCTTTCCTCGTACGTACGGCGGTCGAGCGGGTCAGACGGCCGTCTCGCGGACGGCGCGGGCCAGGGTGCGCAGCCCCTCGTCGAGCTCGTCCTCGGTGATGGTCAGCGGCGGCAGCAGCTTGACGACCTCGCTCTGCGGGCCCGACGTCTCGACCAGCAGGCCGAGGTCGAAGGCGCGCCGCGCGACCTTGCCCGCCCGCGCCTTGTCGTGGAACTCCAGGCCCCAGACCAGGCCGTGGCCGCGGTACTCCTTGACGTCGACGAGGTTCTCCTCGGTGATGGAGATCAGCGCCTGCTCGACCTGCTCGCCGCGGGCCCGGGTCTGCTTCTCCAGCGCGCCGCCGTCCGACCAGTACGCCTCAAGGGCCGCGGTCGCGGTGACGAAGGCCGGGTTGTTGCCGCGGAAGGTGCCGTTGTGCTCGCCCG
The DNA here is from genome assembly GCF_055580545.1 of Streptomyces sp. NPDC031670. NCBI lineage: Bacteria > Bacillati > Actinomycetota > Actinomycetes > Kitasatosporales > Streptomycetaceae > Streptomyces > Streptomyces sp. NPDC031670. The sequence goes on along the minus strand of NZ_JBVILC010000006.1, from coordinate 58,264 downwards.
GCTCCCACACGTCCAGCTCCGGCTTGAACAGGCAGAGCGACATGGGCAGTCCGTAGCCGCTGATCGACTTGGACAGGGTGACGATGTCCGGGGTGATGCCCGCCTCCTCGAACGAGAAGAACGCGCCGGTGCGTCCGCACCCCATCTGGATGTCGTCGACGATCAGCAGCATGTCCTGGCGCCGGCACAGGTCGGCGAGGGCGCGCAGCCACTCGGGCCGCGCCACGTTGATGCCGCCCTCGCCCTGCACGGTCTCGACGATCACGGCGGCGGGCTTGTTGAGCCCGGAGCCCTGGTCCTCAAGGAGCCGCTCGAACCACAGGAAGTCGGGCACCTGCCCGTCCAGGTAGTTGTCGAACGGCATCGGCGTGCCGTGCACCAGCGGGATGCCGGCCCCGGCCCGCTTGAAGGCGTTGCCGGTGACGGCGAGCGAGCCCAGCGACATGCCGTGGAAGGCGTTGGTGAAGGAGACGATCGACTCGCGGCCCTTCACCTTCCGGGCCAGCTTCAGCGCCGCCTCGACCGCGTTGGTGCCGGTCGGGCCGGGGAACATCACCTTGTACGGCAGGTCGCGCGGGCGCAGGATCACGTTCTGGAACGTCTCCAGGAACGCGCGTTTGGACGTGGTGGCCATGTCGAGGCCGTGGGTGATGCCGTCGCGTTCGAGGTAGTCGAGCAGCGCGCGTTTGAGCACCGGGTTGTTGTGTCCGTAGTTGAGTGAGCCGGCCCCCGCGAAGAAGTCGAGGTACTCATGGCCGTCCTCGTCGGTCAGCCGGGCGCCCTGGGCGCGGTCGAAGACGGCGGGCCAGCCGCGGCAGTAGCTGCGGACCTCCGACTCCACGGTCTCGAAGACGCTCAGCGCGGGCGGGGTGATGGTCACAGTCGTACTCCCAGGTCGATCCGGTACAAGACTTCCGCCTTGTGCCCCTCGTCGGGGAACAGATGGCTGTCGAAGAGCACTTCGCGGTGGGGGGCGGTGCCGCGCCGCTCGGCGAAGGAGGTGAACAGCCGGTCGGAGGCGGTGTTGTCGGGGGTCACGGTCGTCTCGACGGAGCCGACGCCGTGCGAGTCGGTGACCTTCGCGGTCAGCGCTTCGAGGAGGGTGCCGGCCAGGCCGCGCCCCCGGTGCTCACGGTCGACGGCGACCTGCCAGACGACGAGCGTCCCGGGGCGGTCCGGCCGGACGTAGCCGGTGACGAAGGCGATCGGCTCACCGGTGGCGTCGCGCGCCACCAGGGAGGTCGCGGCGAAGTCACGGCACCAGAGGAGATAGCTGTACGAGGAGTTGAGGTCCAGGACTTGCGAGTCGCGGGCGATACGCCAGATCGCGGCGCCGTCCTCGACGCGTGGGGTGTCGATATGGACAACGGTCTGTGCGGCGGTCATGCGGAGGGAATTTACCCAGCGGAAATCGAAATCGCATTCCCGCCGGGGGGTGTGCGCGGCGCTGTTCTGTGTTATCACGCAGGTGTACGCGCGAGGCGATTTATCCGGTAATTACCGGACAAAACGGCGCCGATGTGGAGTCGATCACACCTGCTCAGGGCCCGAGAAACCTTCTTGGATTCGCGTGTTTGAGATCAACTGGCTGGGGCAGAAGAAAACGGGAAGCTGCTCCGGATAAAGCAGCTTCCCGTTTAGTGGAATTTACCGGCTATTTGTTCGCGGTAAAGGTGTCATCGGGTTGGTTTCACCAGGCTTGGGAAACAGCCTTGAGGGCGGCTTCCGTATCGACCGTCACGCCCCGCGCACCCAGCGCCGCCCCCAGCGCCACGAGCGAGCCCCGGACCGTTTCCTCCGTGGCGTCGGCCCCGTAGTGGTTGACCCGGACCATCTCCTTCGCCAGCGCCCCGCCGCCCGCGATAAGCGGCAGCGAGGGGTCGGCCGCGAGCGCCCGCGCGACCAGCTCGGAGGCGTCGACGCCCTGGGGGACGCGCAGCGTCGTGGCCACCGGGGCCGCGTCCCGCGCGTCGTGCACATACGGCCGCAGACCGCCGCCGAGCGCCGAGGCGCCGGCCCGGGTCGCGGCGGCGGCGCGGGCGTGCCGGGCCATCACCACGTCCAGGCCCTGCGTCTCGATCCGCTCCACACACGCCTCCAGCGCCAGCATCTCCAGCTGGGCCGGGGCGTGCAGCAGCGCCTTACGGCCGCCGTCGATCCAGCGCTGCTTCCAGTCCAGGAGCGAGAGGTAGGAGCGGCGCGGGGCCTTCGGGTTCGCGGCCATACGCGCCCAGGCCCGCTCGCTGACCGACACCGCCGAGACGCCCGCCGGGCCGCCCATCGCCTTCTGTGCGCCGATCACGCACAGGTCCACCCCCCACGCGTCCGGCAGCAGCGGCTCGGCGGCCACCGAAGCCACCGCGTCCAGCATGAACAGCGCGCCGTGCCGGCGCACCACCTCGCCGATCTCCGCCACCGGGTTGGTGTTCCCCGTCGCCGCCTCCGCGTGCACCAGGGAGACGAAGTCGATCTCCGGGTGCTCGGTGAGGGCCCGGTCGATCTGCTCGGCGGAGACGGCCGTGTGGAAGGGGACCCCCAGATCGACCACGCGGGCACCGCAGTCCCGCAGCCAGTCGCCGAAGGTCTGGCCGTACGGGCCGGTCACCACGTTCAGCGCGGTGGAGCCCGGGTGCGCGGCGCCCCGGATGCAGCCCTCCAGCGGCAGCAGCGCCTCGCCCTGGGTGATCACCACGTCCTGCTCGGTGGCGAGGAGCGCCGCCACCCGCCGCTCGATGGCCGCGAAACGGGCGGCGGTCAGCGGGGGCAGATCGAGGAACGGGTGCGTCACAGCGGTGCCTTCTTCACATCAGGGGGTGCTCGGGTGCCCGGGTGGGTGTACCCGGTCGAGGGTACCCAGCGCCTCGTACAGTGCTGACCATGAGCGATCACGTGGTGCTGCATGTGAAGGGGCGGGTGCTCGTCGGCCCGGAGGAGGTGCGGGACGAACTGTGGGCGGTGGACGGCCGGATCACCTACGAGCGTCCGCCGGGCGCGGTGGACGCCGTCACGGTCACCGGCTGGGCGCTGCCCGGTCTGGTCGACGCGCACTGCCACGTCGGGCTCGACCGGCACGGCCCGGTCGACGACGAGACCAGCGAGAAGCAGGCGCTGACGGACCGGGAGGCGGGCACCCTGCTGCTGCGCGACGCCGGCTCGCCCTCCGACACCCGCTGGATCGACGACCGCGAGGACCTGCCGAAGATCATCAGGGCGGGCCGCCACATCGCGCGCACCCGCCGCTACATCCGCAACTACGCCCATGAGATCGAGCCCGGCGACCTCGTCGCGTACGTGGCCCGCGAGGCGCGGCGCGGTGACGGCTGGGTGAAGCTGGTCGGCGACTGGATCGACCGCGAGGTGGGCGACCTCGCGCCGTGCTGGCCGCGCGGGGAGGTGGCGGCGGCGATCGCCGAGGCGCACCGGCTGGGCGCCCGGGTGACGGCCCACTGCTTCGCGGAGGACTCCCTGCGCGACCTGGTCGAGTCGGGCATCGACTGCGTCGAGCACGCGACGGGGCTCACCGAGGACACCATTCCGCTCTTCGCCGAGCGGGGCGTCGCCATCGTCCCGACCCTGGTCAACATCGCCACGTTCCCGCACCTCGCGGACGGCGGGGAGGCCAAGTTCCCCCGGTGGTCGGCCCATATGCGCCGGCTGCACGCCCGCCGCTACGACACCGTCCGCTCGGCCTTCGACGCCGGTATCCCCGTCTTCGTCGGCACCGACGCGGGCGGCTCGATGGCGCACGGCCTGGTCGCGGCGGAGGTCGCGGAGCTGGTGAAGGCCGGCATCCCGCCGGTCGAGGCCCTTTCCGCCACGGCCTGGGGCGCCCGTGCCTGGCTGGGCCGCCCGGTCCTGGAGGAGGGCGCTCCGGCGGACCTCGTGGTGTACGAGGGGGACCCGCGGGCGGATGTCCGGGTGCTCGCGGCGCCGAGCCGGATCGTGCTGAACGGGCGGATCGTGGGATGACGGGAGCCGGTGCCGGGAGTTGACGCGGAGGGTGACGGTCCGGACGGCGGCTCGTTATGGCTTCTTCGGCCACATTGGCGCGTACGCCGGTACGGGCCACCGGCGTACGCCGCGAGGGGGACGGGCCCGCCCCGGTGCGGGAACGGATGCGCGAGGGAAGTCGAACGGATGGCTGGTCCGACCCCCCTTGGGGTGAACTGACGTCACGTAGCCGCCGTTTCACTCTCCGTGCGTAAAGATTCCGGTGTCTCCAGTCACCGGCGCGCCCCTGACTCACGTGAGTCCCACGAGTCCCCGTGGGAGGGCGCGCGCCGGTGACGGCTCATGTCTCCCGTGGGGGTTCCACCACCGTGAACACGATCAACTTCCGCCTGCCCGTACACACCTCGGCCGCACTGGCCCTGACGCTCGGCTCCCTGGCCCTCGCGACGCCCGTCCCGGCGTACGCGACGGGCGGGGGTCCGGGGCCGGGCACCGGTACGGGCGCGGTCGCGGCCACGGGCGGCGGCCAGGGCCGGGCGAGCGCGGTGGTGCTGCGCACCGGCCTGGACGTGTCGCTCCTGAACAAGACGGTCGACATCCCTCTGAAGGCCACGCTCAACGAGGTCCGGGCACCGGCCGGTTCGGGCACCGCGGGGAAGACGGCGCTGGAGGTGAAGCTCGACGGCGTGGAGAAGGGCCGGCCGGTGAACGTCCTGAAGGCGGACGTGGCGACCGCGACGGCGACGGTGGGGGCGGGCCGGGCTGAGGGCACCGCCCGTCTGCTCCACGCCCGGCTGCACGTCCCCGGTCTGCCGCTGCTGTCCCTGGTGGAGGTCCAGGACGTGACCTCCAGGGCGGTCTGCGCGGCGGGCGCGCGTCCGGAGGCGTCGTCCAACCTGCTGGGCGGTGTGACGGTCCTGGGCAGGAAGCTGACCCTGACCACGGGCGGGACGACGCGGGTGGCGGTGCCGGGAGTGGGCGAGGTGACCTTGGACCTGTCGTCGACGCGCACGACGTCGCGGACGGCGGCGGCGACGGCGCTGCGGCTGCGGGTGTCGGTGAACCCGCTGAAGCTGAACGTGGCGGAGGTGGAGGGCGAGGTGACGCTCGGGGAGGCGACCTGCGAGTCCCCGACCCCGGCGCCGGCCCCCGCCCCGGTCGCCCGTACGTCGAGTACGGAAGTGCGGACGCAGACGGCGGCGGAAACCGAGCTGGCGGAAACGGGCGGGAGTTCGTCGACGGGCTATGTGGTGGGCGGGGCGGTCGTGCTGGTGGCGCTGGGCGGGGCGGGGGTGGTGCGGGCGCGTAGGGGGTAACGGGTTTTGCCCCCGCCCCGCCCCTTCCCGAAACCCTCCGGGGGACGCTGTGCGTCTGCGGGCTGGTGGGGGCTTGTCGCGCAGTTCCCCGCGCCCCTACTACCCAGGGGCGCGGGGAACTGCGCGGCAACCACCCCTCCTGGCCCCTGCGTCCTACCCGGGCAACTCGGGAAGGGGCGGGAGAGAAGCTGGGCCCCCGCCCGCCGATGCCAGCGTCAGTGCCTGGTCCAGTGCCTGGAGGAAGCGGTTCGTCGTCGCACGGTCGCGGACCGCCAGCCGCAGCCACTCCGGGCCGAGGCCCGGAAACGTGTCGCCGCGCCGCGCCAGAAAACCCAGCCCCCGCAGCCGCGCCCGCACCTCCACCGCCGCGTCCATCCGGACCAGTACGAACGGCCCCTCGGCCGCCTCCACGACCCGTACCTCCTCGAACTCCCCCAGCCCCGCCACCAGATGCGCCCGGTCGGCGGCGAGGCGCTGGGCCGCCTCCTCGGCCTCCGCCAGCGCCCGTGGCGAGACACACGCCTCCGCCGCCACCAGGGCGGGCGTGGAGACGGGCCACAGCGGCTGGGCCCGGGACAGCGCGGCCACCAGCGACGGTTCGGCCAGGACGTAGCCGATCCGCAGGCCCGCCAGGCCCCATGTCTTGGTGAGGCTGCGCAGGACCACCAGGCCCGGCACGTCCGTACGCCCCGCCAGCGCCTCCCGCTCGCCCGGGACCGCGTCCATGAACGCCTCGTCCACCACCAGCGTCCGGCCGGGCCGGGCCAGCGCGGCGACGAGGCCGCCGGGGTGCAGCACCGACGTGGGGTTGGTGGGGTTGCCCAGAACGACGAGGTCCGCCTCCTCGGGGACGGCCGCCGGGTCGAGCCGGAAGCCGTCCCGCGGACGCAGCAGGACCCGCCCGACCTCGTGCCCGGCGTCCCGCAGCGCCGCCTCGGGCTCGGTGAACTGCGGATGCACCACCACCGGGTGGCGGACCGGGAGCGCCCGCGCGAGCAGCACGAACGCCTCCGCCGCCCCCGCGGTGAGCAGCACCCGCTCCACCGGCAGCCCGTGCCGCTCCGCGACCGCCGCCCGCGCCGCCCGCCCGTCGGGGTAGGCGGCGAGCCCGGTCAGGGACGCGGCGATCCGCTCCCGCAGCCACTCCGGGGGAGTGTCCGCCCGTACGTTGACCGCGAGGTCGGTCAGACCCGCGCCGGCGTCACGGACCTCCGCGTCCCCGTGGTGGCGCAGATCGTGCTCAGTGATGTGCGTGCGCATGGCTGCCATGGTGGTGATGATGCTGGCCGTCGTCGTCCGGGTGGAAGTGGGGCTGCTGGGGCATTCCCACCTTGTCCTCGAATCCGGGCAGCGCGATCCGGTAGACGCAGGAGTCGCAGTTCATCCGCAGGTCCCCCTTCACCGCCTCCTCGTACCGCTCCATGACCAGCGCGTGCAGCTCCTCGGCCGCGCCGATGACGTCGGCGGAACGCACGTCGAGCGCGGGGTGCGCCGCCGCCCACTCCTCGGTCTGCTGCCGCACCCGGTCCGGCAGGATGCCGGTGAAGAGGAAGTACGGCAGGACGACGATCTTCCGCGCGCCCAGCTTCTCGCAGCGGTCGAGACCGGTCGGCACGTCCGGTGCGGCGAGCGAGACGAAGGCCGTCTCCACACCCGCGTAACCGCGCCCCTCCCAGAACAGCCGGGCCGCCTTGTGCACCTCGGAGTTGGCGTCGGGGTCGGTGGAGCCCCGGCCGACGAGGAGGACCGTCACCTCGGAGCGGTCGAGGCCGTCGATGACCTCGTCGACCCGGCGCTCCAGGACCGCGAGCAGCGAGGGGTGCGGCCCGAGCGGGCGACCGTAGGTGTAGGAGATGCCGGGGTGGCGCTCCTTCTCGCGGGTGAGCGCGGCCGGGATGTCGCCCTTGGCGTGCCCGGCCGACACCAGCATCAGGGGCACCGCCGCGAACCGCTTCACACCCTGCTCGACGAGCGCGGTCACGGCCTCGCCCAGCGGCGGCGGCGACAGCTCGATGAAGCCGCCCTCGACGGGCAGTTCGGGGTTGCGGCGGCCGAGCTCCTCGACGAACGCGCGGAACGCCTCGGCCCCGGCGTCGTCCCGGGTGCCGTGCCCGGCGATGAGCAGGGCGGGCTTGGTCTGGGGGGTGGTCACTGCTTCTCCTTGGCGAGGGGGTGGTACAGAAGGGCGTTGAGCGCGGCGGAGGCCACCGCCGAGCCGCCCTTCTCGGAAACGTTGCTGACTGCGGGCAGGCCGCTCTCCCGCAGTGCCTGCTTGGACTCGACGGCTCCGACGAAGCCGACCGGAAGCCCGATCACCAGCGCGGGCGCGGCATCGAGGGTGAGGAGCTCCTCCAGAGCGGTGGGCGCGTTGCCGATCACCCAGAGCGCGCCGGGGCCCACCTCCTCGTACGCGAGCCGGATGGCGTGGGCCGAACGCGTCAGGCCGGGGCCGGACTCGGCGTCCCTGAGCCGGCAGACCGTCTCGCGCCGGGTGATCCCGGCCGCGACCATCTCCACATCGGTGACGACCGGCGCCCCGGCGTGCAGCGCCGCATGGGCCTTCACCAGCGCGTCCTCGTCCATGACTAGGTCCGTGGCGTAGCCGGGGTCGGCGGCGGAGTGGACGACCCGCTCCACCACGGCCCTCGTCAGCGGCGCGAGGTGGGAGGTGTCGAGGCGGGCGCGCATCCGCCGGTACGACTCCACCTCGATGGGGTGGACCGTACGCTCCCATGGCCGGTTCACCGGGCCTCCCCGGGGGCGGAGGTCTGCCACCGGTAGCCGCGCGGCGTCACCATACGGCCGGCGATCTCCCGGGTGGCCGTGTTGCCCACGGTCACCACGGTCATCATGTCCACGGTCGCCGGGTCCAGCGTGCCGAGCGTGGTCAGCCGGCTGCGCTCGTCGGGGCGCGAGGCGTTGCGCACCACGCCGACCGGGGTGTGCGGGGCGCGGTGCTCGGCGAGGATGCCGAGCGCCTTGGGCAGCTGCCAGTCGCGGCCCCGGCTGCGCGGGTTGTAGAAGGTGACCACGAGGTCCGCCTCGGCCGCCGCCCGGACGCGGCGCTCGATGACCTCCCACGGCGTGTGCAGGTCCGAGAGCGAGATGGAGACGTGGTCGTGGCCGAGCGGGGCGCCCAGGATCGCGGCGGCGGCCAGCGCGGCCGTCACGCCCGGCACGCCCACCACGTCGATGTCGTCGGCCGCCTCGGCGAGCGCGGGCGACGCCATCGCGTACACCCCCGCGTCGCCCGAGCCGATCAGCGCGACCGCGTGCCCGGCGCGCGCCTGGGCGACGGCGGTACGGGCCCGCTCCTCCTCGGCGCCGAGCCCCGACTCCAGGACCGTGGTGCCGGGCCGCAGCAGATCGCGGATCTGGTCCACGTACTGGTCGAGCCCGACGAGCACCGAGGCCCGCCGCAGCTCGTCCCTGGCGCGCGGGGTGAGCAGGTCCCGGGCGCCGGGCCCGAGCCCGACGACCGCGAGCCGTCCGCGCGGAGCGCGCCGGACCACCGCGCAGGTGGCCATCGCGGCCCGCCCCCCGGGGCTCGACTTCCGCTTGGGCACCAGCAGTTCGCCCCCGCCCGCGAGCGCGGCGGCCTCCGCGACGCTCGGCGTCCCGACGGCCTCCAGCGGCGCGTCCGAGGGGTTCGGCACCTCGATCCCGGCGAGCTCCTCGGCGCTGTACGTGGTGAGGGGCACCCCGAGCCGGGAGGCGGCCTCCACGATGCCCGGCTCCCCGGACTTCGCGTCCACGGTGGCCAGCGCCGCCACGCTCAGCGCGCTGAGCCCGGCGTCCGCGAGGGTGTCCTCGATCAGGCCGAGCACCTCCTCCACGGGGGCGCCCTTGGACGCGCCGACGCCGACGACCAGGGACTTCGGCCGCAGTACGGCCTCGTCCCGGCCCGGTTCCAGCAGCCGGTCGGTGAGGTGGAGCGCGGCGGGGCCCTCGGCGTCGGGGCGCACGTTCGGCGGGAGGGCCGGCAGCGGCCACACCCCGTCCGCCCGCAGCGCCACCGGCGAGCCGTCCAGCACCGCGCGCGAGACCGCGGCCACCGCGCCCTCGACGGGCAGGCCGAGGGTGTCCAGGCCCGGTACGCCCACCGCGTCCGTCGCCGTGGTCACCACCGGCGTACAGCCGAGGACTTCGGCGACCTCGTCGGCCAGCGCGTTGGCGCCGCCCCCGTGGCCCCCGAGCAGGGAGACCGCGAAACGCCCGGCCTCGTCCACGCAGACCACACCCGGGTCGGACGCCTTGTCCGCCAGGAGCGGGGCGAGCAGCCGGACCGTGGCACCGGTGGCGAGGAAGCACACCAGCGCCTCGCACTCGGCGAAGGCCTGCCCGACGGCCTCCCGCACGGGTCCTTCGTACACCCGGACCCGGCCGGGCCAGGCCGCGGCCAACCGGTCGCGGGCGGTGGCGCCCGCCGCGGTGGCGGAGATCAGGCCGATCACTGAACAGCTCCTTCGACAACCGATACAGCAGAGGGTGCGGGGCGGTCGCCCCACAGCAGGAAGACGGGGTTGGCGGCGGCGAGCCGGGTCACATCGCCGGGCAGCGGCGCGAGCCGCGAGGCCTGGAGCAGCACCCCGTCGGTCTCCAGACCGGCCCCGGCCAGCGCCGCCCGCACCGCCGGAACACGGTCGAGGGCGGCCAGCGCCACCACCACCGTGCGCCGGGCCCGGCGGGCGCAGGCGGTCACGATCGCGGGCAGCTCGCCGCCGCCCCCGCCGATGAACACCGCGTCCGGATCGGCGAGGTCCGACAGGACCGTGGGCGCCGCGCCGTGCACCACCCGCACGTCCACGTGGTGCGCCGCCGCGTTGGCCCGGACGTGCTCGCAGCCCTCGGCGGTCTTCTCGACCGCGACCGCCGCCGCGCCGAACCGGGCGCACTCCACGGCCACCGAGCCCGAGCCGGCCCCTATGTCCCAGACCAGATCACCGAGGCGCGGGCCGATCCGGGCCAGCGCGAGGGCCCGGACCTCGGCCTTGGTGATCATCGAGTCGCGGTGGGCGAACGCGCTCTCCTCCAGCGCCCAGCGGTCGGGCGTGGCACGGCCGCCCGCGACCGTGCGCAGCGGCGAGAGCACCTGCTCCTCGTCCAGGCAGAGGATCACACTGACCGCGTCCCACTCCCGGGCCGCGGCCTCCGCCGGGGTCACCCGCACCAGCCGCTCCCGGCGCGGGTCGCCCAGGGCCGACGCGACCACGAGGACACGCTCGGGCGCCCGGCGGGCGAGCTCCGCGCCGAGCTCGGCGGGTCCGGCTCCGGGCCCGGTGAGCACCGCGGTCTTGGGGTGCGCCCGGCACACGTTGGCGGCCGTCCGCAGGTCCCGGCCGTGCGCGCTGACCACCAGCGCGTCGTCCCAGGGCAGCCCCAGCCGGGCGAAGGCGACCGCCACCGACGCGGTCCCCGGCCGTACGTCCAGCTCACGCGGCCCGAACCGCTCGGCGAGCGCCCGGACGATCCCGAAGAACCCGGGGTCGCCGGAGGCCAGCACCACGACCCGGCCGCCCCGCTCGCGGTGCTCGGCGATGGCGTCGAGGGCGGGCGCCAGCGGACCGAGCACCACCTGCTTGGCGCCCGGCGGGACCTCGGCCGCCGCGAGATGGCGGGCCGCGCCGGTGACCAGCGTGGCCTCGGCGAGCGTCGCCAGGGCGTCCGGGGCCAGCGGCGCGCCCGTCCCCGTACCGATGACGGTGATCATGACGGGGAGCGCTCGGTCTTCTCGGCCTTCTCCGCCTTCAGCGCGCGCCGGGCCGCCGGATCGGCCCGGCGGAAGCCGTGGAAGTGGCCCGGGTGGTAGAGGTGCGAGCGGGTGCCGGAGGCCGACAGGGCGGGGCCCACCAGGAAGAGCGTGTGTTTCCAGAGCTTGTGCTCCTTGACGGTCTCCTCCAGCGTGCCGATCGTGCAGCGCAGCACCAGCTCCTCGGGCCAGGTCGCCTGGTACGCCACGACGACCGGGGTCGAGGTCGGGTAGCCGCCCTCCAGCAGCTCCTCCACCAGCTGCCCGGAGCGGGCCGCGGACAGGAAGACGGCCATGGTCGTGCCGTGCCGGGCGAACTCGCGCACCTCCTCGCCGGGCGGCATCGGCGTCTTGCCGCCGCCCAGGCGGGTGAGGATCACGGACTGGGCCACCTCGGGGACGGTCAGCTCGCGCTGCGCGATGGCCGCGACCGCCGAGAACGAGGAGACGCCCGGGATGATCTCGACCTCCAGGCCCAGGCCCGCCACCCGGTCGAGCTGCTCCTGGGTGCCGCCCCACAGCGCCGGGTCGCCGGAGTGGATGCGGGCGACCTTCAGGCCCTCGCGGGCGGCCCGCTCGTAGACGCCGACGACGTCCTCCAGGGACATCGCCGCCGAGTCCAGGATCTCGGCGCCTTCACGCGCGTGGTCCAGGACCTCGGCCTGCACCAGGCTCGCGGCCCAGATGACCACATCGGCCTCGGCGATCGCCCGGGCGGCACGGAACGTCAGCAGGTCCGCGGCGCCGGGGCCGGCGCCGACGACGGTCAGCCTGCCGGTGGGGGCATCGGCCATGGGAGGGGTCCTCTCGTACGTCACACAGTCGGTAAAGCGAAATGCGCGGGGGTGGGTCAGTCGGTTAGCAAGGGCGCATGGTGGTGATCGTGGCGCTCGGCGCCTTCCTGATGACACTGGTCGGCGGCTGGACGGCCCAGCGCGTCACCGACCGGCGCCATCTGGTGCTGGGACTGGCGGGCGGCCTGATGCTCGGGGTGGTCGGGCTCGACCTGCTGCCGGAGGCGCTGGACGCGGCCGGCGACGACGTCTTCGGCGTACCGGCCGCGCTGCTGCTGTTCGTGGGCGGCTTCCTCCTCGCCCACCTGGTGGAACGCCTGCTGGCGGTGCGCCGGGCGGCCCACGGGGCGGACGAGAGGGCGCCGCAGGTGGGCCTGACGGCCGCCGCGGCGATGGTCGGGCACAGCCTGATGGACGGCATCGCGATCGGCGCCGCGTTCCAGGTCGGGAGCGGGATGGGGGCGGCCGTGGCGGTCGCGGTGATCACCCATGACTTCGCCGACGGCTTCAACACGTACACGATCACCAGCCTGTACGGGAACGAGAAGCGCAAGGCCGTGGCCATGCTGGTCGCGGACGCGCTGGCTCCGATGGCCGGCGCCGCGTCCACCCTGCTGTTCACCCTTCCGGCCGAGCTGCTCGGCGGCTATCTGGGCTTCTTCAGCGGGGTGCTGCTGTACCTGGCCGCCGCCGAGATCCTGCCCGAGGCCCACCACGACCACCCGGCCCGCTCGACCCTGCTGTGCACGGTCGCGGGCGTGGCCTTCATCTGGCTGGTGGTGGGCATCGCGGGGTGAGCCCGCCGGGCGCCGGGCCGGGGGCAGGGGCGGCGGCGGGGTCACAGCTTGCCGCCGCGTCCGCCCTCGCGCCGCGCGGGCGCGATGAGCGTCGAGAGGTAGGGCAGTGCGCGGCCGTCCAGCTCGGCGGCCGGGCTGATGAGCTCCTCGTCCAGGCCCAGCGCCGAGCCCCACACCGCGTCGTCGATCCGCCCGGTCGCCCGCAGCGCCGCCGCCACCTCTCCGGCCTGGCGGCCGAACTTGTACGCCACGACCGTGCCGGGCCCCTCCAGCGCGTCCTTGAGCACGGTCGCCCCGGCGGTGACGGGGACCAGGGTGAGCGGCTCCGTGCCTTCGGTGAGCACGGCGCCCGAACGCGCGGCGAGGTCCTGCATCGCGGTGATCCCCGGCACGGTGTCGATCTCCGTGCCCGGCACCAGCTCGGTGATGGTCTGGGCGAGGTAGGTGAAGGTCGAGTACACGTTGGGGTCGCCGATGGTCGCGAAGGCGACGCGCTCGTGCGCGCGCAGCAGCGCGGCGACGGTCTCGCCCGCCGCGTCCCAGGCCGCCTGGCGCCGGGCGTGGTCGGTGCGCTCGTTGAGCGCGAAGACGACCCGGACGACCTTGGCGCCGTCCACGTAGTGGAGCACGGTCGCCTCGGCGCGACCGCGCTCCCCGGTGTCCATCACGGGCACGACGACCGCGTCGGCGGCCTGGAGCGCCTTGACGCCCTTGACGGTCACCAACTCCGGGTCGCCGGGCCCCACTCCGACTCCGACCAGCTTGCTCATTGCGGGCACCTCTCGACGAACCGACGGGCGATGGTGGGCCGGGCGGCCCAGTGCGTGTGCAGATAGCTCGCGTGCACGCCCTGCTGTACGAACCCTTCGACCCGGCGCTCCGGGTGCACCAGACCCCACGCGGGCGCGGGTCCGGCCCCCGGGTCGAGGACGGTCCGGTGGAACTCGTGGCCGCGCAGCCGGGTGCCGGCCTCGGCCAGGCAACTGTCGCCCACGGCCACGGCTTCGCGGTACCCGAGTGTCAGCCGTTCCGTCATCCGCGCGTCGGCGTCCAGGACGCCGCACATCGGCTGTCCGTCGAGCGAACGCGCCAGATAGAGCAGCCCGGCGCACTCGGCCGCGACGGGCGCCCCCGACCGCGCCAGCTCGCCGACGGCCTTGCGCAGTGGCTCGTTGGCACTGAGCCCGGCGGCGTAGACCTCGGGGAAGCCGCCGCCGATGACGAGCCCGGCGGCGCCCTCGGGAAGCGCCTCGTCCCTGAGCGGATCGAACACCACGACGTCCGCCCCGGCGGCGGCGAGCAGTTCGGCGTGCTCGGCGTACGAGAAGGTGAAGGCGGGGCCGCCGGCGAGGGCGACGACGGGGCGCGGCCCTGAGCCCGGTGTTCGTCTGCGGGCAGTCTGTGGCTGGTCGCGCAGTTCCCCGCGCCCCTCAAGGGCACCTTCCCCCGCCCCCGGAGGGTTCAGGGAAGGGGCGGGGTGGGGGAGCAGCGCCGCCGCCGCGTCCCACGGCCCGCAGCCCAGGTCCGGCGCCGAGCGGGCCAGCGCCACCAGCGCGGCCAGATCGCAGCCCCGCCGCACCTGCTCCGCCATCGCCGCCACCGCGGCCACCGCGTCGGCGCGCCGCTCGGCCACCGGCACCAGGCCCAGGTGGCGCGAGGGGGTCGACAGCGGAGCCGCGCGGCGCAGGGCCCCGAGCACGGGGACGCCGGACTCGTCCAGCGCCTCCCGCAGCAGCGCCTCGTGCCGGTCGGAGGCCACCTTGTTGAGGATCACCCCGCCGATCCGCACCCCGGGATCCCAGGACGCGAAGCCGTGCACCAGCGCCGCCACCGACCGCGACTGCGAAGACGCGTCGACGACCAGGACCACCGGCGCCCGCAGCAGCTTCGCCACCTGGGCGGTGGAGGCCAGCTCACCGAGCCCGGCCGCCCCGTCGTACAGCCCCATCACGCCCTCGACCACCGCGATGTCGCACCCCCGCGCCCCGTGCGCGAACAGCGGAGCCACCAGCGGCTCCCCGCACAGGTACGCGTCGAGGTTGCGCCCCGGGCGCCCCGTGGCCAGGGCGTGGTAGCCGGGGTCGATGTAGTCGGGGCCGACCTTGTGCGGGGACACGGTCAGCCCGGTCGCGGCGAGCGCGGCCATCAGGCCCGTCGCGACCGTGGTCTTCCCGCTGCCCGACGAGGGGGCCGCGATGACGAGACGTGCTACCACTCGATGCCCCGCTGCCCCTTCTGGCCGGCGTCCATCGGATGCTTGACCTTGGACATGTCGGTCACCAGGTCCGCGAAGTCCACCAGCTCCCGCGGGGCGTTGCGCCCCGTGATCACCACGTGCTGGGTGCCGGGACGGTCCCGCAGCACCGCGACGACCTCGGCCGTGTCGATCCAGCCCCAGTGCATCGGGTAGGCGAACTCGTCGAGCACGTACAGCTGGTACGTCTCGGCCGCCAGGTCCCGCTTGACCTGCTCCCAGCCCTCGCGGGCCTTCTCCTCGTTGGTCGAGTTGTCGAGGTCGCGCTGGACCCAGGACCAGCCCTCGCCCATCTTGTGCCAGGCGACGCTGCCGCCCTCGCCGGAGGCGCCGAGCACCTTCAGCGCGTTCTCCTCGCCGACCTTCCACTTCGCCGACTTGACGAACTGGAACACCCCGATCGGCCAGCCCTGGTTCCAGGCCCGCAGCGCGAGCCCGAAAGCGGCCGTCGACTTGCCCTTGCCGATGCCCGTGTGGACCACGACCAGCGGCCGGTTACGCCGCTGGCGGGTCGTCAGGCCGTCCTCCGGCACCACACTCGGCTGTCCCTGCGGCATCAGGCGGCCCTCCTGTTCGTCCCCTGTACGTCCTTGACCAGACCCGCGATCGAGTCGGCCCGCAGCTCGTCGAGCGTCACCGCCGGGCCGCCCAGCTCGCGCGCCAGCTCCGCCGCGAGCCCCAGGCGCACCGCGCCCGCCTCGCAGTCCACGACCACCGACGCGACTTTCTCCGCCGCCAGCAGCCGGGCCGAACGGCCCGCCAGCGCCACCGGGTCGACACCGCCGGTGGCCCGCCCGTCCGTCACCACCACGAGCAGCGGCCGGCGCGACGGATCGCGCATCCGCTCCACGCGCAGCACGTCGTGCGCCTTCAGCAGTCCGGCCGCGAGCGGGGTGCGCCCGCCCGTCGGCAGCGTCTCCAGCCGGGCCGCCGCCGCTTCCACCGACGACGTCGGCGGCAGGGCCACCTCCGCGTCCTTGCCCCGGAAGGTGATCAGTCCGACCTTGTCCCGCCGCTGGTACGCGTCGAGCAGCAGCGACAGGACCGCGCCCTTGACCGCGCCCATCCGCTGCCGGGCCGCCATCGACCCCGAGGCGTCGACGACGAAGAGCACCAGATTGCCCTCGCGGCCCTCCCGGGTCGCCTGGCGCAGATCGTCGCGCCGGACGACCAGGCCGCGCCCCGAACGCCCGCGCGCCCGCTGGTGCGGCGCGGCTGCCTGGACCGTCGCCGCCAGGTGCAGCTTGGTCAGCGCGCCCTGGGGGCGGCGGGCGCCGGTGGTGCGCCCGTGCGCCGTGCGGGCCCGCGAACGGCGTCCGGCCGCGCCCTCGCCGAGGCCCGGCACGCTCAGCGTCTTCGTACGGAACGGCTCACCCGCCCGGACGGCCTGCTGCTCGCCCGCGCCCGACGGCTGCGGCTCGCCGCCCTCGCCCGCCTCGGGGCGCGCCGGGGTGTCGCCCGCGCCCGCCTCCGGCGTGGGGCCGCCGTCCCGCGGGGGCTGTCCGCCTCCGCCGCCCGGCCCGTCCGGGTCCGGGTCGTCGTCCTCGCCCGTGTCCCCGAACTCCTGGAGCGTGTCGTCGAGCTTGTCCTCGTCCAGGCCCGGGGCGTCGAACGGATTGCGCCGGCGGCGGTGCGGCAGCGCCAGCAGCGCCGCCTGCCGGACGTCCTCGGCGAGTACCTCCTCACGCCCCGCCCAGGCGGCCAGCGCCGTCGCGGTGCGCGCCATCACGATGTCGGCCCGCATCCCGTCGACCTCGAAGGCCGCGCAGGTGGCCGCGATCTGGCGCAGCGCGCCGTCGCCGAGCCGGACCCGGGGCAGCAGCGCCCGCGCGGCGACGATCCTCGCCCGTACCGCGCTCTCCTCGTCGGCCCAGCGCGCCGCGAACGCGGCCGGCTCGTCGTCGTACGCCAGGCGCCTGCGGACCACCTCGACCCGCTGGTCCGGCTCCCGGGACGCCGAGACCTCCACGGTCAGCCCGAACCGGTCCAGGAGCTGCGGCCTGAGCTCGCCCTCCTCCGGGTTCATGGTCCCCACCAGCAGGAAGCGCGCGGCGTGCCGCACGGAGACACCCTCGCGCTCCACGTACGAGGCGCCCATCGCGGCGGCGTCGAGCAGCAGGTCGACCAGGTGGTCGTGGAGGAGGTTGACCTCGTCCACGTAGAGGATGCCGCGGTGCGCGTGGGCGAGCAGTCCGGGCTCGAAGGCCTTCACGCCCTCGGCGAGCGCCCGCTCGATGTCGAGCGCGCCCACGAGACGGTCCTCGGAGGCGCCGACCGGCAGCTCCACCATCCGGGCGGGCCGGGCGGCCCCGGTCCCCGCCTCGTGCGGCCCGTCGGGGCACGCCGGGTCGGGCGCGGCCGGGTCGCAGGAGAACCGGCAGCCCGTGACCACCTCGACCTCGGGCAGCAGCGCGGAGAGCGCCCGTACGGCCGTCGACTTCGCGGTGCCCTTCTCACCCCGGACGAGGACACCGCCGACGGCGGGACTCACCGCGTTCAGCAGGAGGGCCAGGCGCAGATCGTCCTGACCGACGATCGCGGTGAACGGATAAGGCGTGCTCATGCGTCGTCACCCTCCAGGTCGCCCTCAAGCTGCAGATAGGTCGCGCGGAGCTGCTCCAGCGTCTCCGCGTCCGGTTCGGCCCACAGGCCGCGGTCGGCGGCCTCCAGCAGCCGTTCCGTGATGCCGCGCAGCGCCCAGGGGTTGGACTTCTTCATGAAGTCCCGGTTCGTCTCGTCGAACACGTACTCGGCGCTGAGCTTCTCGTACATCCAGTCGTCGACCACGCCCGCCGTCGCGTCGTACCCGAACAGGTAGTCCACGGTCGCGGCCATCTCGAAGGCGCCCTTGTAGCCGTGGCGCCGCATCGCCGCCATCCAGCGCGGGTTGACCACGCGCGCGCGGAAGACGCGGTGGGTCTCCTCGCCCAGGGTGCGGGTCTTGATCTGGTCGGGAGTGGCCGAGTCGCCCACGTACGCCTCGGGCGACTCGCCCGTCAGATGGCGGACCATGGCGACCATGCCGCCGTGGTACTGGAAGTAGTCGTCGGCGTCGACCAGGTCGTGCTCGCGGGTGTCGACGTTCTTCGCGGCCACCGCGATCCGGCGGAACGCCGTCTCCATGTCGCCGCGCGCCGCGCGCCCGTCGAGACCGCGTCCGTACGCGTAGCCGCCCCACACCGCGTACACCTCGGCGAGGTCGGCGTCGCTGCGCCAGTTGCGCGCGTCGATCAGGGGGAGCAGACCCGCCCCGTACGCCCCCGGCTTGGAGCCGAAGATACGGGCCGTGGCGCGGCGCCGGTCGCCGTGCTCGGCGGTGTCCTCGTCGGCGTGCGCCCGGACGTAGTTGGACTCGGCCGGCTCGTCCAGCTCCGCCACCGTCCGCACCGCGTCGTCGAGCAGCCCGACCACGTGCGGGAAGGCGTCCCGGAAGAAGCCGGAGATGCGGACCGTCACATCGATACGGGGACGGCCCAGCTCCGCGACCGGGACCACCTCGAAGCCGGTGACGCGGCGGGACGCCTCGTCCCACACCGGACGGCAGCCCAGCAGCGCCAGGATCTCGGCGATGTCGTCGCCCTGGGTGCGCATCGCGGAGGTGCCCCACACGGTGAGGCCCACCGACTTCGGGTACGCCCCGGTGTCCGCCAGATAGCGCGCCACCAGCGAGTCGGCGAGCGCCTGGCCGACCTCCCAGGACAGCCGCGAGGGGATGGCCTTGGGGTCCACCGAGTAGAAGTTGCGGCCGGTCGGCAGGACGTTGACCAGACCCCGGGTGGGGGAGCCGGACGGGCCCGCCGGGACGTAGCCGCCGTCGAGCGCCCGCAGGATGTGGGTGATCTCGTCGGTCGTGCGCGCCAGGCGCGGCACCACCTCGCGGCAGGCGAACTCCAGCACCGCCACCGCGTCCGGCAGCTCGGCGCCCAGCACCTCGGCCACCAGCGGGCCGCACGCCGGCACCGACCAGCCGCGCTCCTCCATGCCCTCCGCCAGACGGCGGCACAGGTGCTCCAGCAGGTCGATCGTGTCGGCCGCGGTACGCGCGGGGCCCTCGACCAGGTCGGTGAGCTCCACCGGGACCTTCACCGGCGCGCCCGGCTCGGCCAGCAGCTCCTTCTCCACCAGGCCGAAGTGCTCGGCAAGGGAGGCGCGCAGACCGGGCAGCGCGTTGGCCTGACCGCCCCACACCTGGGAGGCGCGCAGCACCGCGAGCACCAGGTTGACCCGGGGCTCGGCCTCGGGGCCGCCGCCCAGGATGTGCAGGCCGTCGCGGATCTGGACGTCCTTGATCTCGCAGAGGTAGCCGTCGATGTGCATGACGAACTCGTCGAAGTCGCCGTCGTCCGGCTGCTCGTCGACGTGCAGGTCGTGGTGGAGCTCGGCGGCCTTGACCAGCGTCCAGATCTGGGCCCGCACCGCCGGGGCCTTCGTCGGGTCGAGGTCGCTCACCAGCGCGTACTCGTCGAGGAGCTGCTCCAGTTTGGCCAGGTCGCCGTAGGTGTCGGCGCGGGCCATCGGCGGGACGAGGTGGTCCACGACCGTGGCGTGGCCGCGCCGCTTGGCCTGGGTGCCCTCGCCCGGGTCGTTGACGATGAACGGGTAGACCAGCGGAAGGTCGCCCAGGACCGCGTCCGGGCCGCAGCCCGAGGAGAGCCCGAGGCCCTTGCCGGGCAGCCACTCCATGGTGCCGTGCTTGCCCATGTGGACGATCGCGTCGGCGCCGAAACTGTTCTCCAGCCAGCGGTAGGCGGCCATGTAGTGGTGCGAGGGGGGCATGTCCGGGTCGTGGTAGATCGCGATCGGGTTCTCGCCGAAGCCGCGCGGCGGCTGGATCATCACCACGACGTTGCCGAACTGCAGGGAGGCGAGCACGATCTCGTCGCCGTCCACGTACAACTGGCCCGGGGGCTCGCCCCAGTGCTCCAGCATGCCGTCGCGCAGCTCCGGCTCCAGCTTCTCGAACCAGGCGCGGTAGTCCGCGAGCGGCACGCGCGCGGGGGCCGCCGCGAGCTGCTCCTCGGTGAGCCACTCCACGTCGTGGCCGCCCGCGTTGATCAGCCGGTGGATCAGCTCGTCACCGTTGTCCGGGTGGCCCTCCACCCGGTAACCGGCGTCCCGCAGCGCGTCCAGGACGCGGACGGCGGAGGCGGGGGTGTCCAGACCCACCGCGTTGCCGACGCGCGAGTGCTTGGTGGGGTAGGCGGTGAAGACCAGCGCCAGCTTCTTCTCCGCGTTCGGCTTGTGCTTCAGACGGGCGTGGCGCACCGCGATCCCGGCCACGCGCGAGGCCCGCTCGGGGTCGGCGACGTAGACCGGCACCTCGTCGGGGCCCTGCTCCTTGAAGGAGAACGGGACGGTGATCAGCCGGCCGTCGAACTCGGGGATGGCGACCTGCATCGCCGCGTCCATGGGGGAGAGCGCCGCGTCCGAGGCCTCCCAGGCGGCCTTGGAGGAGGTGAGGCAGAGCCCCTGGAGCACCGGCACGTTCAGGTCGGCCAGGGCGCCGATGTCCCACGCCTCCTCGTCGCCGCCCGCGCTCGCCTGCGAGGCGGTGGTGCCGCCCGCCGCCAGGACGGTGGCGATCAGCGCGTCCGCCCGGCCCAGCGTCTCGTAGAGCGCCGGGTCCGCGCCGCGCAGCGAACCCACGTACACCGCGAGGGCGTTGGCGCCCTGGGCCTCGATGCGGTCGCACAGCACGTCGACGAAGGCGGTGTTCCCGGAGAGCTGGTGGGCGCGGTAGAAGAGCACGCCGACCGTGGGGCGGCCCTCCACGTACGCGCGCGTGCCGTGCACGCCCCACTCGGGCATCTTCTGCGGCTCCGCGAAGCCGACGCCCGTGAGCAGCACGGTGTCGGAGAGGAACCGCGACAGCTCCACGAGGTTGCCGGGACCGCCCTCGACCAGATAGCGCAGGGCCTCGGCGACCACGCCGGCCGGGGCCGAGGACTCGGCCATCAGCTCCGCGTCCGGCACGGACTCGCCGCCCAGCAGCACCGTGGGGATGCCGGACGCCTTCAGCGCGGCGAGCCCGTCCTCCCAGGCGCGCTTGCCGCCCAGCAGGCGCACGACGGCCACCGACGCGCCCTTGATCAGCGCGGGCAGCTCCTCCGCCACGTCGATACGGGTGGGGTTGCCGATCCGGAAGGGCGCCCCGGAGGCCCGGGCCGCCAGTAGATCCGTGTCGGCGGTCGACAACAACAGCACAGTGCTCATGCGGGTGCTCCAGGTGCGATGAAGGGAAGTCCTGCGGGCGCGCCCTGCTCGATCAGCCGCAGGAGCGCGTCCGTGTCCGCGTGTTCTTCGATGAGGTCGCCGAGGCGGTCCAGCTGCTCTTCGCGCAGCACCCCGAACGACGTGTCGGGGGCGGGCACGAAACGCCGGCCGGCGGCGCTCGCGACCCGCTCCAGGAACCGTCGTCTGAATCCGTCGCTCTCCAGTGCCCCGTGCCAGTGCGTCCCCCAGACCGCACCGACCCGGCATCCGTCCAGGCCGTTTCCGTCGTCATCGCAGATGAACCGGTCCCCGCCCAGCACTTCGGCGACGCCGTGGTGGATCTCGTATCCCTCCACGCGCTCGCCCAGCGCCTCGCCGGCCGGCCGGGCGAGGGTCTTCTCGGCCGCGAACCGCACCCGCACGGGCAGCAGTCCGAGACCCGTCACGGAACCCGCCCGTGACTCGACCTCGTCCTCGATGTGTTCGCCGAGCAGCTGGTAGCCGCCGCAGATCCCCAGCACCGGGCGCCCCTCGGCCGCCCTGCGCGCCAGCTCCCGCGCCAGCCCCCGTTCCCTCAGCCACTCCAACGCCCGGACCGTGCCCCGGGTTCCCGGCACCACGACCAGATCGGCGTCGGCCAGCTCCTCGGGCCGGTCCACGAACCGTACGATCACGCCCGGTTCGGCGGCGAGCGCGTCCACGTCCGTGAAGTTGGACATCAGCGGCACCGCGCACACCGCGACCCGCAGCACGTCCTCGCCGACCGGCGGTGCCACCACGGACTCGCGCACGGCGCCGCGCAGCGACACCCGCAGGCCGTCCTCCTCGTCGATGCCGAGCCCGTGCGCGAACGGCAGGATCCCGTACGTATGCCGCCCGGTGAGCCCGCGCAGCATGTCGATGCCGGGCTGAAGGAGCGAGACGTCGCCGCGGAACTTGTTGACGATGTACCCGGCGACCAGCGCCTGGTCCTCGGGGCTCAGCAGCGCCGTCGTACCGAAGAACGAGGCGAACACCCCGCCCCGGTCGATGTCGCCGACCACCACCACCGGCAGCCTCGCGGCGCGCGCGATGCCCATGTTGACGATGTCGGTGCGCCGCAGATTGATCTCGGCCGGGCTGCCCGCCCCCTCGCAGATCACGGCGTCATATGTGCCCCGCAGCCGCTCCAGGCAGTCCACGACCGTGCCCAGAAGCGCCTCCTGGCGTCCGCCGTGGTAGCCGCGGGCGCTCAGCTCGCCCACCGGTCTGCCCATCAGCACGACCTGGCTCGAACGGTCGCTCCCCGGCTTGAGCAGCACGGGGTTCATCAGCGCGGACGGCTCCACGCGCGCCGCCTGCGCCTGCATCGCCTGCGCGCGCCCGATCTCCGCGCCCTCGCGCGTCACGAAGGAGTTGAGGGACATGTTCTGTCCCTTGAAGGGCGCGACCTTCACACCCCGGCGCACCAGCCACCGGCAGATCCCGGCGGTGACGACGCTCTTGCCCGCGTCCGACGTGGTGCCCGCGACCAGCAGTCCACCGCTCATGTCCGTACCTTCCTCACCGCGATCGCCACACCCAGCGCCAGCCAGCCCACCCGGCGCGACAGCCGCACCGCCCGCTCGATGTCCGCCACTTCCACCGCGCGGCCGTCCCCGTTCAGCACCGGCCGGTGCTCGACACGGCCGCCGTACGAGAGGGTGCCGCCGAGCCGTACGCCGAGCGCCCCCGCGAACGACGCCTCCACGGGACCGGCGTTGGGGCTCGGGTGCTTGGCCGCGTCCCGCCGCCACGCGCGCGTGGCGGCGCGCGGCGCGCCGCCCGCCGCGACCGCGAGCGCGGCGGTCAGCCGGGCGCCCGGCCAGCCCGCCACGTCGTCCAGGCGCGCCGAGGCCCACCCGTACCGCAGATGGCGCGGCGAGCGGTGGCCGACCATCGCGTCCAGGGTGTTGACCGCGCGGAACGCCACCAGACCCGGCACGCCCGCGAGCGCCCCCCACACCAGCGCGCCCACCACGGCGTCCGAGGTGTTCTCGGCGACGGACTCGACGACCGCGCGCGCGATGCCGGGCGCGTCCAGGGACTGAGGGTCGCGCCCGCACAGGTGCGGCAGCCGCGCGCGGGCCGCCTCGACGTCGCCCGACTGGAGGGCCGCGCCGATCGCCCGGGCCTCCCGGCCCAGCGAAGTGCCGCCCACCACGGCCCAGGTGGCGGCGGCGGTCAGCGCGATGGATGCGGCGGGCCGGCGGCGTACGGCACGGGTGGCGAGCAGCGCGGCGCCCGCGGCGCCTCCGGCGCACACAGCGGTGTGCAGCGCGCCCCAGCCACGGTGGTCGCGCCACAGCGCGCGCTCGACGGCCGCCGCGGCACGGCCGAACGCGGCGACCGGATGTCCGCGGCGGGGGTCGCCGAGGAGGAGGTCGCCGAGGAGACCGGCGGTGGCGCCGTACGCGAAGGTGCGATCGGCACGCATGGGATCAGCCCGCCGCAACGCCGCGGGGAGCTCCGGTACGTGCGGGAGGTGCCGGCAACAGGCAGGCGCGCATGGCGGTATGTCCTCACTCAGGGTGTCCGCGCCCTGGTATGACGTCGACCGGCGGTGAGAGTTCCTGGCTCACGGGGATCATTCCCCGATGACAGTGGCGGGACCGCGCCGGATTCGCACCGGCTTCCTCTTCTGCCGCCGTAAATGGCTCGGGCAGTCCACCATGCCCGGGAACGCCCGTCAACTCGCTGCTGACCTGCGACGGGAGAGTGTGCGCAGGCACACAGGAAACCGCCCCCCGGCAGGGCCGGAGGGCGGTCGTTGAGGGTGCGGCGCTGCTCGCCGGCCTACTTGGCGACGATCAGGTTGATGCCGTACGCGACGGCCGCCGCGCAGAGCGCGAAGCAGAGGTAGGCGGTGGTGCGGGCCACGGTGACGGTGCCCTTGCCGGTCGCGGCCGACTGCTGCTTGCTGAGGCCGACGATCCCGACGGTGAACAGGCCCACCAGGCCGACGGTGACGATGAGGCTGACACCGAAGACGGTGCCGAGAGCTGCCCAGTCGATGTGCATGACGATTCCTTCGGGGAGCGCTGCCGGGTCAGACGACGGCCGGGCGGGCCGGGTCGGCGGGGGCGGGCGCCGGGATGGTGGCCGTCAGGTCGACGGCCACGGCGGCGGCGGTGGGCGGCGGGGTGACCGCGGCCATCGCGGTCGTGACGACACCGGCGGGCTCGGCCGGGGTGGCGGCCGGGACGTTGGTGACGTCGTTGTGGTCGACCGGCCGGCGGCGCGACAGCTTCCAGATGAAGCCGGAGCCCGCGAGCAGCAGGACCGCCACGAGGACGATGCCCCAGGTGCCCTGGCCGGTGAGGAACTCGGCGCCGGCGCCGACCAGGCCCGCGGCGGGCAGGGTCAGGCCCCAGGCGATGAACATCCGGGTCGCGGTGGACCAGCGGACCACTCCGCCCTTGCGGCCGAGACCGGCGCCCATGACGGAGCCGGAGCAGACCTGGGTGGTGGAGAGCGAGAAGCCGAGGTGCGAGGAGGCCAGGATGACGGTCGCGGCACCGGACTGGGCGGCGAAGCCCTGCGGCGGCGCCAGCTCGGTCAGCCCCTTGCCCATGGTGCGGATGATGCGCCAGCCGCCGAGGTAGGTACCCATGGCGATGGCCATGCCGGCCGAGACGATGACCCACAGCGGGGGGTTGGCGCCCGGGTGCAGCACGCCGCCGGTGACCAGGGCGAGGGTGATGATGCCCATGGTCTTCTGCGCGTCGTTGGTGCCGTGGGCGAGCGAGACGAGACCGGCGGAGGCGATCTGTCCGGCCCGGTAGCCCTTGGCGGTGGCCTTCTCGGCCGCCGGGTCGGCGTGCCGGTTGATCCGGTACGTCAGCCGGGTGGCGAGCGTCGCGGCGACGCCCGCGACGATCGGGGCGGCGACGGCGGGGAGCAGCACCTTGGTGACGATGGTGGAGCCGTTCACCGAGGACCAGCCGGCCGACATCACGGCCGCGCCGATCAGACCGCCGAACAGGGCGTGGGAGGAGCTGGACGGCAGACCGAGCAGCCAGGTCACCAGATTCCACAGGATGGCGCCGACGAGCGCCGCGAAGATGACCTCTGTTCTGAGGCCCTTCTCGTTGATGATCCCGCCGGAGATCGTCTTGGCGACCTCCACCGACAGGAACGCGCCGACCAGGTTGAGCGCGGCCGACATGGCGACCGCCGCTTTGGGCTTCAGGGCGCCGGTCGAGATGGTCGTGGCCATCGCGTTGGCGGTGTCGTGGAAACCGTTCGTGAAATCGAACACTAGAGCTGTCACGACCACAATGGCGAGCAGCAGCGTGATGTGTTCCATTTACCCAGGCAATCGTTCGACGTCAGTGGCTGGACGAACGTAAGCAACCTGAATGAACGGAAGGTGAACTGAGCCGGACCACACGGTGTATCCCGGCGCTTCTTGGCCGGGTTTTGGGGCGACCAGGGCCGGACAGACCGCGCATATCCGTCATAGAACCCATTGAAGAGATTCCGCTCACCTCTCCGCTCACCCCTCCGCCCCCGGCGCGGAGCCTGCGAGGATCACTCCCATGGGAGAGCCGAACGACAGCGCGGCGACCGCCCCGGCCTGGGCCGAGCTGATCGCTACCGCGCGCCGCACCGCCGACGAGGGACTGGTCGTGGGGACCTCGGGCAACGTCTCCGTACGCGTCGGGGACCTGGTGCTCGTCACCCCCAGCGGAGTGCCGTACGAACGCCTCGGCCCCGATGACACCGTCACCGTCGACCTCACCGGGCGCCAGCTCACCGGCACCCTGCGGCCCACCAGCGAACTCCCCATGCACCTGGCGGTCTACCGGCACACCGACGCCCGGGCGGTCGTCCACACCCACGCCGTCCACGCCACGGCCGTCTCCACCCTGGTCACCGAGCTCCCGCCGGTCCACTACATGACCGCCGCGCTCGGCGGCCCGGTCCGGGTCGCGCCCTACGCGCTGTACGGGACCGAGGAGCTGGCCGCGAACATGCTCCGCGCCCTCGACGGCCGCACCGGCTGCCTCCTCCAGAACCACGGAACGGTCACCTACGGAGCCACCCTCTCCCAGGCGTACGACCGCACCGCCCAGCTGGAATGGATGTGCCGGCTCTGGCTCGCCGCCTCCTCGGTGCCCGGCCGCACCCCCTCCCTGCTCTCCGCCGCCGACCTCGGCCGGGCCGCCGAGCAGTTCCGGGGATACGGGCAGCACTGAAGCCCCGTACGCCACACGTGTCCCGGTGGGCCCCGTCCACTGGCCGTGAGGCCGCATACTGCCGACACTGGAACGGTGCGCCCGGCTACAGCGACGGCAGCGGCCGTCACCACACTCATCGGCGTCGGCGCGGCAGCGGTGGCCGCCGGACGGTACGCGAGCGACGCGGCCCTGAAGGTGCCACCCGGCCGCCCGCTGCCCAGCGACCCCGAGCTCACCGTGCACGCCACGGCGCCCGGACGGATCGCCCTGACCCGCTGCCTGGCCTCGCTGCGGCCCGGCCTGTACGGCATCGAGGGCCCCGGCATCCACGCCGTGGTCGGTGAGGTCGTCGACGTGCCGCACGCCGCGGACACCGTGGTGCGCCGCCTGGAGCGGGTCACCCGGGGCAGCCCGCAGCCCGGGGACCGGGTCCGGCTCACCCCGCAGGTCCACCACGGCACCCCCGCCGAGGCGCTGGGCCTGCCCCACGAGGACGTCGAGATCCCCGCGGAGCTCGGGGCGCTGCCCGCCTGGCTGGTGACGGGCGCCCGCGGCACCTGGGTGATCACCGTGCACGGCCTGGGCACCACCCGCGAGCACCCGCTCAACGTCATGGGGTTCCTGCACCGCCACCGGCTGCCGGTGCTCGACCTCGCCTACCGGGGCGACGCGGGCGCCCCGCGGTCCCCGGACGGCCTCGGCCACCTCGGCGACTCGGAGTGGCGCGACCTCGACGCCGCGATCCGCTACGCCGTGCGCTCCGGCGCCCGCGACGTCATCCTGCACGGCTGGTCCACCGGCGCCACCATGGCACTGCTCGCCGCCGCGAACTCCGGGATGCGCGACCGCGTCCGGGGCGTCGTCCTGGACTCGCCGGTCCTCGACTGGGAGAGCACCGTACGCGCCCTCGCCGTCGCCCACGGCGCCCCGAGCGCGCTGCTGCCGCTCGCCGTCCGGGCCGCGCAGGGCCGCACCGGCCCGCACGGCCGCCATCTGCGCGAGGCGGCCGACCCGGCCGCCCTGTCCGTGCCGACCCTGGTCTTCCACGGCCCCGGCGACACCCTGGCCTCCTGGCCCCTCACCCGTGAACTCGCCGCCCGCCGACCCGATCTGGTCACCCTTCACACGGTGACCGACGCCCCGCACGCCTCGATGTGGAACGCCGACCCCGACCGCTACGAGGAGGCCCTGCGGCGGTTCCTGACCCCGCTCATGTGACACGCGGTACCGGCGCGCGCCGCCGACAGGGGCCGCTGACGCCCGCTGACAGGCGCCGCCGGAGTGCCCCAGGGGCGCACGAGGCCCGCGGCGCGCCCCGGGGCGGCTGTTCCGCTTCGGCTTTCGGCCCGTCACCCGCGGTGCCCCCCTCCCCGGTGCCGGGCCCCGCGTGCCCCCGTCCCCGGCCCGTGCGGAAGACAGGCACCGGCCATTCCGTTTGGGCTTTCCGCCCGTCAACGGGAAGACTGCATCCGTGACGTCCCGGAAGCCTGAAGAGAAGTTGCCGCGAGACTCCAGACTGCGGCTTGTCCGCGCACCGCACGCGAAGGACGCCCGGCCCCTCGCCAGCGCCCGCCGCGCCGTGAGCGACCGCCGCTCCCGGGCGTCCCGGCCGCCCGAGGGCACCCCGGCCCCCGCCGAACTCGCCCGCCAGGCCAGAGCGGTGCTCGCCGACGCCGTACGCGTCGCCCGCTGGGCCGACGCCGAGCGCGCCCGGGGCAGCGCGCCGCGCCCCGCCCCGACGGGCACCCTCTCCGGCGCCGCCGCCGAACAGGCCGCCGCCACCCTGGGCCTGACCCCTGCCCAGGTGCGGGCCGGCTGGGACCGCGCCCGGCTCGCCGGCCTCGTCGAGCTGCACGGCGGCACCGCCCGCCCCGGCTGGCGGCTGCGCGCCTGGGACCGCGACGACGCGGCGGTGCTGCGCGGCTGGGTCGCCCTCTTCGACGCCTGGTCGATCGTCCACCCCGCCCCGGCCGCCATCGCGCCCGCCGCCGTGGCCGAGGTCGTCGAAGCCGTCCCCCAGGTGCTCTCCCTCCTCCAGCTCTCGGCCGGCCCCGTCCTCGTACCGGCCCTGCTCGACCTGCTCGGCCAGCGCGTCGCCGAACTGCGCGACGAACGCTGCGAAGTGCCCGACGGCACCGGCGCGGACGCCCCCGGCGGGGACCGTCCGGCCTCCCTCGCCTTCCTCTCCCTCCTCCTCGACTGGGTCCTCGCCGGGCTCGCCGCGGTCGGCGCGCTCACCCTCGGCGAGGGCTCGGCCACCCTCACCCCGCTCGGCAACTGGGCGGTGTGGGTCAAGCTGGAGCAGATCTGCGTCGCCGCGCAGAGCCCGGCCGGCAACATCGAGCAGTCCGCCGAGGACATGCTGCGCGGCTGCGCCCGGCTCACCCCCGGCCCGGCCCGCGCCGAGTACCGCGCCTGGCTCGCCGCGCGGCCCGTGGGCAGCGCGGTGACCGAACTGCTCGACGCCGCCCGGGGCGAGGACGCCCTGGTGCGCGGGCTCGCCTTCGAGGCGCTCCGGGTCGTCGGCGCGCCCGCCGAGCCCGAGGTGCGCGCCGCCGCCGACGAGATCTTCCTGCGCCCCTACGCCCTGCTGTGGCTGGCCGAGCACGAGGGGACCGACCCCGAGGACGTCACCGCCGTCCTCACCCGCGAGGAGTCCACCTGGCTGTGGGTCGACACGGCGGCTGCCGTCGCCGACCACGGCGAGGTCGACCTGATGGTGCGCCACCTCGACTCCGCCGTGCAGGGCACCGTGCCCGCCCTGCTCGACGAGGTCAGGGCCGTCGGCCACCCCCGGACCGTCCAGGTCCTGGTCGCCCTGGCAGCCGCCCATCCGGACCCGGCCCTCGCCAAGGCCGTGCGCCGCGCGGCCTTCCAGGTCCACACCGGCGGGGTGTGACCGGGGGCAGACGGGACTCTCGATGCGCGAATACGCCAGTACGCCCTAGCGCGCGAAGGTGTCGCAGCGGGCCGGATCGCCCGTCCCGAACCCGGTGCGGAACCACTGCTGACGCTGCTGGGCCGAGCCGTGCGTCCAGGACTCGGGGGTGACCCGGCCCTGGAACCTCTCCTGGATGCGGTCGTCGCCCACGGCCGCCGCCGCGTCCAGGCCGTCCCTGATGTCCTGGTCGCTCAGCCGGGTCAGCAGGGGCCTGCCGGTCCTCGGGTCCGGTGTGGTCGTCGCGTGGTGCGCCCACACCCCGGCGTAGCAGTCGGCCTGGAGCTCGACCTTCACGGAGCCGCTGTCCGCGCCCTGCCGTCCGTCCTGGGACCGGGCGAGAGTGCCCATCAGGTTCTGGACGTGGTGCCCGTACTCGTGCGCCACCACGTACGCCTGGGCGAACGGACCGCCCGTGGCGCCGAACTTGGTCCGCAGGTCGTCGAAGAAGCCGAGGTCCAGATAGACCTGCCGGTCGCCCGGGCAGTAGAACGGCCCCACCGCCGAGGTCGCCGTCCCGCACGCGGTGGGGACGCGGCCGGTGAAGAAGACGGTCTGCGCGGACGTGTAGCGCCCGCCCCGGCGCGGGAGCTCCCGCGACCAGTAGTCCTGCACGCTGTTGACCACCGCCAGGACGCGGCAGTCCTCCTTGGTGTTGGCGTCGCGTCCCTTGCGGCAGCTCGCCTGCACCTGCCCCTGGGCCGACACCGAGGTCGCCGGGGCGGAGTCGCCGGAGGAGAGCCCCAGCTGGTCCGGCCCGACCCCGAAGAGCAGACCGAGCACGAGCGCGACGATCCCGACGAGGCCGCCGCCGATGGTGGCCCTGCCGCCGGGGACCCGGCTGCCCCGGACGTCCTTGACCTCGGACGTGTCCAGATCGGCGTCGTCGTCGAACTGCACGGTCCACCACCCTCCGTCACGCGGTATCACCCCAGAGTATTGAACAGGTCATGGCGTTGCGCCGGTTTCGCCACGGCGGCCGGTACGCTCGGCGCCTCATGGACCGGAACCGTCTCGCGCTGGCCGCCGTCGCCGCCGTACTGGCCCTTCCCCTCGTCACCGCGGCCCGCCAGGCCCGGCCCGCCCCCTACGGCGACCGTCTCACCGTGCTGCCGGCCGCCGCGCAGGGCCGTCCCGCGGTACGGGTGCGGGGCGCGGCCGTCGAGGCGTACGACCCGAGGAGCGGGGCGCGCAGCTGGACCTACCGCCGCGAGGGACGCCGCCCGCTCGCGGTGCGGGGCGCGCCCGGGCACGCCTTCGCCCTGTGGAGCGACGGCATGGTCACCGACACCGCGCGCGTGCTCTCCGTCGACGCGGTCCGCTGGCACCGGGCCGTCCCCGGTCTCGCCGGCTGGCTCGCCGGGCGCCCGGCGCGGGCCGCGGGCGTCCTCCAGCAGCTCGCCCCGGCCGCCCGGGGCGACGGGATGCTGGCCGTCTTCACCCCCGAGCGCGTCGCCGCGTACCGCACCGCCGACGGGGACCTGCGCTGGACGCTGCCCGCCCGGCCGGGGTGCGCCTTCGACCCGGGCCGCGTCGCGCGCGTGGCGGGCGTGCTGATCGTCGCCCAGCCCTGCGCCGACCGGGACGTGTGGACCCAGGAGCTGGTGGCGGTCGACACCCTCGGGCCCGTCGCGCCCGGCCGCACCCCGCTGGGCAACGAGCTCCCCGCGCGCGTGGGCGCGGCCCGGGGCGTGTGAGGCGGTCCGGGAGGGCGGTCACGGCGCCCCGCGGACGACCTTGCCCAAGGGATCACCGCACGTAAAAGCAGTTGCACACCACCGCTAGAATTGGCTTCATGGCAATTCTCCTTGTGCATTAGACGGCGTCGACGCTCCTCGACCCCCGTCCACCCCGCCGTCCATACCGCCCTGGAGTATTTCCGTGATCACCGCCACCGGCATCGAGCTGCGCGCCGGCGCCCGCATCCTCATCGAGAACGCTTCCTTCCGTGTCGCCAAGGGCGACCGCATCGGCCTCGTCGGCCGCAACGGAGCCGGCAAGACCACCCTCACCAAGTGCCTGGCCGGCGAGGGCATCCCGGCCGGCGGCACCATCACCCGCTCCGGTGAGGTCGGCTATCTGCCGCAGGACCCCCGCACCGGCGACCTCGACGTCCTCGCGCGCGACCGCGTGCTCTCCGCGCGCGGCCTCGACGAGGTGCTGCGCAAGATGCGCGAGAACGAGGAGCGCATGGCGAACGGCAAGGGCGCCACGCGCGAGAAGGCGATGAAGAAGTACGAGCGCCTGGAGACGGAGTTCCTCACCCGGGGCGGGTACGCCGCCGAGGCCGAGGCCGCCACCATCGCCGCCGCGCTCGGCCTGCCCGACCGGGTGCTCGGCCAGCCGCTGCACACCCTCTCCGGCGGTCAGCGCCGCCGCGTCGAGCTCGCCCGCATCCTGTTCTCGGACGCCGACACCCTGCTCCTCGACGAGCCGACCAACCACCTCGACGCCGACTCGATCGTCTGGCTGCGCGACTA
This sequence comes from Streptomyces sp. NPDC031670, assembly GCF_055580545.1. Classification (NCBI taxonomy): domain Bacteria; kingdom Bacillati; phylum Actinomycetota; class Actinomycetes; order Kitasatosporales; family Streptomycetaceae; genus Streptomyces; species Streptomyces sp. NPDC031670. The sequence goes on along the minus strand of NZ_JBVILC010000006.1, from coordinate 26,571 downwards.
CCTCAAGTCCTACCGGGGCGGCTTCATCGTGATCTCCCACGATGTGGACCTGGTCGAGACGGTCGTCAACAAGGTGTTCTACCTGGACGCCAACCGCTCCCAGATCGACGTCTACAACATGGGCTGGAAGCTCTACCAGCAGCAGCGCGAGGCCGACGAGAAGCGCCGCAAGCGCGAGCGCCAGAACGCCGAGAAGAAGGCCGCCGCCCTCAACTCGCAGGCCGACAAGATGCGCGCCAAGGCGACCAAGACGGTGGCCGCGCAGAACATGGCCAAGCGCGCCGAGCGGCTGCTCTCGGGCCTGGACGCGGTACGCGTCTCCGACAAGGTCGCCAAGCTGCGCTTCCCCGACCCCGCGCCCTGCGGCAAGACCCCGCTGACCGCCGAGGGGCTGTCCAAGTCGTACGGCTCGCTGGAGATCTTCACCGACGTCGACCTGGCCATCGACAAGGGGTCGAGGGTCGTCATCCTCGGTCTCAACGGCGCCGGCAAGACGACCCTGCTGCGGCTGCTCGCGGGCGCCGAGAAGGCGGACACCGGCCAGGTGACCCCGGGTCACGGCCTCAAGCTCGGCTACTACGCGCAGGAGCACGAGACGCTCGACCCGGACCGCACGGTCCTGGAGAACATGCGTTCCTCCGCCCCCGACCTCGACCTGGTCGAGGTCCGCAAGACGCTGGGCTCGTTCCTGTTCTCCGGCGACGACGTGGACAAGCCCGCGGGCGTGCTCTCCGGCGGCGAGAAGACCCGGCTGGCCCTGGCCACGCTGGTGGTCTCCTCCGCCAACGTCCTGCTGCTCGACGAGCCGACCAACAACCTGGACCCGGCCAGCCGCGAGGAGATCCTCGGCGCGCTGCGTACGTACAAGGGCGCGGTCGTTCTAGTGACGCACGACGAGGGCGCGGTCGAGGCTCTACAGCCCGAGCGCATCATTCTGCTGCCCGACGGCGTCGAGGACCTGTGGGGTCCGGACTACGCGGATCTGGTCGCCCTCGCGTGACGCTGCGCGACTGATCCACTTCATATGGATCATTCGGCCTACGCGTGATCCTCAATCTGAGTGAGGGCGTCTCGTACCCCGGCGTGTCATGCACGGGATCAAGAGCCCGTGGGCACGGGACGCGCCCATTCCGGAGTGTGACCCCGAGCACACCTCTGACCAGCGAGTTCTTCGCTCGCTCGGATCAGAGGTGGTTCCGAGGCCGTGCGGAATTTTTCATTCCGGCCTGACTTCGCTGCGTCCTGCGCCGAAACCCGCGTGCACCGACCTTGCCGAATGGGTGGCCAGGAAGCCCGCGAGGGGTGATCATGAGAAGTCCAGAGCGCACTTCCCATGAGGAGGCACGGGTGGCCGAGACTCTGAAGAAGGGCAGCCGGGTAACCGGCGCCGCGCGCGACAAGCTCGCGGCAGACCTGAAGAAGAAGTACGACTCCGGTGCGAGCATCCGGGCGTTGGCCGAAGAGACCGGCCGCTCCTACGGATTCGTCCACCGGATGCTCAGCGAGTCCGGGGTGGTACTGCGCGGACGCGGCGGAGCGACACGCGGCAAGAAGACCGCCTCGGCCTGACCGGGGCCGGGCGGGTCCGGGGCCGGCCCTTCGGGGCCCGGCTCGGGGCTCGCCGGGTCGGGTTGCCACCCGGTAGGCCACGCGGTCGACCGGGTGGTTACTGTGCAGTCACTTATTTGACTGCACCCGACCCGGAGGCGCTCCATGGCTTCGCCCGACCCCGTACTCGACAAGGACGGCGTCCGGCTCACCGTCGACGACGCTGTCGCCACGGTGACCCTGACCAACCCGGACAAGCGCAACGCCCAGTCTCCCGCTCTGTGGCGGGCGTTGGCGACCGCCGGTCAGGAGCTGCCCGGCACCGTCCGGGTCGTCGTACTGCGGGGAGAGGGCAAGTCCTTCTCCGCCGGGCTCGACCGTCAGGCCTTCACTCCCGAGGGCTTCGACGGCGAACCGTCCTTCCTCGACCTCGCGCGCGGCTCCGACGAGGAGCTGGACGGGGTCATCGCCGAGTACCAGGAGGCGTTCACCTGGTGGCGCCGCAACGACATCGTGTCGATCGCGGCGGTCCAGGGGCATGCGATCGGCGCGGGCTTCCAGCTCGCGCTCGCCTGTGACCTGCGCGTCGTCGCGGACGACGTGCAGTTCGCCATGCGCGAGACCAGCCTCGGCCTGGTGCCGGACCTGACGGGCACCCACCCCCTGGTGAGCCTGGTGGGCTACGCCCGCGCCCTGGAGATCTGCGCGACCGGCCGCTTCGTCGGAGCGGAGGAGTCGGAACGGATCGGGCTGGCGAACCTCGCGGTGCCGGCGGGCGAACTCGACGCGGCGGTAGGGGACCTGACGGCTGCGCTCGTCGCGGCGCCGCGGGACGCGGTGATCGAGACGAAGGCGTTGCTGCGGGGGGTGGCGGGGCGGTCGTACGAGGAGCAGCGGGTGGCTGAGCGGGGGGCTCAGGCGCGGCGTCTGCGGGACCTTGCGGGGCTGTCGGAGTAGCTCATGCTGCCGGGGGCTCCGCCCCCGGGCCCCCGTGACGCGGGGCTCCACCCCCGCGCCCCGGCCCCTGGTGACGTGCGGGCCGGTGGGGGCTGGTCGCGCAGTTCCCCGCGCCCCTGGGTGGGGCCTTCGGCCCCCCACCGGCCCGCGCCCGGGAACGCATCTCACCCCACCCACGTCACCAGCACCCCCACCCCGCCCCCCACCACCTCGCGGACCCCCCGCGCCACGTCCACCGCCCGGTGCCCCGCCGCGACCGCCAGCTCGACCCAGGCCGGATCGTCCCCGGCCCCCAGTGAGCCCGGCAGCTCCGACGTCAGCCCGGCCACCCCGGGGACCGTCCGCAGTGCGGGGTCGGAGGGCGGGTGTACCCCGGGTGGGGGAGTCGGGGGAGCCGGGGTGGCGGGGGTGTCCAGCAGGGCCGTCACCCGGATGTCGACCCGGGACACGCGCAGGCCCAGGCGCACCTGCGACGCCGCAAGGACCGCCTCCCGTACCTCCTCCGTCCGAGGGCGGTCCCCGCCCCACACCGCCACCTCCGCCACCGCCCGCAGCTCCCCGGGCGGCAGCCCGCTCGGCGGCGGCGCGACCACCGGGACACCGGCCGCCGCCGGGTCCGCCAGGGACAGGCGCAGGGACGTCACGGCCACGCCCGGCACCGGCGCGCAGGCCGCCCGCAGCACCGCCCCGGCCGCCCGTTCCGTCACCCACGCGCCGTCCGCCGCGTCCCCGAGCGGCAGCAGCCTGCCCAGGGCGAGTCGGCGGCGTACCTCCGTGCTCCATGCGTCTGGGGTCATTGCTCCACCCTGCCGCATCCCGGGCGCGAGACGGGGCAACCGCGCTTAGTGTGGGCATCTGAGGGGAGGGGGAAAGCCGAAAGGGATGAACGCGATGAGCGACACCATGGGAAGCAGCCGCCCCGAAATGTCCGGCCCGGGTGACCGGGAGTCCGAGGGCGGGATCGGCGGGACGAGAAAGAGTTCCCCCGCCAGGCGTGGCGGAGGCGACCCCGGCACGCGCGGGCGCACCACCATCGCCGACGGCGTGGTGGAGAAGATCGCGGGGCTCGCGGCCCGCGAGGTCGACGGTGTGCACGCGATGGGCAGCGGGCTGTCCCGTACGTTCGGCGCGGTGCGCGACCGGGTGCCGGGCGGCGGCAAGGCCGCGGTGGCGCGCGGGGTGAAGGCCGAGGTCGGAGAGGTCCAGACGGCGCTCGACATCGAGATCGTCGTCGATTACGGCGTGTCGATCTCGGATGTGGCCCGTGCCGTACGGGAGAACGTGATCGCGGCCGTGGAGCGGATGACCGGTCTTGAGGTCGTCGAGGTCAACATCGCGGTGAGTGACGTGAAACTGCCGGACGAGGAAGAGGACGAGCCGGAGCCGCGGCTCCAGTGAGGCCCCGGTGCGGCCCGGCCCCGACGAGGAGCGACTGAGGAGCTCAGAATGAGCATGGCGGTGATCGGACTGGTGGCCGGCATGGCGCTCGGCTTCGCCGGATACTTCGGCGGATTCGGGGCGTTCCTGCTGGTCGCGGCGCTGGGCGCGATCGGGTTCGTGGTGGGCAGGTTCCTGGAGGGCGATCTCGAACCCGGGGACTTCTTCCGTCCCCGGGACCGCGGCGACCGGCTGAGGTGACGCGCTCCGATGACGGTGTCGACGGTGTCGCCGGGGTCCGACGGCTCCGGCGCGCCCGCGCGGGCCACGCCCCCGGCTCGGATCGTGCCCGCCGAGCGCGGGGCGACGCGGATCGCCGACCGGGTGGTCGCGAAGATCGCCGCACAGGCGGCGCGCGAGGCGCTGGGCACGCCCCCTGAAGGCGGCAGCGCGCCCCACGCGGCGGTCACGGTGCACCAGGAGGTGGCCCGGGTCCGGGTCAGCCTGGAGCTCGGCTACCCCTCCGACCTCGGCGCCCAGTGCGGCGCGGTGCGTCGGCAAGTGGCCGATCGGGTAAGGGCGTTGGCGGGCATGGAGGTGCCCGAGGTGGCGGTGCAGATCGAGCGCCTGCACGCGGCGCACACGGGTGACCGGGGGAGGATCGCATGAGCGAGACCGGCGGGCCGGGACGGGACGACGCGTACGGCGGTGACGACGGCGCCACCCGGCCGCTGCCCGTCGTCATGGAGAAGACCCCGGGGACGGGCGACGGCGGCCTCGACCAGTCGCGGTCGTCCGCCGCCTACGACCCCGTACCGGTCCTCGCCGAGGGCGAGGGCAGCCGGGCCGGGCGCTTCTGGTCCGCGCGGCGGATCCCCGCCACGCTGGTGGCCCTGGTCGTCCTGGCCGCGTCCGGGCTCCTGCTGTACGACATCGCGGCGGTCCGCGCGGACCGCCCCGCGATGCGCTGGCGCCGCGAGCTCGCGCACTGGCTGGCCCGGCACACCGTGGACGACGTGGTGGTGCTCATCGGCGCCGGGGTCGCGGTGGCCCTCGGGCTCTGGCTGGTCGTGCTGGCGCTGACACCCGGGCTGCGGGACGTACTGCCGATGCGGCGCACCTCGTCCGGCGTGCGCGCCGGGCTCGACCGCTCCGCCGCCGCGCTGGTGCTGCGGGACCGGGCGATGGAGGTCCCGGGTGTGCAGTCGGTGCGGGTCAGGACGGGCCGCGCCAAGGTCGCCGTACGGGCCGTCTCGCACTTCCGCGAACTCGACGACGTACGGGCCGACCTGGACGCCGCGCTCGGCGCGGGCATCAAGGAGCTCGGGCTCGCCGGACAGCCCGGGCTCTCCGTACATGTGGGCCGTGCCGCCAGGAAGAGGTGACCCATGCTCAGGACGGTGAACCGGGTGCTGATCGGCCTCGCCGGGCTGGCCCTGACGGCGGTGGGCGGCGCGGTCCTCGCGGCCGGGGCCGGTCTGCCGGTCCCGTCGTGGTGGCCGTGGACGGACACCCACGACGTCCTGCTCGACCGGGCCCGCCGGGAGCGCTGGCACGACCACGGCTGGTGGTGGCCGACGGTGATCGCGGCGCTGGCCGTCCTGCTCCTGCTCACCCTGTGGTGGCTGCTCGCCCAGATGCGCCGGGCCCGGCTGGCCGAGGTCCTGGTGGACTCGGGCGACGGCGAGGGCGCGCTGCTGCGGGGCCGCGCGCTGGAGACGGTGCTGGCGGGCGAGGCGGAGGCGCTGCCGGGCGTGGCCCGCGCCCAGGCGACCCTGCACGGCCGCCGCACCACCCCCGCGGCCCGCGTGGCGCTGCTCCTGGAGCCCCACGCGGCCCCCGCCGAAGCCCTCTCCCGCCTCACCGCGGAGTCCCTGGCCCACGCCCGCGACTCGGCGGGCCTCGCGGCCCTTCCGGCCGAGGTCCGGATGCGCGCGGTCAAGCACCGGGCCCACCGGGTGACCTGACCCCGGAACACAGCGGACCGCCCCGGTCCCGCTCCAGCCTTCGCCGGACCCGCGCCGCCCGTCTCGACACCCGGCGAGCCGTAGGTGCCGGGCCGGGCGGTGGCCAGCCCCTCGGCCAGGGCCAGGACGTCGGCCGAGGCGGCCAGCACCTCGTCGTACCGGGTGGTGAACTCCGGCTCCGCCATGAGGTGTTCCTACCGCCTCGCGGAGCCGGGCGCCAGAAGCCGGCCGGTCTCAGAACCCGTGCCGGGCCCCGCCGTCCACCGGCAGCATCACTCCCGTCAGATACGAAGCGGCGGGCGAGAGCAGGAACGCGGCCGTGCGGCCGAACTCCTCGGGCGTGCCGTAGCGGCGCAGCGGGATCCGGGACTCGTTGGCCGTGCGGGCCGCCTCCGCGTCGCCGGAGAGGGCGTCCAGCTCGCGCACCCGGTCGGTGTCGATGCGGGACGGGAGCAGCCCGACCACGCGGATGCCGCGCGGGCCCAGTTCGTCCGCGAGGGACTTGGCGAAGCCCGCCAGGCCCGGGCGCAGGCCGTTGGAGACGGTCAGGCCGGGGATGGGTTCGTGGACCGAGCCCGACAGGACGAAGCCGATCACCCCGCCCTCGTCCAGCTCCTCCGCCGCCGTGCGCGCCATCCGCACCGCGCCCAGGAACACCGACTCGAAGGCCGTGCGCCACTGCTCGTCGGTGTTGTCGGCGACGAAGCCCGGCGGCGGGCCGCCCACGCTGATCAGCACGCCGTCGAAACGGCCGAACCGCTCGCGGGCGGTGGCGATCAGCCGGGAGGCGGCGGCGGGGTCGGCGTTGTCGACGGCCGCGCCCAGCGCGTTCGGGCCCAGCTCCCCGGCCGCCGCGGTCACCGCCTTCTCGTCGCGTCCGCTGACCACCGTCTTCGCGCCGTCGGCCGTGAGCGCCCGCGCGGCGGCGAGGCCGAGGCCCCGGGAGGCGCCGGTGACGACGTAGACGCGGTCCTTCAGTCCAAGATCCATGCGCCTATCCTGCCTCCAGCCCCATCGCGGTCGCCACCAGTCCGATGTGGCTGAAGGCCTGCGGGAAGTTGCCCAGCTGCCGGCCGGCCGCCGGGTCGTACTCCTCGGCGAGGAGCCCCACGTCGTTGCGGAGCCCGAGGAGCCGGTCGAACAGCTCCCGCGCCTCCTTCTCGCGGCCGGTCAGCCGCAGCGCGTCGGCCAGCCAGAACGAGCAGACCAGGAAGGTGCCCTCGTCGCCGGGCAGCCCGTCGACCGTGGCGCCCTCGGTGGTGTAGCGGCGTACGAAGCCGTCGTGGCCCAGCTCGGCGCGGACCGCGTCGACCGTGCCGATCACCCGCGGGTCGTCGCCCGGCAGGAAGCCGACCCGGGGGATGAGCAGGGTCGCCGCGTCCAGCTCCACGGACCCGTACGACTGGGTGAAGGTGTTCCGCTCGGCGTCGAACCCCTTCTCGCACACCTCCCGGTGCACCTCGTCCCGCATCCGCCGCCAGCGCTCCGCGTCCCCGCGCCGGGACGGGTCCGACTCCAGGGCCTTGACCGCGCGGTCCGCGGCCACCCACGCCATCACCTTGGAGTGCACGAAGTGGCGGCGCTCCCCGCGCACCTCCCACAGCCCCTCGTCCGGCTCGCGCCAGCGCGCCTCCAGGAAGCCGAGCAGGCTGAGTTCGACGTTCCAGGTGTGCCGTTTGGCGGCCATACCGGAGGTGCGGGCCAGATGGAGGGAGTCGATGACCTCCCCGTACACGTCGAGCTGGAGCTGTTTGACGGCGGCGTTGCCGATCCGGACCGGCGCGGAGTCCAGGTGGCCCTTGAGCCAGGGCAGCTCGATCTCCGGCAGCCGCCGCTCACCGCCGAGGCCGTACATGATCTGGAGGTCGGCCGGGTCGCCCGCGACCGCGCGCAGCAGCCAGTCGCGCCAGGCCGCCGCCTCTTCGAGGTAGCCGGCCGAGACCAGCGCGTCCAGCGTCAGCGTCGAGTCGCGCAGCCAGCAGTAGCGGTAGTCCCAGTTGCGCACGCCCCCGATCTCCTCGGGGAGCGAGGTGGTGGGGGCGGCGACGATGCCACCGGTCGGCGCGTAGGTGAGGGCCTTGAGGGTGATCAGGGAGCGGACGACGGCGTCCCGGTAGGGACCGCAGTCGCGGCACTTGCCGGCCCATTCGCGCCAGTCCTCAAGGCTCTGCTCCAGCGCCTCGTACGGATCGACTATCGACGGACGGGGCTCGTGCGAGGGGTGCCAGGTCAGCACCATCGCGACCTTCTCGCCGGCGCCGACGGTGAACGAGGAGCGGGTGCTGAGCTGCTGTCCCCAGGTCTTGACCTCGGGTTCGGTGCGCAGCCAGACCGAGTCGGGCCCGGCGACCGCGACCCGGTGGCCGTCGGCGCGGCGCACCCAGGGCACCACCCGGCCGTAGTCGAAGCGCAGCCGCAGCACGGAGCTCATCTCCACGCTGCCGCTGATCCCCTCGACGATCCGTACGACATCGGGCGCGGTGTGGCGCTGGGGCATGAAGTCGAGGACGCGTACCGTCCCGCCGCGGGTCTCCCAGACGGACTCCAGTACGAGCGAGTCGTCGAGGTAGGCGCGGCGCGTGCAGTCCCCGGCACCCGCCGGGGCGATCCGCCAGTGGCCGTTGTCGTCGTCGCCGAGCAGCGCCGCGAAACAGGCCGCGGAGTCGAAGCGCGGCAGGCACAGCCAGTCGATGGAGCCGTCCCGGCCGACGAGGGCGGCGGTCTGGAGGTCGCCGATGAGGGCGTAGTCCTCGATGCGTTGGATGCGTCGCGTCACGCTCTGGCGTGTTCCCGCCCGGTGGAATTGTCAATCAGACAGGTACGTCACTCCGTACGGCCGGACGCTTCCGACAGGCGCGGGCGGGGGCGCGGCGGCGCGCGTGTCAGACCGCCGCGGGCGCGGGCGCGGCCGTCCCGTCCTTCGCCGCGGCCTCGGCCCGGTCGCGCTTCTCGCGGCGGACCAGGATCACCCAGCCGACCGGGACCCCGGCGGTGAACAGCCACCACTGGACGGCGTACGCCATGTGCGGCCCGATGGAGGAGTGGTCCGGGGCCGGGATCAGCTCGGGGGAGTTGCCGGGGGGCTCGGGCGCGGTCTGCTCGATGTAGCCGCCCAGGACCGGGCGGCCGAGCGCCTTCTGCTGCTGGGCGCTGCTGATCAGCATCACCTGGCGGGGCGGCAGGCCCTTGACGTCCTTGATGCCGCTGGCCGCGGTCGTCTGGTCGGCCATCAGCCGTCCGGTGACCGTGACCTCGCCCCTGGGCGGGGCCGGGATGCGCGGGAACTCCGTCTGGCTGCCGTTGTCCGCCACCCAGCCGCGGTTGATCAGCACGGTGGGCCCGCCGTCGAGGACGAACGGGGTGAGGACGTGGTAGCCGACCCGGCCGTCGGCGGCGGTGCGGCGGCGCACCACGACCTCGTGGGCGGCGTCGTAGGTGCCGGTGGCGGTGACCCGGCGCCAGTACTGGGCGTGCGGAACGGTGTGGCCCGGGGAGGTGAGTTCGGTCACCGGGACCGGCTTCGCCTTCAGGTTGTCCGCGATGACGGTGTTCTGGGCCACGCGGTGCTGGTGGCGGTGCAGCTGCCAGAAGCCCAGCTCGATCATCGTGGGGATGAGGACGAGGGCGAGGAGGGTGACGAGCACCCACTGCCGGGACAACAGGAAGCGGTACACCCCACGACGGTACAACTCCGGCGCGGGGTGTTCTCACGGGGGTCGGGGTACGCGGGTCAGACCTTGTCGACGATGCCCACCTGGCCCTCCGCTCGGGCGCAGTGCCCGCCGCAGTACCAGTGCCCCTCGACCTCGACGCCCTGGCCGATGATCTGGACCCGGCAGTGTTCGCAGATGGGCGCCATGCGGTGGATGGCGCACGAGAAGCAGTCGAAGACGTGCACCGCGCCCTGCGCGTGCACCTCGAAGGACATCCCGTAGTCGTTCCCGCAGACTTCGCAACGTGCCATGCGCCACAGGGTGGAGCGCGCCGCGCCGTAACGCCGGGCGGCACGCCCGGCGGTCACCCGTCTGCCGGAGCCACGTCCCGCAGCAGCTGGGTGAAGGCCGCCTCGTCGATGACCGGGGTGCCGAACGCCTTCGCCTTGACGGTCTTGGAGGTCGCCGAGTCCGGGTCGTTGGTCACCAGCAGGCTGGTGAGCCGCGAGACGCTGCTCGCCACGTGCAGCCCGGCCTCGGTCGCGCGGTCCTCCAGGAGGTCGCGGTCGATGGAGGTGTCACCGGAGAACGCCACCCGCATGCCCTGCTTGAGCGGTTTGTCCGCTTCGTAGCGACCGGGGTTGGGGTACGGGCACGCCGGCCGCTTGCGCGCGGGCCGCCAGCTCGAACTCCGTCCGTACGGCCCCGTCGCCTGGTAGCCGATGCGCGGGGCCGCCGGGCCGTCCGACCACTCGGTGAGCGGGCGGCATTCGAGCAGCGGCAGCCGCGCCCCCACCCGCGCCGCCTGGTGCAGGCTCGGGCGGAACGCCTCGGCCAGCACGCGCGCGTCGTCCAGCGCGTGGTGCGCGCGCTGCTGCACCACTCCGTAGTGCGCGGCCAGCGACTCCAGTTTGTGGTTGGGCAGCGGCAGCGCCAGCTCCTTGGAGAGCGCGATGGTGCACAGCCGCTGGCGCACCGGCGCCGCGCTCTTCGCCCGTGCGTACTCCCGCGCGATCATCTGCCAGTCGAAGATCGCGTTGTGCGCGACCAGGACCCGCCCGTCCAGCCGCTCGGCGAACTCCCCGGCGATGTCCGGGAAGAGCGGCGCGCCCGCGAGGACGTCGGTGGTCAGGCCGTGGATCCACACCGGACCCGGATCACGCTCGGGGTTCACCAGCGTGTACCAGTGGTCCTCGACATTGCCCTGGGCGTCCAGGCGGTAGACGGCGGCAGAGATTATCCGGTCGTCGCGGGCGAGGCCGGTGGTCTCCACGTCGACGACCGCGTACCCCTGCGGGTAGGCGGCCGGCCACGTGGCTGCTGCTGTCGTACGGTCGTCGAGCATGGTCACAGAGAATACGGGTCCGCACTGACAGTCCGACCGGCGCCCGTCAACGCGGCTGTGCGAGCAGGCCGTCCACGAGGGCCCGCACCGAGGCGGCGAACAGCCGTTCCGCGTCCGGCGGCCGGGCCAGCGCGCGGGCGAGCTCCGGGTCCTGCCCGGCGGGCGCGGTGTGCCAGAGCTCCTCCTCGCCGGGGTGCTGGGCCGGGGCGCGTTCGCGGTAGCGCTCGACCAGGACATGGCCGACGACCTGGAACTGGACGGCCCGCACCACCCGCGCGGCCGAGGTCCCGCGCAGCCCGGCCGTGTGCACCTCGTGGACCAGCGCCTGCTGGGCGGGGAGGAACATCCGCTCGGTCAGGCCGCGTTCGTGGACCATCGCGATCAGATGGGGGCGCGCGCGCAGCTCCCGGCGCAGCGCCGTGGCGACCGAGACGATACGGGCGGCCGGGGTGCGCCCGCGCGGCCGGATCTCGCCCAGCTCCCGCACGGTCCGCTCGACGAGCGCGTCGAGCAGCGACTCGCGGTTGCCGACGTGCCAGTAGATCGAGGTGACCGCGGTGCCGAGCTCCGCCGCCAGCTTGCGCATGGTCAGGGCGGCCGGGCCGTGCTGTCTGACCAGGGCCCCGGCCGCCACCAGGATCTCCTCACGGCTCAGAGACGTACGCGTCACTGCCCGCGCCTCCCAACTCCGGTTCCCGCACGGCTCTTTACCCTTCATCGGGCTCGGTGTAACTGTGTTACAAACCCGGGGGACCCGCACTGCGAGGCACGACCCAGGAAGGGTGGTACGCCATGGCACGCGTACGGTACGGCGCGCGGACCGAGGATGAGATCCGGGCCGCGCGCACCGCGAGCTCACGTCTCCCCGACATCTGGTCCACCGGTGTGGTGGCCGTCTGGGAGAGCGACCCCGACGCGGTGGCGGCCGTGCTGCCGCCGCCGCTCAAGCCCGCCGGGGATTCACTCGTACGGGCCAATATCAGCCGGGTCGACCTGCCCGGCCATCCGCTCGGCGCGGGCTCCGTGGCGGTCTCGGCCGTGCACGACGGGCAGCCCGGCTGGTATCCGCTGGTGATGCCGATGACCCATGAGCGGGCGCTGATCGGCGGCCGGGAGGTGTTCGGCGAGCCGAAGAAGCTCGGCGAGGTCACCGTCGAGCGCGACGGCCTGGTCGTACGGGCCGCGCTCGCCCGGCACGGCATCGCCTTCGTGGAGGTGCGCGGCGCGGTCGACCGGGCGCTGCCGCTGCCGGAGCCGGCCGAGAAGGTCGACTTCTACTTCAAGTTCCTGCCCGCCGTGGACGGCGAGGGCTTCGACGCGGACCCGGTGCTGGTGCACTGCGTACGCAACGAGAAGGTCCGCAGACTGGAGCGGATCACCGGCGACGTGGTGCTGCGCGAGTCCATGTACGACCCCGTGGCGGACCTGCCCGTGCGCCGCGTCGTGGAGATCACGATCGGCGAGAAGACCACCGACCAGCGGGGCCGGGTGGCGGAACGGGTCAGCGCGCGCGACCTGTTGCCGTACATCCACCAGCGCTACGACGACCCGGCCCAGATCCTCGACGGACCGCCCGCGGGGAGCGTGTGATGCGCCTCGCCGAGGGACAGGTCGCCGTCGTCACCGGCGCGGCGAGCGGGATCGGGCTCGCCCTGGCCCGCCGGTTCGCCGCCGAGGGGCTGCGGGTGGTCCTCGCGGACGTCGAGGAGGCGGCCCTGGAGAAGGCGGCCGGGGAACTGCGCGCTGAGGGGGCGAGAGTCCACGCGCGCGTGGTAGATGTCTCTGAACGCGCGTCCGTACAGGAGCTCGCGGACGCGGCGTACGACACGTTCGGCGCCGTCCACGTCCTGTGCAACAACGCGGGCGTCGGCTCGGGCGCCGAGGGACGCATGTGGGAGCACGAGGTCAACGACTGGAAATGGGCCTTCGCCGTCAACGTGTGGGGCGTCTTCCACGGCATCCAGGCGTTCGTCCCCCGCATGATCGCCTCCGGTGAGCCCGGCCACGTCGTCAACACCTCCTCCGCCGACGGAGGGATCGCGCCGCTGCCCACCGCGTCCGTGTACGCGGTCACCAAGGCCGCCGTCGTCACCATGACCGAGTCGCTGTACGCGCATCTGAAGGCCGAGCACGCGCGCGTGGGCGCGTCCGTGCTCTTCCCCGGCCCGCACATGCTGCGCACCGGACTGTGGGAGTCGCACCGCAACCGCCCCGCCCGGTACGCCAAGGAGCGCCCGCGCAGGGCGCCCTACCGCAGCCTCGGCCAGTGGGAGACGGCGATGCGGGAGGCCGGGCACGAGGTCGCGTTCACCCCCGTCGAGGAGGTCGCCGCGACGGTCGTCGACGGCATCGCCGCCGACCGCTTCTGGATGCTCCCGCCGAGCGAGCACAGCGACCGGCAGATCAGGGCGAGGGCGCGCTCGATGCTGGACCGGTCCGCCCCGTCGTACCTGGAGAGCTTCATCCTGGACTGAGGGACAGAGGAATCCGCCATGCCGCAGAACAGCACCCACGAAGGCGAGCACCACGAGCCCTATCTGATCATCTCCTCCGACTGCCACGCCGGGCTCCCCACCGAGCGGTACCGGCCCTACCTCGACTCCCGCTTCCACCGGGACTTCGACGACTTCCTCGACGGGCGCGAGCGCCGCCGTGAGGAGATGACCCGGCTCGGCGTCCGCAACGAGGCCTTCGCCGAGAAGTGGTTCGCCGACAACGAGGAGGGCCTCCAGGGCGGCTGGGACGCCGCCCGCCGGCTCAAGGAGCTCGACGGGGACGGGGTGGCCGCAGAGGTCGTCTTCCCCGACGCGGACGCCGTCGACAGCCGCACCGCCGCGCCCTTCGGTGTCGGTCTCGGCCTCTCCGGCGACCAGGACCCCGACCTCGGCATGGCGGGCGCCCAGGCGCACAACCGCTGGCTCGCCGAGTTCGTCGGCGGGGACGCCGACAACGCGGCACGGCACTGCGGGGTGGCCCTGCTGCCGGTGACCGCAGACGTCGACCGGGTGGTCGCGGAGATCCACCGGGCCAGGGAGTCCGGGCTCGGCGCGCTGATGATCCCCTCGATGTGGGTGGACAAGGCCCCCTACCACGACCGCCGTTACGACCCCGTCTGGGCGGCAGCTGCCGAGACCGCGATGCCGGTCCTCACCCACTCCGGCGCCGCGCCCCGCCACGAGTACGGCGACCACCTCGGCATCTACGTCAGCGAGGTCACCTGGTGGCCCGCCCGGCCGCTGTGGTTCCTGCTCTGGTCCGGCGTCTTCGAGCGCCACCCCGGGCTGCGCTTCGGGGTGGCGGAGTCGGGCTGCTGGTGGCTGCCAAACCTGCTGTGGTTCATGGACCGGCTCTATCTGGGCGCGCACGGCGGCAAGAAGCTCTCGCCGTTCGCCGAACTCAAGCGCCCGCCCAGCGAGTACCTGGACCGCCAGATCTTCGTCTGCGCCACCAACACCAAGCGGCGCGAACTGGCCCAGCGCTACGAGATCGGCGTCGACAACATCCTCTGGGGCTCCGACTTCCCGCACCCCGAGGGCACCTGGCCGCACACCCGGGAGTGGCTGCGCAGAACGTTCCACGACATCCCGGTCAGCGAGACGCGCCGGATGCTGGGCCTCGCGGCGGCGGAGGTCTTCGGCTTCGACACCGCGAAGCTGGCCCCGCTGGCCCGCCGCATCGGCCCGACCCCGGCCGAACTCGGGCAGAGCGAGGACCAGTCGGCCGTCGAGGCGTCCTGGGCGCGCTCGCGGGAGGTGGGGCGCCACTGGCTGACCGACCACGACTTCCCGGCCCTGGGGGTGTCATGAACGCCGACCGCTACACGGTGATCTCCGCCGACTGCCACGCGGGCGCCGACCTCCTCGACTACAAGCCGTACCTGGAGAAGCGGTACCACGACGACTTCGACGCCTGGGCCGCCACCTACGTCAACCCGTACGAGGACCTGCTCGCCGACACCGCCGACCGCAACTGGAACTCCGCCCGCCGACTGGCCGAGCTGGAGGCGGACGGGATCGTCGCGGAGGTGGTGTTCCCCAACACCATCCCGCCGTTCTTCCCCTCCGCCTCCCTGCTGGCGCCCGCGCCCACCCGGGCGGAGCTGGAGCAGCGGTGGGCCGGGCTGCGGGCGCACAACCGCTGGCTGGCCGACTTCTGCGCGCTGGCGCCGGGCCGCCGGGCGGGCGTCGCGCAGATCCTGCTGGGTGACGTCGACGCGGCGGTGGCGGAGGTCCACCGGACCAAGGAGGCGGGCCTGACCGGCGGCATCCTGCTCCCCGGCGCCCCGCCCGGCTCGGGCCTGCCCGAGCTGTACTCGGACGTGTACGACCCGATCTGGGCGGCCTGCGCGGACCTCGGCGTACCGGTCAACCACCACGGCGGCTCCGCGTCGCCGCCGCTGGGGGAGGAGCCCGCCGCCCGGGCCGTCTTCATGGTCGAGACGACCTGGTTCTCGCACCGCGCGCTGTGGCACCTCATCTTCGGCGGCGCCTTCCGCCGCCACCCGGCGCTGAAACTGATCCTCACCGAGCAGGGCTCCGGCTGGATCCCCGGGGTGATCGACATGCTCGACTACTACCACGAGCGCCTGGTGTCGGCGGCGACCCGGGCGGCCACCGCGGAGTCCAAGTTCGGCGCCGGCCTGGCCGAGTCCATGGGCAAGGGCCCCAGCCGTGTCTGGCGCGAGAACTGCTACGTCGGCGCCAGCTTCATGCGCCCCCACGAGGTGCCCCTGCGCGACCGGATCGGCCTCGACAAGATCATGTGGGGCAGCGACTACCCGCACGACGAGGGCACCACCCCATACTCCCGCGAAGGCCTGCGGATCGCCTACGCCGGACTGCCGCCGGAGGAGGTGGCCGCCATGGTGGGCGGCAACGCGGCCCGCGTCTACGGCTTCGACCTGTCGCTCCTGGACCCGATCGCGGCGGAGGTGGGCCCGACCGTGGAGGAGATCGCCGAGCCGCTGAAGGAGATCCCGGCGGACGCGACGAGCCCGGTGTTCGCGCGGGGCGGGTCGGTACGGGTGTGGTGAGGCGGGGGGTGAGACCCTTCGCCGCATGACGGAAGCGGAGACGGCCGAGGGCCACGACGAGGCCCACCGGGGCGGCCTCGGAACACGCCTGAACTGGCTGCGGGCGGCGGTCCTGGGCGCCAACGACGGCATCGTGTCCACGGCGGGCCTCGTCGTCGGCGTGGCCGGCGCGACGGAGGAGCGCTCCGCCCTGCTGACGGCCGGCCTCGCGGGCCTGCTCGCGGGCTCGATGTCGATGGCGGCGGGCGAGTACGTCTCCGTGTCCACCCAGCGCGACTCCGAGAAGGCCGCGCTGGCGATGGAGCGGCGCGAGCTGAGGGAGGAGCCGGAGGCCGAACTCGACGAGCTGACCGGCCTGTTGGAGGACCGCGGCCTCAGCGCCGAACTGGCGCGGGAGGCGGCGGAGCAGCTCACCGAGCGCGACGCCCTGCGCGCCCACGCGCGCGTGGAGCTCGGCATCGACCCCGACGAACTGGCCAACCCCTGGCACGCGGCGGGCGCCAGCTTCCTGGCCTTCACCGCAGGCGCGCTGCTCCCGCTCCTGGCCATCGTCCTGCCCCCGTCCCCGGTCCGCCTGTACGTGACGGTCGGCTCGGTCCTGGCCGCCCTGACCCTGACGGGCTGGTGGAGCGCCCGCCTGGGCTCCGCGCCGGTGGGGGCGGCGGTGCTGCGGAACGTGGGCGGGGGTGCGGTGGCGATGGGGGTTACGTATGCGGCGGGGGTGGCGTTGGGGGCGGCGGGGGTTTGAGGGGGGTCAGGGGCGGGTGCGGGTTCGGCGTAGGCGTTCTGGGGGGATGCGGTCGGCGCCGATGAGGGGCATGTCGTCGGGAACCTGAAGGGTGAGACCGGGCAGGTCGGCCAGAGGCGAGAGGTCGAGCGGGGCTCCCGTGGCTGCCCCGAAGACAGAGACTCTGCTCAACCGGGGCAGTTCACGCAACGGGCCCAAGCCGTCCGGGAGTGTGCAGTCGCCCAAGGACAGGCTCTGGAGCCGAGTGGCGTTGGTGAGTGTGCCCAGATCGAGAGGATCGAGCTGGCGCAGGCCCAGGTAGGTCAGCCGTCCGAGCACGTCTGGCATCCCGCATAGTTCTCGTAGCTGCGACTGCCCAGCGAGTGTCAGTTCGGTGAGGAGCGGCCAGCGGTCGATCCCGTCGAGACTCGCGTAGCGGATCTGGCGCTGAAGCACCAGGGTGGTCAACCGAGGGCCCAGGGGCAGTTCGCGAAGACTCTCGATGAGCGCGGGATGGCCGATCGAAACGGCTGTGAGGTCGTCAGCCTCCCGAAGGGGTGCCAGGCAGAGGTCGGGATGGAGCATGGTGAGGGCGATGCGTTCAAGTCCTGGCCTGGCGACCGGTGTCAGATCCCGCACCAACGAACACCGGTTCAGGTGCAGCCACTTCAGCTGCGGAAGCGATGCCAGGGGGCTGAGATCGGTGAGATCGAGGTTGCCGTAGAGAGAGACTCGTTCCACTTCCGGGACCTCGACCAGCGGGGTGAGATCCGCGTGGCTGCCGGTCAAATAAACGAGACGAACCTGAGGCACCAGCCGCAGGGCCTTGAGCTGCTCCTGCGTCGTGGCGGTCAGAAACACCTCGTCCCAAGCCCCCGCCGCCAGCACCTCGCGCGCGTACTCCTCCGTGTCGAACGCCCCCCAGGCGCTGGAGACCTGCTCGGCGACACGCCACCTCCCGTCGCCCCGGAACCGGGAGATCACCTCCAAGGCCGCATCCCCCCTGATCGCCGCAGCCGTCCGCACCACCGCCCCCGCCTCGTACTCATCAAGCCCCTCCGGTCCGGGGAGCAGCCCCAGCACCAGCTCCCCCACCTTCGCCAGCTCCTCCGCGTCGTCCAGACAACGCGGCGGCAGCAGCTCCCGTGTCCGGGACTGGACCGACTCGCGGGCCGCCGGGTCCAGTTCGGGTGCGTGCTCCAGGCACGCCGCCGCCAGCAGCACCAGCCGGTGGCGCAGCTTCGGTGCCCGGTCGGCACGCCGGAGCAACTGCTTGAGCAGACGGGCGCGTTCGTCCGCGCGCGCGTGGCCCACCGCCATCTGGACCACGTCGTCCCAGGTGTCGTCGTGCGCGTTGGCCGCGAGCACACCGAAGTCGCGGGACTCCACCGCCGCCTTCGCGCCCAGGTAGTCCTGGAAGGTGCGGTGCACGAACCCGACCGTCCCGGGGGCCGGTTCGCGCAGCAGGCCGCTGCGGATCAGCAGATGCGCGAAGACCTGCTCCGGAGTACCCCGTACCTGCGGCATCGCGGTGAGCCAGTCGGCGATCATCTCCCTGGCCTCGCCCTGCTCGGCCTCGACCTGGGCGTTGCGGATCAGCCAGTACGCCAGGCGCTGGAGGAGCGCGGTCTGCTCCTCGCGGGTCAGCTCGACCCCCTCCACGCCCGCGATCTCACGTTCCGTGTCCCGCCGTACGAGCAGCATGTCCAGGGCCGCGTCGTACAGCTCCTTCCTGGCGCGCGGCAGCTGCATCCGGCGGTCCCGGTTGAGCGCGCACAGCAGGGCGCACATCAGCGGGTTGGTGGCCAGCCGGCCCAGGTCGCGGCGGCTGCCGACGGCCTGCCGCAGGGACGTCTCGTACGTGGCGAGCCGCGCGCGTTCGGCGGGGCCCAGGCACTCGCCGCGCGCGGCGTCGTGCCAGTGGCCGACGAAGGTGCGGATGTCGTCGCGGTCCATCGGCAGCAGCGAGTGGGCCGCGAAGTCCTGCCGGGAGAGCCAGTCCACGGGCACCGCGGAGGGGCGGGTGGTGACGACGTACCGGGCGTGGGGGAAGGCGGCGATCAGGGACTTCAGCCAGGCCTCGGTGCGGTGGCGCAGCCGTACGGGGACCTCGTCCACGCCGTCCACCAGTACGAGGCCGCGGCCCTCCGCGAGCACCTGCTCCGCCCAGCCGGCGGGCGCCGCCCCGTGCAGCGGCACCCCGGCCGCCCGCAGGAACTCGTGGGGCAGGGGGAGTGCGTCGGCCTGGGTGAAGGCGCGCAGCCGCAGCACGAAGGGGACGCAGCGGTTCCAGTCCGCCAGCTCGCCGGTGAAGGTGCGCCGGGCCGCGTTGAGGGCCAGCCACTGCACCAGGGTGCTCTTGCCGGAACCGGCGGGGCCCCGCAGCACCAGCCGGTCGGCTCCCGCGAGCGCCTGCTCGGCCCTGACCGCGGCCTGGTCGCCCCGGGCCGGGCCGAAGTCCGCGCGCTCCCCGCTCACCGCGAGGCTGATGTAGGCCGTGTCGAGCGCCCACTCGCCGCGCGAGCGTCCCAGGGTCAGCCCGAACAGCTCCAGCCGCCCGTGCGTCTCGGTCACATAGGCCGCGTACCGCTCCTCGAAGCTCAGGGCCGCCGCCTGTGGTCGCGGGCCGAGCCGGTCGCGTACGTCCGTCATCAGAGCGTGCGTCCGCCCCGCCGCGCGCGCCTGCTCCACCGCCGCCCGGGCGGCGAACGCGGGGTGCGCGGTCAGCTGCTCGACCACATGGGCGCAGCAGAGCCCCAGCAGCTCGTCGTAGAGCGCCTCGCCCGGACCCGGGTGCGGGCGGCGGAGCCCGGCCCGCAGCCGCTCGGGGTCCAGGCCGAGGGAGAACAGGTATGCCGGAGTGAGCTCGCCCGCCGCCGCGAACGCGTCCGCCACGGCCTCGGCCGCCGCCGTCCGCTCGTGCTCCGGCAGTGCGCCGTACGCGTCGGCGAGGCGCCGCCCCAGGACCTTCGCCAGCCGCTCCGGGGAGGCGGGCCGCGGCAGCGGGCGGACGGGAGCGGCCACCAGGCCCGCGCCGGGCCTCGGGCTCAGGAGCGACTTGGCGACGGTGGAGGCCACCGTCCCGGCCAGCCGTAAGAACGCGACTTCCATGCCTGACACGGCGGTTGACCTCCCCAGGGCCCGGAGGAGGGAATCCTACGCCGGTGGCGGCGCCGGCCGCCGGGTGATCCGCGGGCCTCTCGGCGGGCGGCCACCGGCGGCACAGGCGTACGGTGAGAGACGGACTCCCCGTACGGCCGTTTCCGTACGCACCCCGACTGACCAGCAAGGATCTGCCCCATGCGCGCCACCGTCATCCACGCCCCCCACGACATCCGGGTGGAGGACGTGCCCGACCCCGTGGTCCAGTTCCCCACCGACGCGGTCGTGCGGGTGCTGCGGGCCTGTATCTGCGGCAGCGACCTGTGGGCCTACCGGGGCGAGTCCGCACGGCAGCCCGGGCAGCGCATCGGGCACGAGTTCCTCGGTGTGGTCGAGGAGGCGGGCCCGGAGGTGACCGGGTTCCGGACCGGGGACCTGGTGGTCGCGCCCTTCGTGTGGTCCGACGGCTCGTGCGAGTACTGCGCCGAGGGGCTCCAGACGTCCTGCCCGCAGGGCGGCTTCTGGGGCTCGGTGGGCTCCGACGGCGGCCAGGGCGAGGCGGTCAGGGTGCCGTTCGCCGACGGCACGCTGGTGCGGCTGCCCGCCGACGCGGCCTCCGACGAGCGCCTGCTCACCGCCCTGCTCGCCCTCTCCGACGTGCTCGGCACCGGCCACCACGCGGCCGTCGGCGCCGGGGTGCGGCGCGGCTCCACGGTCGCCGTCGTCGGGGACGGGGCCGTCGGCCTCTGTGGAGTCCTGGCCGCCCGGCGGCTCGGCGCCGAGCGGATCATCGCCCTCGGGCGCCATCAGGCCCGTACCGACATCGCGCGGATCTTCGGCGCCACGGACATCGTCGCCGAGCGCGGCGAGGCCGCCGTCGACGCCGTGCGCGAGCTGACCCGGGGCCAGGGCGCGCACGCGGTGATCGAGGCGGTCGGCACCGAGCAGTCGATGCGCACGGCCGTGGAGATCACCCGCGACGGCGGCGCCATCGGGTACGTGGGCGTCCCGCACGGCAGCGGCACCGGTCTCGACCTGAGCGTGATGTTCGACCGCAACATCGCGCTGCGCGGCGGCGTCGCCCCGGTCCGCGCCTACATCCCCGAGCTGCTCCCGGACGTCCTGTCCGGCGCCGTCGACCCCTCCCCGGTCTTCGACCTCACGGTCGGCATCGACGGGGTCCCGGGCGGCTACCAGGCGATGGACGAGCGCACGGCCCTGAAGGTGCTGATCAAGCCGTAGCGCGGCCCGCCGGGGCCGGGCGGCCTCCCGCCCGGCCCCGGTGCGTCCTAGCGCACCGCGCGGAGGGCGTTGACGATCCCCGCCCCGTAGAACCCGCTGTGGTGCCTGCCGCCCGCGCAGACCGCGTCCGCCTTGCCGTCGCCGTCGATGTCGTACGGGACGGGGCAGGCGGTCGGGTCCGCGCCCTCCTTCAGGAGTTCCTTGATCTTCCAGGCGGGCGCGTGCGGGTGCGCCGACTTGAGGAGCGCGGCCACGCCCACCACGTGCGGGGTCGCCATCGAGGTGCCCGCCATGTACGCCCACTTGCCGCCGGGCACCGGGCCGAGGATCAGCCCGCTGGTGGCCGGGGCCTGCGGCGGCTGGTAGGCCGTGGAGTCGCCGCCCGGCGCCGCCACGTCGATCACGCCCAGGCCGTAGTTGGAGAACGAGGACTTCAGGCCCTTGGCCCCGGTCGCGGCGACCGTGACGACCCCCGGCAGCTGGGTGGGGATGTCGAGGCAGGTGCGCGGGTCGACCGTCCGGTCGCCCGGGGTGGAGTCGTTGGGGCTGGCCGGGTCGGTGATCGAGTCGGCCGCGAGGTCGTAGCTCTCGTTGCCGGCCGCCGCCACATTGACCGTGCCCCGGGACTCGGCGTACCGGCTCGCCCGAGTGATCGCCTCGACCAGCGCCTTCTGGTCCGGGTCGGTCTTGCAGTTGAAGTACCAGGGGTCGGTGTAATAGCTGTTGTTGGTGACGTCGATGCCGTGGTCGGCGGCCCACATGAAGCCGCAGACGACGGCCTCCGTATAGAAGAAGCTGCCACCCTGGGTGGAGACCTTGATCGCGGCGACCTTCACTCCGGGCGCCACGCCGGTGACACCGACGCCGTTCTTCGCCGCGGCTATCTCCCCCGCGACATGGGTGCCGTGCGGGGAGCCGCCGGTGGTGAACGGCCGCCAGGCTCCGTCGGTGGTGTCCGGCTTCCCGCCGATGCAGCTCACCGACTTGGAGCGGTCGAAGTTGGGCGCGATGTCCGGGTGGGTGTCGTCCACGCCGGTGTCGATGACGCCCACGGTCACCCGTGAGCTGCCCAGGGTCTTCTCGTGCGCCTTGTCGGCCTTGATGGCCTTCAGGTCCCACTGGAGCGGCTCCAGCGGGTCCTCGCCCGCCGTCGCCCCGGCGCTCGCGGCCCGGACCTCCTCGGCGCTGAGCTCCCTGGGCGTGCCGACGTCGGTGGTCGTCTGCGCGGGCAGCGGCGCGGTCCGGGTCGCCCCGGCCGACTCCACACCCCGTACCGCCCGCATGGCCTGCGCGAAGCCGGGGGCGGCGGAGTGGGCGACGATCACGCCGATCCGGTCGTAGGACTGGACGACCGTGCCCCCGGCCGCCGTGATCGCCCTTCTGACCTTGTCGGCGTGCCCGTATCCCTTACGGAGGTTGACGACATAGCTGAGCGAGGAGGCCTCGGCAGGGACGGCCTGCGCGGCGCCGCCGCCGGGCGCGGCCGACGCGGTGCCCGGCAGGACCGCGAGCGCGGCGGCGGTCGCCATCACCACGGAGACGGCGAGGGCGCGGTTCTTGCGGGAGAGGTGCGTACGGGAGAGGTGCGACGTCATGGGTTCTCCATGTGACTGACGGATGTCTCGGTACGTACGGGAAGGAACTCCGCGGCGGGCGCGACCGCTGGGGGCCGCGCCCGCCGGTCGTCGTGCTACTCGGTGACCGCGCTCAGCGCGTTGACGACGCCGTGGCCGTAGAAGCCGTTGACGTGCCTGCCGCCCTCACAGGTGGAGTCCTGGACACCGTTGCCGTCCGGGTCGTACAGACCGGTGGGGCAGCCGGGGTTGACGGCCTGCTCCTTGAGCATCTCCCGCAGGTCGGCCGGGGACGCCCAGCGGTGCTTGGACTTCAGCAGCGCGGCGACGCCGACGACGTGCGGGGTGGCCATGGACGTGCCCTGCTTGTAGCCGTACTGGCCGCCCGGCAGCGTCGCCAGGATGCGCCCGTTCTTGTCCGGGGTGTCCGGGATCTGGTACTTGTCCCCGCCGGGCGCCGCCACGTCGATCTGGCCGAGGCCGTAGCTGGAGTAGTACGACTTGACGTTCCGCACGCCGGTCGCCGAGACCGTGACCACACCCGGCAACTGGGCGGGGATGTCCGGGCACTTGGCCGGGTCCACGGTCACCGTCGGGTGCGGGGCGGGCTGGTCGTCCGGGCTGGTGGTGTCGGTGAGGGCGTGCTTGGAGAGGTCGAAGTTCTCGTTGCCGGCCGCCGCCACGTTCAGGACGCCCTTGTGCTCGGCGTACTTGCTGGCCCGGGTCACCGCGTCGAGCAGGGCCTTCTGGTCCGGGTCGCTCTTGCAGTTGAAGTACCAGGGGTCCACGTAATAGCTGTTGTTGGTGATGTCGATGTGGTGCTCGGCGGCGAAGACGAACCCGCAGACCACCGCCTCGGTGAAGAACAGCCCGCTGCCCTGCTCGGCGACCTTGATCCCCGCGACCTTCACCCCGGGTGCGACGCCCGCGACGCCGATCCCGTTGCGGGCCGCGGCGATCTCGCCCGCGACATGCGTCCCGTGGTCGCTGCCGCCCACGTACGGCCGCCAGGCGCCCGGCGAGGTGTCGGCGACACCGCCCACGCAGTTGGCCGACTGGGAGGCGGAGAAGTTGGGGGCGAGGTCCGGATGGGTGTCGTCGACCCCGGTGTCGATGACGCCGACGGTGACCCGGCGGCTGCCCGGGTAGATCTTGGCGGCCTTGTCGGCGCCGATCGCCCGCAGGTCCCACTGGTTGGCCTCCAGCGGCTCCTGACCGGGCGCGGCAGCCGCCTTCGCCTTCGCGGCCTCGGCCGGGGTGAGGGCCTGGGTGGTGCCCTCCTCGGTGGTGGCCTGCGCCGTCAGCGGCGTGGTGCGGGTGGCACCGGCCGAGGAGACGCCCCTGGCCCGGCGTATCTCCTGCGCGAACGCGGGGTTGGTGGAGTGTGCGACGACCACGCCTATCCGGTCGTAACTGACGACGACCGTGCCGCCCGCCTTCGCTATCGCGTTGCGCACCCGGGCCGAAGTGCCGTGTCCGCCCGTGGTGTTGACGACGTACGACAGGTTCGGTCCGTCGGCGGCCGGGGCGGGCGCGGCCGAGGCCGTGGCCGTCGGGAGGAAGCCGAGCGAGGCCGTGAGCGCCAGGCCGGCGGGGAGCGCGAGGGCCCGCCGCCGTCCGGATCCCAGATGAGCCATGGGTTCTCCACATCATCCGTGAGAGCCGTCCACCCGCGGGTCACGAGTGGACGGGTACATGACCAGCGAAGCTATCGCTGATCATGCGGGCCCATCAATGAATTCGGGCGGGTTGCTCCGAGAACATCGCACCGGACGCCGCCGCGCACGGCCAGGGCACCCGTCCGTGCGGCGGTCCCGGAGAAAAACGGCCGGTCTGAACCGAGTCGCGACGGCCTCCGTGCCGTTGTCAGGGGGACCGCCATCACCCGTCCCCGACAGTGAGGTCCCCCTTGCCGTCCATCCCCACCGCACCCGCATCACGAGGAGACTCCGTGGCCACCGACGTGCCACCGCCCGAAAGCGGTATCGACACGCACCCCGCCCAGCCCCCCACCCACAAGTTCGTCGAGATGCAGGCGAGCGAGGAGTTCGCCGAACTGCGCCGCACCCACCGCCGGTTCGCGTTCCCGCTCACCGTCGCCTTCATCGCCTGGTACCTGCTGTACGTCCTGCTGTCCAACTACGCGGGCGGTTTCATGGGCCACAAGCTGTTCGGCAACATCAACGTGGCCCTGGTCTTCGGCCTCGCCCAGTTCCTCACCACCTTCCTCATCGCCTGGTTCTACGCGCGCTACGCCGCCACCAAGCTCGACCCCCGCGCCCAGGCCATCAAGTCCCGCATGGAGGCCGACGCATGAGCGCCCCCTACAGCCACCTCCCGCTCGCGGCGACCGCCACCAGCGAACACCGGCCACTGATCATCACCCTGTTCGCGGTGTTCGTCGTCGCGACCCTGGTCATCACCGTCTGGGCGGGCCGTCAGACCAGGAGCGCGGCCGACTTCTACGCGGGCGGCCGGCAGTTCACCGCCTTCCAGAACGGCCTGGCGGTCTCCGGCGACTACATGTCCGCCGCGTCCTTCCTCGGCATCGCCGGCGCCATCGCGCTCTTCGGCTACGACGGCTTCCTCTACTCCATCGGCTTCCTGGTCGCCTGGCTGGTGGCCCTGCTCCTGGTCGCCGAGCCGCTGCGCAACTCCGGCCGCTACACCATGGGCGACGTCCTCGCCTACCGGATGCGCCAGCGGCCCGTACGGACGGCGGCCGGCACCTCCACCATCGTCGTCTCGATCTTCTACCTGCTGGCGCAGATGGCGGGCGCGGGTGTGCTGGTCTCGCTGCTGCTCGGCATCACCAGCGACGCGGGCAAGGTCCTCATCGTCGCCCTGGTCGGCGTCCTCATGATCGTGTACGTGACGATCGGCGGGATGAAGGGCACCACCTGGGTCCAGATGGTCAAGGCGGTCCTGCTCATCGCGGGCACCATCCTGATCACCTTCCTGATCCTGCTGAAGTTCGACTTCAACCTCTCCGACCTGCTCGGCAAGGCCGCCGAGAACAGCGGCAAGGGCAGCGCCTTCCTGGAGCCGGGCCTCAAGTACGGCAAGACCGGCACCTCCAAGCTCGACTTCATCTCGCTCGGCCTCGCCCTGGTGCTCGGCACCGCGGGACTGCCGCACATCCTGATCCGCTTCTACACCGTCCCCACCGCCAAGGCCGCCCGTAAGTCGGTGAACTGGGCGATCGGCATCATCGGCGCCTTCTACCTGATGACGATCGTGCTCGGCTTCGGCGCGGCGGCCCTGCTCAAGCCGGGTGACATCATCGCCTCCAACCCGGCGGGCAACACCGCCGCGCCCCTGGCGGCCCTGGAGATCGGCGGCGGCAGCGGCTCCAACGGCGGCGCGATCCTGCTCGCGGTGATCTCGGCGGTCGCCTTCGCCACCATCCTCGCGGTCGTCGCGGGCCTCACCCTCGCCTCCTCGTCCTCCTTCGCGCACGACATCTACGCCAACGTCATCCGGAAGGGGAAGGCGACCGAGAAGGAGGAGGTCAGGGCGGCGCGCTGGGCCACCGTCCTCATCGGGGCCGTCGCCATCGCGCTCGGCGCCTTCGCCCGCGATCTCAACGTCGCCGGCCTGGTGGCGCTCGCCTTCGCGGTCGCCGCCTCCGCCAACCTGCCGACCATCCTCTACAGCCTCTTCTGGAAGCGCTTCACCACCCAGGGCGCGCTGTGGTCGATCTACGGCGGCCTCACCACGGCGGTCGTGCTCGTGCTGTTCTCACCGGTCGTCTCCGGCAACCCCAAGACGTCGATGTTCAAGGGCATGGACTTCCACTGGTTCCCGCTGGAGAACCCCGGCCTGATCTCGATCCCCGTCGGCTTCCTGCTCGGCCTGATCGGATCGCTCCTGTCCAAGGAGGAGCCGGACGCCGGCAAGTACGCCGAGCTGGAGGTCAAGTCCCTCAGCGGAGTCGGCGCCCACTAGGGCACCGGCACGGGTACGGGCCGGGGGGGGGGGGGGGGGGGGGGGGGAACGGGGGGGGGGGGGGGGGGGGTGGAAAGGACACCACCATGTTTGGTCCCC
>NZ_JBVILC010000005.1:416478-420095 GCF_055580545.1 Streptomyces sp. NPDC031670 | reverse complement strand
CGCCTCTCGCCGGACCGCGAGATCGAGCGTGCCGACGGCGGCCGGGTCCGGGTCGCGGAGCTGCTGCACAGCGCGCGCGGTGTCCTCATCACCACCGGCGACTCGCGCGAGGCGGCCGAGCTCGCCCAGGGCTGGGCGGACCGCGTCGACGTGGTCACCGGCGACTGGGTCCCCGCCCGGGGCCCCGCGGGCGACGACCCCGAGGCCGTCCTGCTGCGCCCCGACGGACACGTGGCCTGGACCGCGCCGGACGGCGGCAAGCTCCGCGAGGCGCTGGAGCGCTGGTTCGGCACGGAGAACTGAACGGGTGCGGACGTACGGGACGGCCGTCGCGCCCCACGAGGCGGCGGCCGTGCCCGTCACGGTCGGGGCGGTCAGTCGATTCCCCGGATGATGTTCAACTCGACGTCGTCCTCCTCCGCGCCGGCGAGCCGGAGCGGAGGAGCGACGGCGGCGAGGTCACCCGGCCGAAACTCATGATCTTCCCGGTCTTCCCTGTTCTCGTACATCTGCTCCCCCTTCGCATGGATACGAGCACGGGCTGTTCGAGGATGGCCGTGCGGGGGCGGCACGGCGAGCCGCCCGGGTTGCACACGGCCGGGATCAGGCCGCGTACAGGTCGAAGGTGGAGGTGCGGCGGGGGCCCGCGACGACGTCGAGCTGGGGGTCGACGGCGAGGATCGCCTGGTGCAGCCGCTGGAGCTGCGGCGAGGGCTCCACACCGAGGTCCTCGATGAGGCGCCCGCGCAGCTTGCGGTACACATCGAGCGCGGTGGCCTGCCGCCCGGAGCGGTAGAGGGCCACCATGGCCTGCGAGTGCAGCCCCTCGTGCTGGGGGTGACGGGCGATCAGATCGGTGAGTTCGGCGGTGAGTTCGGCGTGCCGCCCGAGACGTAAGTCGGCGTCGATGCGGCGTTCGCGCACCACCAGCCGGCTCTCCTCCAGGCGCATCACCTCGATGTCGAGGATCGGCCCGACCCGCACGTCCACCAGGGCGGGACCCTCCCACAGGTCGAGCGCGCGCCGGAAGCAGTCCGCCGCCCGCTCGTTGTGGCCCTCGTCGAACGCCAGCTGGCCCTCCGCCGCCAACTGCTCGTACGTGTGGACGTCGACCGCCTCGGACGGGATCTGGAGCAGATAGCCGCCGTAGCGGGTGGCCAGAACATCCTTGGCCGAAACATGCGCATCGGGCCCCATGGCCCCGGCCAGCCGCCGCCGCAGCTGGAGGATGTACGTCTGGAGGGTGGTCAGCGCGCTCTGCGGCAGGTCGGTGCCCCAGATCTCCTCCATCAGCGTCGGTACGGGGATGACGCGCCCGGGGTACAGGGCGAGCAGCGCGAGGATCTGACGGGGCTTGCCCGCCGTGGGAACGACGGAGACTCTGTTCACTTCGGCACTCAAGGGGCCCAGGACCTGGATTTTCACGGCTTCCTCTCGGATGGAAAAGGCGGGGGTGCGCCGGGACATCGTTGTCTCCCCCCGGGGCCTGGCCGCCGGGGGCGTGTGCGTCGGGGATCAGCTCGCGCGGGCGGCGAACCGGTCGGCGGCGGCGCTGTCGGGCACCGGCGAGCCGGGCCGGGCGGCGAGGATGGCCATCTGGAGCCGGCCGAGCGCGGCCGAGGGCTCCAGGCCCGCCCGGGCGACGAGGGTCGCGCGCAGCCGCTGGTAGGCGCCGAGCGCCTCGCTGCGCCGCCCGGAGCGGTGCAGCGCCAGCATGTACTGGCCGTGCAGCGCCTCGTGCATCGGATAGCGGCTGACCAGGACGGTCAGCTCGGAGAGCAGCTCGCGGTGGCGGCCCAGGCGCAGATCGGCCTCGATGCGCCGGTCGAGGGCGGCGAGCCGCGCCTCTTCCAGCCGTTCGGCCTCGGTGCTCAGCCGGCTGCCCTGGTGGACGCCGGTGAGGGCGGGCCCGGTCCACAGGGCGAGCGCCTCGCGCAGCAGCCGGGCGGCGCCCTCGTGGTCGCCCACGTCCATGGCGCGGTGACCGGCCGTGGCGCGCCGCTCGAACTCGCGGAAGTCCACGGTGCCCTCGCCGTCCTCGGTCTCCAGGCGGTAGCCGCCGGGCAGGGTGACGAGGACGTCCTTGGGGCTGCGGCGCTCGCCGTCCCGGCGGGCCAGCGCCTCGCCGATCAGCTCGCGGAGCTGCATCACATACGTCTGCACGGTGGTACGGGCACTGCGCGGCGGGGTGTCGTCCCAGAGTTCTTCTGCCAGCGTCGCCAGCGGCACCACCTGGTCGGAGTGGAGCGCGAGGAGGGCCAGCACCTGCCGCGGCTTCGGGGCAGTGGGCGCGATCGATAACCCGTTCTTCCGCACCGACAGTGCACCCAGCACTTCGATGTCCATGTTTCTCCCCAGAGTCGGGAAATACGGGGGGTAAGGGTATTCGGGTCGGAAGTGTCCGCGCGGCTGGCAGGCCTCGGCGGCAACCCGCTTTGATCATGTGCCCGAACCCACCCGTCGCGGCAAGCCCGTCTGTGGCCGATCTGACGTACCTGTCAAAGAACTGACGGCGGTGTCAAAATCCTGTAGCAATCGCGAATTGGGCTCGGATTGAAGCCACTCGACTCTGGGTAAAGAACCGCCGGATGTGGCGGATTTTCCGGGCTCTGCGCCCCGCCCCCGCCCTGCTCCCGCTCCCGCGCCCACCCCGTACTTCTGGTGCCCCGGGATCCGGATCTTACGCCGTCCTTAGGCAAGCGCCCAGCGCACAGACGTGCCCACCGCTCCGATGTGGCGTGGGTCACACCCGGCACCCGTCACATTCACGCGCCACGTTTCGTCATAGCTGTGACGGAGGAAGCCGACCGGTGTGGATGTTCTGGCAGGGCCGGTCGGCGTCCGACGTCGCGGTTTTCCGTGTGAAGTGTTCGGCGTTTACGTGAATCTTTTTGAGGAGAGCAAATCATGACTGCTCGGGCCAAGCACCCTGCTTTTGTCGTTCCCGGTGCCATTGACGCTCTGGTGGCGCTGGGAAAGGCCAGCAAGGAAGTCCCCGGCGTCGATGTGAAACTGCTTGAGCTGCTGCATCTGCGGGCGAGCCAGATCAACGGCGACGGCGCCAACGCGGACCGTCACCCGCGTCTGGCCAAGGCCGCCGGCGAGACCTCGGACGAGCGCCTGTTCGCCGTGGCCGCCTGGCGCAACACCCCGTACTTCACGGACGCCGAGCGCGCTGCCCTGGCGCTCGCCGAGGCCGTGACCCGCCTCGCGGACCGTGAGGACGCGGTCTCGGACGAGGTGTGGAACGACGCGGCCAAGCACTTCAACGAGCAGCAGCTCGCGGCGATCGTCCTCTCGGTCGCCACCGCGAACCTGTGGAACCGTCTGCACGTGGCCATCGGCCAGGTTGCCGACCCCAACAGCTGATCACCCCCGTACAGCTGCTGGTGCCGGCCGGCACCCCCGACGGCCGGCGGTCGGGCGGACGGCTCGACGGCGGACGGCCCGTTCACCGCAAGGACGTTGCGGTGAACGGGCCGTTTTGTGTGCCGGAGAGGCGTGAGGGAAGCAAGGGGGGCGGGGGGGGGGGGGGGGGGGGGGGGGGGGGGGGGGGGGGGGGGGGGGGGGGGGGGGGAGGGCGGACGTGATAGTCGGTGTGGCTGGGGGGGGGGCGA